>SHYY01000004.1 GCA_009692555.1 Myxococcales bacterium
TCCTGCAACTCGCCTTGGAAGACACCCGGCGACAGGCCATGGAGCTGCTGACCCGCATCGTGGAGATGCTCACGCGCTTGTGCCGGAGAGGTGATCCCCCGCGCGAGAGTGCCCCTGAATCGACTACGACTACGACTACGACTACGACTACGTGAGCGGAGGGACCCAGGGACCCGCCCAGTCCGCAGCAGCGCTTGATCCCCCGGAAGCGAAGTGCTAGGGTGCGCCAACTTTCGAGCGCGAGGACCGCGCACCCCATGTCGACCACCCTCCGAACCTACATCTTCCTCGATCAGCTCCAGCCGCAGCTCGCGAGCTTCATGGGCAAGACGGCGAAGGGCTTCCTCCCGCTCCCGGGCATGGCCTCGCTGTTCGTCGAGATTGCGCCGGGGATCGCGATCAACCGCGTCACCGACGTGGCGCTGAAGGCGACCAAGGTCGTGCCGGCGCTGCAGGTGGTCGAGCGTGCCTACGGCCTGCTCGAGGTCCACGACTTCGATCAGGGCGAGGTCCGCTCGGCGGGCCGCGCGATCCTTGATCACATGGGCGCCAAGGAGGAGGACCGCCTCAAGCCGAAGGTGCTCACCAACCAGATCATCCGCGCCGTCGAGCCCTACCAGGCGCAGATCATCAATCGCAACTCGCAGGGGATGATGATCCTCCCCGGGCAGTCGCTGTTCATCCTCGAGACCGAGCCGGCCGGCTACGTGGCGTTCGCCTCCAACGAGGCGGAGAAGGCGGCGCGCGTGTTCCTGGTCTCGGTGACGCCGTTCGGCGCCTTCGGGCGGCTGTACATGAGCGGCACCGAGGCGGAGATCGACGCTGCGGCCGCCGCGGCGATCGCCGCGATCGAGAGCATCAGCGGCAAGCAGCCGGAAAAGTTCGTCGACAAGTAATCGTTTTTATTCGAAAGGTTGAGGATCGCAAAAATGGCTGACGCGCTGGGAATGATCGAAACGAAGGGCTTCGTCGGAATGGTCGAGGCCGCCGACGCGATGGTGAAGGCCGCCAAAGTGGAGCTGGTGGGCTTCGAGAAGATCGGCGGCGGGTTCGTCACCGCCATCGTGCGCGGCGACGTCGCGGCGGTGAAGGCGGCCACCGAGGCGGGCCAGCGCGCGGCCGAGCGGGTGGGCGAGCTGGTGTCGGTGCATGTCATCCCGCGCCCGCACGTCAACATCGACGCGGTGCTGCCGCTCGGACGCCAGAAGGAAGCGGCAAGCGAAGGCGGCGGCAAGTAGTTCTCCGCCATGCTCCTCGGCAAGGTGGTCGGGACGGTCGTCGCATCGCGGAAGGAGGAGGAGCTGGTCGGGCTCCGCTTCCTGCTCGTGAAGGCGTGTGACTTCGACGGCAAGCCGAATGGCGCCGTGGTGGTCGCGGTCGACGCCGTCGGCGCCGGGGTGGGCGAGGTGGTGCTCTACGTCGCCGGCTCCTCGGCGCGCCAGACCAAGGTGACCAAGGACCGCCCGGTCGATCACACGGTGATGGCGATCGTCGATCAGGTGGAAGTCGAAGGCGAGAGCCGGTACGTGAAGGACTAGCAGTGGCCACCCTCGACGAGCGCAGGATCCAGGAGATCGTCGAACGGGTGGTGGCGCGGCTCGGCACCGGCCAGCCCGCGAACCCCGCCGAAGCGGTCGAGCGTGCCGCGGCGCGAATGGCGCCTGCGCCGTCGTCCCCATCGTCCTCGGGACCCAAGCGCGAGGTGCGCGTTCCGCGTGGATCGAACGGGATCTACCCCGACGTCGACTCGGCGGTGAAGGCCTCGCGGGTGGCGTTCGAGCAGCACGAGAAGAACAGCCTCGAGCTGCGCGAGAAGATCGTCGGCGCGATGCGGGCGGTGACGCTGAAGCACGTCAAGGAGCTCGCCCAGTACGCCTGGGAGGAGACCGGCCTCGGGCGCGTCGAGGACAAGATCCAGAAGAACACCCTGTGCGCCACCAAGACGCCAGGCACCGAGATCCTCCGGCCGATCGCCTTCACCGGCGACGGTGGCCTCACCATCACCGAGCGCGCACCGTTCGGCGTGATCGGCTCGATCACCCCCACCACCAACCCCACCGAGACGATCATCAACAACGGGATCGGGATGGTCGCGGGCGGAAACTCGGTTGTGTACAACGTACACCCGGGCGCGGCGCGCACCTCGATGTGGCACGTCCACATCCTGAACGAGGCGATCCAGGCGGTGGGCGGGCCGCGCGATCTCCTCACCTGCGTCGAGAAGCCGACCATCGAGAGCGCCGGCCAGCTGATGAAGCACAAGGGGGTGCGGATCCTGGTCGTCACCGGCGGTCCGGCGGTGGTCAACGCGGCGATGGCCTCCGGCAAGCGCGCGATCTGCGGCGGCCCGGGCAACCCGCCGGTGGTGGTCGACGAGACGGCGCACCTCGAGATCGCCGCGCGCGGGATCGTCGCCGGCGCCTCGTTCGACAACAACGTCATCTGCACCGACGAGAAAGAGGTCTTCGCGGTCGCGTCGATCTGCGACGAGCTGAAGAAGCGACTGGTGGCCGAGGGCTGCTACCTGCTGAACGATCGCCAGACCGCGCAGCTCGAGAAGGTCGTGCTCGATGGGGATCACGTCAACAAGGCGTGGGTCGGCAAGAACGCCGGGGTGATCGCCAAGGAGATCGGCGTGCGCGTCGGCGACGACTGCCGGCTCCTGATCGCCGAGGTGCCCGAGATGCACCCGTTCGTGCAGCACGAGCTGCTGATGCCGGTGATCGGGATCGTTCGCATGCCCGATGTGGCGTCGGCGATCGCCGCGGGGAAGCGCGCCGAGCACGGCTTCGGCCACACCGCGTCGATGTACTCGACCAACCTGGAAGCGCTGCACGCGATGGCGCGGACGATCAACACCTCGATCTTCATCAAGAACGCGCCGAACTACGCCGGCCTCGGCCACGGCGGCGAGGGCTACACCTCCTTCACCATCGCCTCACCGACGGGCGAGGGGCTGACCACCGCGGTCAGCTTCACCCGCGAGCGCCGCTGCACCCTGAAGGACTACTTCCGCTTCGTCTGACGTCGGGAGGGACAAGGGCAAGTGAGCGTGCAGGACCAGCTGCTCCAGGAGATCGACGCGACGATCGTCCTCACCGATATGCGCGACTTCACCACGCTGGCGCACCAGATCGGCCCGGTGGAGCTCGCCCTGACGCTTTCGGGCTTCTACAACCACACCGGCGGGATCTGCGAGAAGCACGGCGGGCGGATCGTCAAGTTCATCGGCGACAGCGTGCTGGCGACGTTCGTCGGGATGCAGGATCACCGCGGGCGCGCGCTCGCCGAGATGGCCGAGCGGCGCGATCGGTGGATGGCCGACAACGTCAAGGTGAAGCTGCCACCGCTCGAGTACGCCGCGTCGGCAGCCTCGGGGAGTGCTGGTCGGCGAGCTCGGCACCGACCGGCTCCGTTTCTGGGATGTGCTCGGCGCGCCGGTGAACATCGCCTTCCGGCTGTGCGCGCTGGCGACCGATCGGCGGGTGGCGAACCTGGTCGATGCCGGCACGATCGAGCAGGCGGTGGCGCAGCCCGAGGCGTTCGTCGAGGTCGAGGCGGCGGAGCTCTGCGGCCGGCGTCACCGTCTGTTCCGGATCGGGCGTTGAGAGTGCCCGCTCGCGATCCGGATCGCGCACCGACGACATGAGCGGGCCGTTCCTCAGGCGGGAGGGCGAGGGCATCGCGCTGCGCGGCCCGGCGGTCGGGCTGATCGAGACCACCTCGATCGCGCGCGGGCTGGTGGTCGCCGACGCGATGGTCAAGCGCTCGCCGGTGATGCTCGCCTTCGCGCGGCCGGTGACGCCGGGCAAGCACGTGGTGGTGGTGACCGGCGATGTGGCCGAGGTCGACGAGGCGATGCAGATCGGGGTGGCGATGGCCGCGCCGACGCTGGTCGATCGCCTGTTCCTCCCGCAGGCCCACGCGGCGCTGATCCGCGCCCTCGGCGGCGGGCGGCGCGCGGCCGGTCTGTCGTCGCTGGGGATCGTCGAGACCTTCTCGGTCGCCTCCGCTCTCCTCGCCGCCGACGCGGCGTGCAAGGCCTCGGAGGTCGAGCTGTGCGAGCTGCGCCTCGCCGATGGCCTCGGCGGCAAGGCCTACTTCGTGGTCACCTCGACGCTCGATCTCGTCGAGGCGGCGATCGGCGCGGCGATCGCGATCCTCGATCCCGGGCTGCTGGTGACCACCGAGATCATCGCCGCGCCCCACCCCGACCTGATCGAGACGCTGCGCCGCGGCAAGAACAGCCCCTGACGGCGCTCAGGGCCCGCGAATGGACAACTCGATCGATGATCGCGGCCGAGGCGCCCGGATGGCGAGGCGCGACGACGGAGAATTCTCTCTGTATTTGACGGAGGAGCCTCCCCCCAACTCTGCAGAACGGGGGCAAGTCCCCCGAAGCCTGCCGGGATGGATCGGCCGCGAGGGCGACTGAGTTGTCCATTCGCGGGCCCTTACGGCGCCCGGTAGATGAGGAACGTGCTCAGCCCCCCGGAGGCGCCGCCCTCGTCGGTGAGGCGGGTCTGGCTGATCGACACCACCTCGGCCTGATCGTCGAGCGACTCGAGGAACTCGCGGATCTTCTCCGCCGTCGTGCGATCGGTGGTCGACGGATCACCTGCCATCACGAAGGTCCACAGTCCGTGCCTCGGCATCGCAAAGCCTCCGCCCCGATCGTCCACCCGGCGCGAAGGGATCGCAAGAAACAGGCGCCGAAGCCAATCGACCTCGAAGGCAACCCTCGCACGGGGCGGATGATACCCGATCGCGCGGGATCGTCGGTGCTATCCTCACGCGGGTGCGTCCCGCGGAGCCGCTCCACTACCAGCGCCGGTTCGCCCTCGCCGGCGCTATCGCCACGCTGCTCGAGCTCCTGGGAGTCGGCGCGCCGCTCGCGGTGTTCTTCCAGCTCGACGAGCCAAAGCGGCTCCTCCTCGGCGCCGCCGGCCCGATCGCCCTCGGGTGCGCCTGGCTGATCTGGTGGGTGGCGGTGCGGGCGTGGCGCGCGCCGATCGATCATGCCGTGCGCCGGCGGCGGGCCGGCGAGATGGTCGACGGACCGTCGCTGGAGGCGGCCTACCAGGCGATGCTCTCCCTGCCGCGGCGGGCGGCGTGGCTGCGGCTGGCGCTCGGCGGACTGGTGGCGCTCCTCCTGGCCACGCTGCTGGCGCGGAGGGCAAGCTTCCCGCCGCGCGCGGTGGCGACGGTGATCGCGGTCACCCTGCTGCACGGCCTCGGCGCGCAGGTGATCCGCGTGCTCCTCTACGCGCGCCTCCTCGAGCGGCTGCGCGACAAGCTGCTCCCCGATCACGACCCGGTGCGCCTCTTCCATGACCTCTACCGGCCGCGCCTCTACCGCGCCGCGCTCACCACCGGCGCGCTCGCCTCCGCCGCCGTCGCCGGCTTCACCTACTTCTTCGTCCCGATCAACCTCGAGCAGTACATCCAGCTCGAGACCTGGTTCCCGCTCACCCTCCTCGCGCTCGCGCTGGTGTGGGTGGCGGTGGCGCGGAGGCTCACCCGCCCCGTCGCCCGCTACCTCGCCGTCGCGCTCTTGCCACGCGCCGAGCGGCCGCCCACCGACATCGCGATCGCCGCCTACCGCGCCGCCCAGGCCCTGCCCTATCAGCTCGCTGTCGCCAAGCTCGCGTTGGCGGTGCTCGGCGAGGCGCTCCTGGTGGTCCAGGGGCCGCTGATCTTCGGGATCGACCTCGAGAACGCGGTGTTCATGTTCGGCGAGGCGCTGGTCGTCACCGTCGGGATGGCGATCTACGAGGTGCTCTGGCACCGCGCCACGATGCGCCCGCTCTTGACCCACCTCGCGGCGCGCCACCGCCCCTCGCCGGAGACGGTACGGACCCCCTTCTCGCTGCGCACCAAGATGCTCGCCTCCTTCGGCGGCCTGACCTTCTTCGCCTGCGGCCTCTCGCTCTTGTGGTCGTTCGTGCAGTACAAGACGCTCGCCACCAGCTTCATCCAGCGCGAGACCGAGCTCCGCCTCGCGGCCACCCTCTCCGATATCGAGGCACACTCCGCCCACTCCGAAGGGGGCCGCCTCGCCTTTCGCGAGATCGTGGACGCGCTCGAGGACGCCGCCCGCGACGCCGCGCGCGACAAGGCGGTGTTCTACTACCTGCCGACCGAGGGGGATTCGCGCCCGGTCGCCTTCGGCGGTGGGAAGGAGGGCCCCCCTCCATTGCCGTGGTACGGCGAGCAGCTGATGCGCCGCCGCGAGGCCGGCCAGGTGGAGCTCTCGTCGCTGCAGCTCTCCGGCGCCTACGCGCGCGTCTACGACGATCAGCACGTCGACCTCGGCTCGGTGGCGGTGCTCTACCCCGGCTACCGCGGGCGCGGCGGATCGATCGATCGACCGATCGTGGTGCTGGTGTTCTTCTTCGTGATGCTCGCCGCCGCATCGATGGGGATCGTGGTCTTCGTGGCGGCCGATCTCACCGCGCCGATCCGTCTCCTCGAGAAGCGCGCCGACGCGATGGCCAAGGGCGACCTGACCCGCCCGGTGATCCACTCCGCGGGCGAGGCCGACGAGATCGGGCGCCTCACCTTCGCCTTCGAGGAGATGCGGCGCGCGCTCAACGAAAAGCTGCGCTCGTCGACGGAGATCAACCTCTCGCTCGAGCAGGAGGTCACCCGGCGCACCGCCGAGCTCGAGCGGCGCAACCAGGAGATCAAGGGCGCGCTCGAGGCCCTCCAGCGCGCGCAGGCCGAGCTGGTGCGCTCGGAGAAGATGGCCTCGATGGGCCGCCTGGTCGCCGGGATCGCCCACGAGATCAACAACCCGGTCAACGCGGTGGTCAACACCGCCGGCCCGCTCGAGTTGACCCTCGAGGAGCTGATCGCCCGCACCCCCGCGATGACCCCCGAGAAGCTCGGCGAGCTGTCGGGCGATGTGCGGGAGATGCTCCGGGTGATCCAGCGCGGCGCGCGGCGCACCAAGGAGATCGTCCAGGCGCTCCACAACTACTCGCGCGGCGACGACGATCGTCTGGTCGACGTCGATCTCCACCGCGGCCTCGACGAGTCGCTCGACCTCCTCCGCCACCACCTCAAGCACGGGATCACCGTCGAGCGGGCGTACGGCGACGTTGGCCGCGTGCGCGGCTACGCTGGGCAGCTCCACCAGGTTTTCATGAACCTCCTCACCAACGCCGCGCAGGCGCTGGCCGAGCACGAGCGCGGCGGGGTGATCCGGATCGAGACCCGGCGCGACGGTGACCGCGTGGTGATCACCGTCGCTGACGACGGCCCGGGGATCCCCAAGGATCTGCTCGCGCGGATCTTCGATCCCTTCTTCACCACCAAGGACGTCGGCCAGGGCTCCGGCCTCGGCCTCTCGATCGTCCACGGGATCGTCGAGCGCCACGGCGGCACGATCGCCGTCGACAGCGAGCCCGGGCGCGGCACCACCTTCACCGTGACGCTCCCGGCCGATCAGCCGCAGCGCGTGTCCGCGTAGGGCTCAGTTCGAGGTGTTGGTCAGCACCGTGAAGGTGCCGGCGCCGTCTGTCGGGAGGGTCACGGCGAGGTCGAGCTTTCCGTCGCCGGTGAAGTCGGCCACGGTCATGGCGCTCGGGTCGGTGCTGACCTGGATGTTCAGCGCCTGGAAGAAGGTGCCATCGCCCTTGTTGACCAGGATCGTCACGTCCCTGGTGGCGCGGTTCGCCACCGCGATGTCGGGGCGACCGTCCTTGTTGAAGTCGGCGGCGACCAGCGGCACCGGCTGCCCGCCGGCTCCGTAGGCGACAGGCTGCTGGAACGTGCCGTCGCCGTTGCTGAGAAGGACGCTGACGCTTGCCGAGTAGAAGTTCGGCACCACCAGATCCCACTTCCCGTCGCCGTTGAAGTCGCCCGATGCGACGCCCACCGGGTTCTGGCCCGCCGCGATCGGCCCCTTGACGACGAAGGCGTTGCCGGTGTTGAGCAGGACGCTCAGGGTGCCGTCGTTCTCGTTGCAGGTGGCGAGATCGGGCTTTCCGTCGCCGTTCAGATCGCCCACCGCGAGCGGGCCGGGCCTATTTCCGACCGGGTAGAACACCGCCGGGTTGAACGTGCCCCCGCCCTTGTTGAGGAGCACGCTGATGTTGTTGGTGCCGGCGTTGGCGACGGCGAGGTCGATCCCGTTGATGCCGTCGAAGTCGGCGAAGGCGAAGGGCCCCGGGGAGCCGCCCCCCACGATGTAGGTCGGATTGAGCATCTGCGGGAAGACGCCCTGGCCGTTGTTGGTGAACACCATGACGTCGCGAGGGGTCCCGTGGCTCGGGGGGTTCCGGCTGACCGCGAAGTCGGCCTTCCCGTCGCCGGTGAAGTCGGCGACCCCGATCCCGTAGCCGGTCCCGAGTTGGAAGGACTGCGCCGGGTTGCCGAATTTCGGGTTCCCGATTTCGGGTTCCCGAAGGTTCATGAACAGCCCGACGTCGCCCGAAGCCGTGAGCAGATCGGCCTTGCCGTCCCCGTTGAAGTCGCCCGACGCGATCGCGTTGGCGGTCGTGCTCGGGGTGTAATCGCCGACGAGGAAGTTGGTTGTCAAGGCGACGCAGACGAGGTTCGGCGCGGCGAGGCACTTCCCGGTGGAGCAGTCGCTGGCCGCTATGCACTTCTTCCCGACGGCGCACACCGGGCAGGCCCCGCTGCAGTCCACATCGGTCTCGCTGCCGTTCTGGACGATGTCGTTGCACGCGGGCGCCTTGCAGACCCCGCCATTGCAGACACCGCTCGCGCAGTCGGCCGGCTGGAAGCACGCTTTGCCGGTCGGGCACTTCATGCAATTCATCGTGCCGCCGCAGTCGATGTCGCTCTCGCTGCCGTTCCTGACCCCGTCGTTGCACGCGGGCGTGGCGCACTTCCCCATCGTGCACACCCCGCTCGCGCAGTCGGCGGCGGCGTTGCACGACTTCCCGGTGATGCACTTGCCGTTCGCGCCGCTGCACATCCCGCCGCAGTCGACGTCGCTCTCGACGCCGTTCTTCACCCCGTCGACGCAGGTCGGGACGGCGCACTTCCCGCCGCTGCACACGCCGGAGAGGCAGTCCGCGGGCGCGCCGCAGGCCTTGTTGTCGGCGCACTTCTGGCAGTTCGCGCCGCCACAATCGAGGTCCGTCTCGGTGCCGTTCTTCACTCCGTCGGGGCACGCCGGCGCCACGCACTTGAGCTGGGTGCACACCAGGCTCACGCAGTCGACCGCCACCTTGCACGCCTTGCTGGTCTGGCAGCCCGGGCAGGAGCCACCGCAGTCGACGTCGGTCTCGGTGCCATTCTTGCTCATGTCGCCGCAGCCGGCCTGCGAGCACTTGTTCATCGTGCACACCAGGCTGACGCAGTCCGCGCCGACCGCGCACCCCTTGCCGTCGACGCACCTGGCGCACGAGCCGCCGCAGTCGAGGTCGGTCTCCGCGCCGTTCTTCACCCCGTCGCCGCACGCGGGCGTGATGCACTTCTGCGCCGTGCACACCAGGCTCGCGCAGTCGAACGCCTGCCCGCAGGTCTTGCCGTCGGCGCACTTGGTCTGACACGTCCCACCGCAGTCGATGTCGGTCTCCATCCCGTTCTTGACCCCGTCGTTGCATGCCGCGCCGGAGCACTTGTTCGCCGCGCACACGCCGCTCATGCAGTCACCGGCGCCGCCGCAGATCTTCATGTCGGGACACTTGCCGCACACTCCGCCGCCGCAGTCGACGTCGGTCTCGACGCCGTTCTTTACCGCGTCCATGCAGGTCGGCGCGGCGCACTTGGCTGCGGTGCAGACGCTGCTGGTGCAGTCGATCGCCGCCGCGCATCCCTTGTTGTCGGCGCACCTCGGGCAGCCGCCGCCGCAGTCGGTGTCGGTCTCGGCGCCGTTCTTCAGGCCGTCGTTGCAGCTCGGATTGGCGCACTTTGCTGCGGTGCACACCAGGCTCAGGCAGTCGCCCGACGCCGCGCACACTTTCCCGCCGGCGCACTTCGGGCAGCTCCCGCCGCAGTCGACGTCGGTCTCGGTGCCGTTTGCCTTGGCGTCGTTGCAGCTCGGCGAGGCGCACTTGAGAGCCGTGCAGACCAGGCTGGCGCAGTCGGCTGCGACGCCGCACCCCTTGCCGACCACGCAGGCGCCGCAGCCGCCGCCGCAGTCGGCGTCCGTCTCCATCCCGTTCTTCACGCCGTCGGCGCAGGTCGGCGCGACGCACAGGTTGGCGACGCACACTCCGCTCGCGCAGTTGGCCGCCGCCGCGCACGCCTTGCCGGTCCCGCACCCGGCGCACCCGCTGCCGCCGCAATCGATGTCCGACTCGAGGCCGTTCTTGAGCAGATCCATGCAGGTCGGCGCGACGCACTTGGCACCGGTGCAGACGCCGGAGAGGCAGTCGGCCGCCTTCTGGCAGGCCTTCCCGGGGTCGCACCCGGCGCAGCTCCCGCCGCAGTCGATGTCGGTCTCGGTGCCGTTCTTCAGCTTGTCGCCGCACGCCGCGGAGACGCACTGGTTGGCGGTGCACACCGTCCCCATCGCGCAGTCCGCGGCGATCTTGCACGCCTTTTGGAGCGCGCAGCCGGGGCAGGAGCCGCCGCAGTCGACGTCGGTCTCCATGCCGTTCTTGGCCTTGTCGACGCACGTCGGGGCGGCGCACTTCAAGGCGGTGCAGACCCCGCTCTGGCAGTCGGTGGCGACCGCGCACCCCTTGGCGTCGGCGCACTTGCCCGGGCAGGTGCCGCCGCAGTCGATGTCGCTCTCCCCGCCGTTCTTCACCTTGTCCGCGCAGCTCGGATCGGCGCACACGCCGCCGGTGCATACGCCGCTCGCGCAGTCCGCCGCCAGCGCGCAGGCCTTCAGGACCTGGCAGGGCATGCACATGCCGCCGCCGCAGTCGATATCGGTCTCTTTCCCGTTTCTCACCTTGTCAGCGCATCCCCCGCCGCTGCACTTGTTGGCGGTACACACGCCGCTCTGGCAGTCGCCCGCCAGCGCGCAGCCCTTGGTGTCGGCGCACTTGTTCGGGCAGGTGCCGCCGCAGTCGACGTCGCTCTCTTTGCTGTTCTTGACCGCGTCGACGCACGACGGGATGGCGCACAGGCCATTGGTGCACACCGCGCTCTGGCAGTCGCCGCCGAGCGCGCAGCCCTGCTGATCGCCGCACTTGTTCGGGCACCCGCCGCCGCAGTCGAGGTCGGTCTCCTTGCCGTTCTTCACCTTGTCGGCGCAGCTGGCGCCGGAGCACATCCCGGCGCTGCAGGTGCCGGTGGCGCAGTCGCTCGCCGCCGCGCACCCCTTCCCGTCGGCGCACTTCATCGGGCAGGTGCCGCCGCAGTCGGCGTCGGTCTCGGCGCCGTTCTTGACCTGATCGAAGCAGGTCGGCGTGGCGCACGCCTTGTTGGTGCAGACCAGGCTCTGGCAGTCCGCGCCATCGCTGCACTTCTTGCCGTTGGCGCACCTCGGACACGGGCCGCCGCAGTCCACATCGGTCTCGGCGCCGTTCTTCGCCAGGTCGCCGCACATCGCGCCGGCGCACTTGCCCGCCTGGCAGCTGGCGCTCGCGCAGTCGTCGTCCTTCGCGCAGCCCTTGGCGTCGCCGCACTTCGCCATGCAGGTGCCGCCGCAGTCGATGTCGGTCTCGGTGCCGTTCTTCACGCCGTCGCTGCACTCCTTGCCGGTGCACAGCTTGGCCTTGCACGACCCGCCGGCGCAGTCGCCGTCGACGAGGCAGGCCTTGCCCTCGCCGCACTTCGGGCACGCCATGGCCCCCTGGCCGCCGCAGTCGATATCGGTCTCCTGGCCGCTCTGCGCCCCGTCGGTGCACAGGGCGCCGCAGGCCGGACAGTCGCCGCCGCAGTCGACGCCGGTCTCGTTGCCGTCGCGCGCACCGTCGCTGCAGGTGGCGCCGCTGACCTTCTGCAAGGTGATCACCAGCGTCGCGTGGACGCCCGGGGTGACCTCGATCGTCCCTGCGCCGATCCCCACCGTCGAGGAGCCGAGCAGGCCGACGGCCTGGGCGGAGATCGTCCCCTTGCTGTCGTCCTTCAGGTGAATCGCAACCGCCACCGGCAGCTTGGCGCCCGCGAGCGGTCGGTCGAAGCCGTGCTCGATGGCGCCCTGGAGATCGATGTGCAGGGTGTCGATCGCGCCCACGCTGCCCTCGACCTGCACGGCGAGGCAGCCGCCGGTGTGGCCTGCGCAGGGTCGGGAGTGCCGCAGCCCGCGATCCCGAGCGCGAGAGCGAGCGGGAGGATTTGCAGTCCGCCGAGACGGGTCATGGCAGCATCTCCGCCGGGAGGATGGTCAGGCTCGACCTTGTGAACACGATCGCCAGTGCGGTGAGCACGCCGACGACGACCAGCCCGGCGCCGACGCCGAGCCAGATCGGCCACAGCTTGCGCGGCGGCGGTGCTGCGGTGGCGGTGACGGTGATCGCGGCGGCGGGCAGCACGCCCGGATTGCCAGGCGGGGCCACCGACGGGGGCGGAGCGGCGGGGGAGTCCACCGGCTCGACTGCCCGCTCGGGCTCACCCTGCGGCTTCGTTCCTGGAGCGATCGGCTCGAGGGGCGGTCCGCCGCTCGCCTCGAGGGCCGCGATCCGCTGCTCGACCTCCTTCCGCTTCTTCGCCGCGGGGTCGAGCTTGAGGTACTTCTTGTAGAACTCGATCGCGCGCGGGGGGCGGTTCGAGAGGCGGTAGGCCTGCGCGATGTTGTAGAGGAACACCGGATCGGGCTCCTCGGAGAAGCCGTCCTCGAAGAGCTTGATCGCGGTGTCCTAGTCGTTGAGGAGGTAGCGCGCCATGCCCTTCTTGTAGGCCTCGCGCGCCTTGTCCTTGTCCCCCAGCGCCGGCTCGGAGGCGAGCAGCGTGAGCAGGGCCAGCAACACCCACGATCGGTGTCTTTGCATGATGGAACCTCTCGGGCGGCGGGGCGCTCGCCACGGGCGCCACATCGGACGTCTGGCCAGGAGCTTGAGCGGAGCTTAAGCGATCGCGGCTTGGCGAAGCAAGAAAGGGGACGCGGCGGGAGAGGAAAACCGGGCCGGGCGTCGGTGATGGCGACGCCCGGCCCGCCAGATCAGAGGCTCAGTTGCACATGCCGTTGGCGAGGACGAGGTTGGCGCAGCAACCGGCCTGGGTCTGGGCAGTCTGGCCCTTCGCCGAGCAGACGCAGGTGCTGCCGGTGACGCGGCCCGAGCAGCAGGCCTTCGGCTCGGCGCCGAACCCGAGGAGGTTCACGGACGCGCCGTTGTTGCGGCAGCCGCACTGGCCCATGTTGTTCAGCAGGACCGAGCAGCAGAACCACGGGCTCGGCGGATTGCCCGCCGCCCCGCCCGCGAGGTTGCAGGTGCAGAGGCCGTTCACGGACGCGCCGGTGCAGCAGTTTGCCGCGTTGCCGTTGTCCTTGAAGCCGTTCAGGCCGGAGACGCAGCAGGAGGCGGTGGCGAGGTTGCAGCCGTCGCGGTGGCCAGGCGGGTCGTAGCAGGTGGGCTCGTTGAAGCACTGGCTGAACAGGTTGTTGCAGCCGCAGCCGCCGTTGATGCAGGTCGGGCCGGGGTTGCAGCTGGCCGAGCAGCTCTTGCAGAAGCCGCCGCCGTTGCCGCACGCCGCGTCGCCGCCGCCCGCGCGGCACTGTCCGTTCGGCGCCGAGCAGCAGCCTCCGTTGCAGTTGGTGAACAGCGCGGGGTTGCCACACAGACTGGTGCAGGTTTTATCGCTTTTGGCGCAAGTGTAGCCTGCGCTGCCGCCCTGCGGATTGGCCGGGAGGCACTGCGTCTGATCGTCGCAGCCACAGAAGTACTGGTTGTTGACCGGGGTCTGGCACTTGGTCCCGTCGGAGTTGTTGCTGCAGTCCATGCACGCGCCGGAGTAGCCGCAGGCCTTGGACTGGTTGCCGATGACGCACTTCAGGGCCGAGCAGCAGAAGCCGAAGCCGCAGATGCCGTCGTTGCCGGCGCCGCACTTGTTGACGCAGGCGTTGGCGACGCAGCTCGGGGTGCCGGCCTGGCAGCCGATGCAGGCCGCGCCGGCGCCGCCGCACGCCGAGTTCGCGGTGCCCGCGACGCACACGCCGCCCGAGCAGCAGCCGCCATTGCACAGCTGGTTGGCGTTGCAGATGTTGGTGCAGACCTTCTTGACGGCGTCGCACGCCTGGAGCGCGCCGCAGTCCGACGCCTTGGTGCAGCCGCACGCGCCGCTGACGCAGGCGCGGCCGACGGCGGCGTTGGTGCAGTTGAGGCACGCGTTCGCGGCGCCGCAGGCGGCCACCACGTTGCCCGGCTGGCAGGTGCCGCCGGCGGGGTTCGAGCAGCAGCCCCCGTTGCAGGCCTGCGCCATCGAGCAGGTGGCGGTGCAGGAATGGTTGACGACGTTGCAGGCCTGATTGGACGGGCAGTCGGCGGCGGCGTTGCAGCCGCAGGTGTTCTGGTTGTTGGCGCCGGGGCGACACACATGGCCGACGTTGGCGATGGTGCAGTCGACGCAGATGCCCGCGCCGCCGCAGGTGTTGTGAGCGGTGCCTGTGCGGCACTCGCCGTTCATCGCCGCCGAGCAGCAGCCGAACTGGCACTTGTCGATCGCCGAGCAGACCTTGATGCAGATCTTCTTCACCGCGTCGCACTTGGTCGCGGTGATCGGGCAGTCGGCGAGGACCTTGGCCGGATCGCACCCGCAGGTGCCGCCGCCCTGGGTGGCCACGCAGGCGCGGCCGACATCGTTGGCGGCGCAGCTGGCGCACACGCCGCCGTTGTTGCCGCACGCGGCGTCGGCGACGCCCTTCGCGCAGGTGCCGTTCATCGCCGCCGAGCAGCAGCCGCCGTTGCACGGATTGTTGACGTCGCACGCCGCGCCGCACTTGTGGGTGGTGGTGTTGCAGGCGCTGTTGGCCGGGCAGTCGTTCTGCGAATCGCAGCCGCAGAAGGTCATCGCGTTGAGGGTCACGCACGCGGTGCCGGTGCCGTTGCCGGCGCAGGAGCCGCACACCGCGCCGCCGAGGGAGCAGCCGGTCTGGGTGTTGCCGGCGACGCACACGTTCTGCGAGCAACAGCCGCCGTTGCACGCGGTGTTCATGTCGCAGGCGGTGCCGCAGGCGCCGCCCTTGCATGCCTGGCCCACCGGGCAGTCCTTCGACACCGCGCAGCCGCAGCTGCCGTTCATCAGGCAAGTCGGTCCGTTGGCGCTCTTGCCGCAATCGGTGCAGGCCGCGCCGGCGACGCCGCAGCTCGCGTTGGCGATCGCCGCGCACTGGTTTTGTGCGTTGCAGCAGAAGCCCTGGCCGCAGTTGCCGACCATGCCCATGCCGACGACGCAGGTGGCCGAGCAGGCGCCGCCCACGCAGGTCGGGGTGCCGAGGCCGCAGGCGGCGCACTTGTTGCCGTCGCTGCCGCACGTCGCTACGTCACTGCCGGACTGGCAGGTCTGGCCGTCGCAGCAGCCGCCGTTGCAGACCAGACCGCCCGCGCACGAGTCGGAGCACTGGTTCGTCTGGAGGTTGCACGCGCTGCCTTTCGGGCAGTCCGCCGAGGAGTTGCAGCCGCACTTCATCGCCACGCAGGCGACACCGACGGTCTTGCCGGTGCAGTCCTCGCAGTTGCCGGGCTTGCCGCAGCTCTGCTGGGAGTTGCCGCAGGGCGGATCGCTGAGGTCGTTGGCGCCGTCGGGCAGCGCGGCGCCGTCGTCGGGCGCGGCCATGTCGCCTTCGACCGTGAGGTCGCCCTCGGCGGCGTCGGGGATCTCCATGTCGCCGACGGCGAGATCGTCCTCCGTCTTCGGCATGTCACCCGGCGGCATCGCAAGGTCGCCCTTCGCCACGATTGACAGATCGGGCTGCGCGCCGCCCCCGTCTTTCGGCATGTCACCGCCACAGCCGAGCACGCCGCCGAAGCCCCCCAGCGTCGCTGCCACCACCACACGAAACATCCAGTTCTTGCCCATGGAAGGCCTCCAAGTGTAGGTTGAGTCCACTGGCCCGCAGGGTAACACAGTCCCCGCTCCCGCCGAAAGTTCGCCGAGCACTACGATGGCACGGCTACTGGCAGGCGCCCCCTCCGCAGGTGCCCGAGCAGCACTCGTAGCCGCCAGCGCAGGCCTGGCCTTTGTTCAGGCAGATGCAGTTGCCGAGGCCATCGGCGCGCTGGGTGCAACAGCTGGCGGGGGAGCCCTTGGCGCTGGTGGCGGTCGCGAAGCAGGTGCAGGCCCCGTTGAGCGATGCCCCGGTGCAGCAGTTGGCCGGGTTGCCGTTGTCCTTGAAGCCGGCGACGCCGGGGATGCAGCAGCCCAGGGTATTCAGGTTGCACCCGAGGCGATTCGCGCCGCCGCCGGTGCAGGTGGCGTTGCCGGCGCACTGCGCGTTCTGGTCGCAGCCGCAGGCGCCCTTGGCGCTGCAGCGCGGGCCGGTGTTGCAGGTCGCAGCGCAGCTCTGGCAGGCGGTGCCGAGCGCGCCACACGCGTTGTCCTGCGTCCCGGGACGGCACTGCCCGCCCAGGCAACAGCCGCCGTTGCACGCGGTCGCTCCGGGATAGGCGCACTCGCTGGTGCACACGTGGTTCGGCGCGTCGCAGGACTGGCCGGCCTGGTTCCCCGTCGCTGCGAAGCAATCCGACGGGACGTCGCAGGCGCAGGTCCAGTCGGCGAGCGGGGTCCGGCAGCGATGGCCGAGGGAGTTCTGGGTGCAGTCCTGGCAGGCGCCGCTGAAGCCGCACGCCGCGTCGAGCTTGCCAGAGGTGCACTGGCCCGCCTTTCCGCAGCAGTTGCCGGCGCCGCACACGCCGTCGCTGCCGCCGCCGCACTTGCCGCCGCAGGTGCCGGCCACGCAGGTGGGCGTCGCGCTCGCGCCGGGCTGGCAGTCGATGCACGCGCCGCCCGACGCGCCGCACGCGGAGTTCGAGGAGCCGGGGGTGCAGGTCCCGCCCGCGCAGCAGCCGGCGCTGCACAGCTGGTTCGCGTTGCAGGCGCTGGTACAGAGGTGCTTCGCGACGTCGCAGGCCTGGAGCGGTCCGCACTCCGCGGCCTTGTTGCAGCCGCACGCGGCGCCCCCGTTTCCGGCGGCGCAGGCGTGCCCCGACGGAGAGGCGCTGCAATCGACGCACAGGCCGGCGCTCCCGCAGGCGCTGGCGGCGTTGCCGGGGACGCACGCCCCGCCCGCGCAGCAGCCGCCGTTGCAGGGCTGGTTCGGGCCGCACTTTGCCTCGCACGCGTGCGTTGCTGCATTGCAAGAAAGACCGACCGGGCAGTCGCCCGCCTTGTCGCAGCCGCAGGAGTTGCCGCCGTTTCCGGAGGGCCGGCAGAGGTGGCCCGAGGCGGCGGAGGTGCAGTCGAAGCAGGCGGCCATTCCGACGAGGAAGCACACGCCCGCGGCGGTGCCGTTGGCGCAGGTGCCGCCCGCGCAGCAGCCGAACAGGCACTTGTTGTTCGCGTCGCACTGGTTGTTGCACACCTTGTTCGCGCAGCCGGTGCTCGAGACCGGGCAGTCGTCGGGGAACTTGCTGCAGCCGCACGCGCCGCCGCTCCCCGAAGCCACGCAGAGGTGTCCGTTCGCGTTGCCGGTGCAGTCGACGCACACCCCGCCGTTGTTGCCGCACGCCTTGCTCGCGGGATCGAGGCCCTTCGCGCAGGTACCGTTCTGCGCCGCCGAGCAGCAGCCGCTGTTGCAGGGACGCCCGCCGTCGCACTTCGCGCCGCAGGTGAAGGTGATCGGATCGCAGGCCGTGTTCGGCGGGCAATCCGCGGCGGACTTGCAGCCGCAGGCGTTCGCTCCCGGGTTGCCGACGGCGAGGCAGGCGGTGCCGGCGGGGCTGTTGGCGCAGCTTCCGCAGGCCAGGGCGCCGAGCGCGCACGCCGCCTGTGCCGTGCCGGCGACGCACTTCTTGTTCGCTGCATCGCAGCAACCGCCGCTGCAGGGCGTGTTGGCGTCGCATGCGGTGGTGCACACCCCGGAGGCGCAGGCGCGGCCGGGTGGGCAGTCCGCCGCCTTCAGGCAGCCGCACGCGCCAGCGATGAGACAGACCGGACCGTCGCCGCTCTTGGCGCAGTCGACGCATGCCCCGCCCGCGACCGCGCACGCGCCGTCGCCGACCGCGGCGCACTGGTTTTGTGCACTGCAGCAGAAGCCCTTGGCGCACACGCCGGGCTGGCCGACGCCGCCGGCGACGCAGGAGGCGGTGCAGGCCCCTCCCGCGCAGGTGGGCGTGGCGCCGCCGCAGGGAGCACACACCCCGCCGTTGGTACCGCACGCTCCGTTCTCGTTGCCGCCGCGGCAGGTGGCGCCGTCGCAGCAGCCGCCGTTGCACAGGAGCGCGCCGGCGCAGGCCTGCGAGCACACGGCGCTCTTGGGATCGCACGCGCTTCCCTTCGGGCAGTCCGCGGGTCCGGCGCAGCCGCATTTCTTTGCGACGCACGCGGAGCCGCCGCTGTTGCCGGTGCAGTCCTGGCACGCGCCCGGTGCGCCGCAGCTTTGCGGTGTGCCTTCGCACGCCGGCAGCGCGAGGTCGGCCGCGCCGTCGGACGACGCAGCGTCCGCGGCGATCAGTCCATCGACGGAGAGGGCGTCCTCACCTTCCGCGGAGTCCACCACCGCCAGATCCGGGTCGGCCGGGCCCTGATCGAGGAGCACCCCATCGAAGGCCGGCGCGCGATCGGCAGACGGCAGCGCGGCGAGGTCGGCCGGGGCGGCATCCGCGGTGGCAACAGGAGGCTCCTCGCCGCACCCGACGAGTGCGACGACCACCCACGGCAGCGCCCACAGCTTGAGGTTCATCCGGATGCGCCTCTTGCCGACGCTCGCGAGACATGCCGAGCGGCAGAGGCGACGGTAGCATACGCTGCCGTGCGTTAGAAGCGGTGCCGAGCGGGAAGAGGGGTTGGAGCGGAAGGAGAGAAGGAGGAACCGGGCGCCGGCGATACCGACGCCCGGTTCTCGCTACATCAGTTGCAGAGGCCGTTCGCGAACATGAGGTTCGCGCAGCAGCCGGCCGCCGTCTGAGCGGTCTGGCCCTTGGTGGCGCAGATGCAGTTGAAGGAATTGGCGGCGCCGACGTGATTGGAGCAGCAGGCGCGCGGCTCGGCACCAAGGCCGAAGTTCGTTTTTGTGCCGTTCGGGAGGCACTGGCAGGTGCCATTGCCGGCGACGGAGAGCGAGCAGCAGTTCCACGGATTGGCCGGCGCTCCGGCGTTCACCCCGTTGAGGTTGCAGGTGCAGGTGCCATTGACATCCATGCCGGTGCAGCAGGCGTTGCCGACTCCCTTCAGGTTGTAGATACCCGGGACGCAGCAGACGTTGGTGGCGAGGTTGCAGCCTGCGCGGAAGGCGTTCGGGTTCACGAAGCAGGAGTTGGCGGTGTTGCACGAAAGGGTGCCGCCGTCGAGGTTGGCGATGGTGCAGCCGCACGAGCCGTTCTGCGCGTTGCACTTCGGGCCGGCGTTGCAGGTGTCGAGGCAGCTATTGCACTGACCGCCGCTGACGCCGCACGCGTTGTCGGCGACGCCCGGACGGCAGGTGCCGCCGAGGCAGCAGCCGCCGTTGCAGCCACCCGCCGCCGCGCCGGCGTAGCCGCAGGCGTTGGTGCAGGTGCTGCTGTTGGTGTCGCAGGTCTGACCCGCCTGGTTGCCGGCGGCCGCGAAGCACTCGGACTTCTGGGTGCAGCCGCACGACCAGTTGTTGTTGACCGGGACGAGGCACTTCTTGCCCGTCGAGGCGTTGCCGCACTTGAGGCAGGCACCCGTGTAGCCGCAGGTGGCGTCCGCCTTGCCGCCGACGCACTTGCCGGCGGAGCAGCAGTTGCCGCCGCCGCACACGCCGTTGGCGAGCGCACCGCACGCCGAGGTGCAGACCCCGGCGGTGCAGGTCGGGGTCGCGCTAGCGCCCGGCTTGCAGTCGAGGCAGGCGCCGCCAACGCCGCCGCAGGCGGTGTTCGAGCTGCCGACCGCGCAGGTGCCGCCGCTGCAGCAGCCGCCGTTGCACAGCTGGTTCGCGGTGCAGACGTTGGTGCAGAGCTTCTTCACGGTGTCGCAGGCCTGGAGGGCGCCGCAGTCCGACGACTTGTTGCAGCCGCAGCTCGTGCCGTTGATGCACGCGTGGCCACCGACGTTCGCCGAGCAGTCGACGCAGGCGTTGGCCGCGCCGCAGGCGGTGGGGGCATTGCCGGCGAGGCACTGGCCATTCACCGCGGCCGAGCAGCAGCCGCCGTTGCAGGCCTGCTGCGCGTTGCAGGCCACGACGCAGAGGTGCGACACGACGTTGCAGGCGAAGCCCACCGCGCAGTCGGCTGCCTTGTCGCAGCCGCAGGCGTTGTTGTTCATCGCCCCAGGACGGCAGAGGTGCCCGGCGTTGTTGGTCGTGCAATCGACGCAGGCGGCCATCCCGGTGATGAGGCAGGCGGCAGCCACGGTGCCGTTCGAGCAGGCACCGTTACCGCCGCAGCAGCCGAACTGGCACTTGTTGTTGGCGTCGCACTTGTTGTTGCAGACCTTGTTCACGCAGCCGGTGCTGGAGATCGGGCAGTCGGCCGGGAAGGCCGCGCAGCCGCAGACGCCGCCGTTGCCCAAGGCCACGCACACCTTGCCGTTCGGGTTGCCGGTGCAGTCGGCGCAGAGGCCGCCGTTGTTGCCGCACTGCTTGTTGGTTCCCTCGATGCCCTTCTGGCAGGTCCCGTTGACGGCGGCCGAGCAGCAGCCACCGTTGCACAGGTTGTTGGCGTCGCACTTGTTGGTGCAGACGTTGGTCACGGCGTCGCAGGAGAAGCCGACGGCGCAGTCCGCCGCGACCTTGCAGCCGCAGAAGGTCTTGGCGTTGATGGTGAGGCAGGCGGTGCCCATCGCGTTGGCGACGCAGGTGCCGCACGCCGCCATGCCGAGGGCGCACGAGGCCTGCAGGTTGCCGGCGAGGCACTTCTTGTTCGCGACGTCGCAGCAGCCGCCGTTGCACGGGGTGTTCATGTCGCACGCCGCGCCGCAGACGCCCGCGGTGCAGGCCTGGTTGGCGGCGCAATCGGCCGCCTTGGCGCAGCCGCAGGTGCCGTTCATCAGGCAGGTCGGACCGTTCGCGCTCTTGCTGCAGTCGTTGCAAGCGCCGCCGGCGAGGCCGCAGGCGCCGTTGCCGATCGCCGCGCACTGGTTCTTCGCATCGCAGCAGAAGCCCATCCCGCAGGCCGCGCCGCCCATGCCACCGATGACGCAGGTCGCGGTGCAGGCGCCAGCGGTGCAGGTCGGAGTGGCGCCGCCGCAGGCCGCGCAGGCCTTGCCGTCGCCGCCGCACTTGCCGTTGTCATTGCCGACGAGGCAGTTCGCGCCGTCGCAGCAGCCGCCGTTGCAGGCGAGACCGCCGGCGCAGGTCGGGTCGCACTGGCCGTTGGCCTGGCAGGCGAAGCCCTTCGGGCAGTCCGAGGAGCTGTTGCAGCCGCACTTGAGCGCAACGCAGGCCTGACCGCCCTGGTTGCCGGTGCAGTCCTGACATGCCCCCGGGGCGCCGCAGCTCTGCTGCGTGTTGCCGCAGGGCATGACCGCGGGGCCATCGCCAGCGTCGCTTCCGCCGCCGCCGATGTCGTCGGTACCACCGATGTCGTCGGTGGGGAGAATGGTCATGTCGGCCTCTACGACGACCGTCATGTCGTCGTCCTCAACGATCGTCATGTCGATCTCTGGGACGACGGTGAGGTCTTCCTTGACGCCGCCGCTGTCGACCTTGGGCTTTGCCAGGTCAGGCGTGGGGACCGGCGGCATTTCCGGATCTTCCGTCGTTTCGCAACCGACGCTCCCCAGTCCGGCCCCCAGGAGGGCCAGCGGGAGCACAATCCTGAGCGTCCACTTCGTTCCCATTTTTGCCATCGTCCAGCCTCCAAGAATACGTTAGGTTCAGCAGTGTCGGGGACGGTAGCACGCAGGGCTTCCAGGATGGAAGCTTTTTTTGAAGGGGAAATGGTGGTGCGGGAGAGGGGGGAAGGAAGCGGCTGGGCGCCGGCGTCGTACCGGCGCCCAGTCGCGGGGATCAGAGAGCTACGGCGTGCAGGTGAGCGGGCCGTTGTTCATGGAGGGCTTGCAGGTGAGGCCCATCGCGCAGCCGGCCGTGGTGAGGCAGGTCTGGTTCAGGATCGCCGCCACGCAGTTGCCGCCGCTCAGGAGGCTGCAGCGGAGCGAGCAGCAGCTGGTGTTCTGACCACTTAAGCCGCAGCCACCCGGCGACATTCCGTTCGGGATGCAGATGCAGGCGTTGTTGTTCTGGACCTGCGTGCAGCAGGCCGAGGCGTTGCCGCCCGAGGGCTGGCTGACCGCGATGCAGGTGCAGTTGCCACCCATCGTCATCGCGCCGCTGCAGCAGGCCGCTGCCATGCCGCCGCTCGGACGGACCTGGAGGGCCGTCGTCGCGATGCAGCACGAGCCACCGACGATGACCGTGTTGCAGCCGTTGCGCTGGCCGCAGGCCATGCCGCCCTGAGCGCACTGGGTGGAAGCGGTGCAGCCGCACGACCCGTTCGCCGCGTTGCAGGCCGGGCCCGGGTTGCAGGCCGTGCCGCAGTTGTTGCACTGGCCGCCGGCGACGCCGCAAGCGTTGTTCTGATTTCCCGGACGGCAGGTGCCGCCGAGGCAGCAGCCGCCATTGCACCCGGTCGCGCCCATGTAGCCGCAGCTGTCGGTGCAGGTCTTGGCGGCGGTGTCGCAGGTCTGACCCGCCATGTTGAGGGCGGCCTTCGAGCAGTCGGCCGCCGCGGAGCATCCGCACACCGACTTCATGCCGGTCGTGATGCAGACGTGACCGGTCGACGCGCTGGTGCAGTCTGCGCAGGTGTTGGTGTAGCCACAGGTGCTGTTGGCCTTCCCGCCGACGCACTTGCCGGCAGAGCAGCAGTTGCCACCGCCACACGTGCCGTGGCCGAGATCACCGCAGGCCGAGGTGCAGACGCCGGCGGTGCAGGTCGGGGTCGCGCTTGTGCCCGAGTTGCAGTTGGTGCAAGCGCCGCCCGCCGCGCCGCAGGCGCTGTTCGAGGAGCCGGCCGCGCAGGTGCCGCCCGAGCAGCAGCCACCCTTGCAGAGCTGGTTGGCGTTGCAGACGTTGGTGCACTGGTGGCTGACCGTGTTGCAGGCCTGGAGGTCGCTGCAGTCGGCGCTGACGTTGCAGCCGCAGGCCAGGCCGCCGATGCACGCGTGGCCGACCTGCGCGTTGGCGCAACTGACGCACGCCACCGCGGTTCCGCAGGCGGTCGGGGCGTTGCCCGGGACGCACGAGCCGGCGTTGCAGCAGCCGCCGTTGCAGGCCTGCTGGGCGCTGCACTGGGTCACGCAGAGGTGCGTGGTGATGTTGCACGCGAAGCCGACCGCGCAGTCGGCCGCCTTGTCGCAGCCGCATGCGTTGCTGCCGTTGCCGACCGGGCGGCAGTAATGGCCCGCGTTGTTGTTCGAGCAATCGACGCAGGCCGCCATGCCCGCGATGAGGCAGGCCGCGGTGGCGCTGCCGTTCGCGCAGGCGCCGTTGCCGCCGCAGCAGCCGAACTGGCACTTGTTGTTGACGTCGCACTTGTTGTTGCAGACCTTGTTCACGCAGCCGGTGCTCGAGATCGGGCAATCGCCGGGGAAGGCGGCGCAGCCGCACACACCGCCGTTGCCGGAGGCCACGCACACCTTGCCGATCGGGTTCCCTGCGCAATCGGCGCAGAGGCCGCCGTTGTTGCCGCACACCTTGCTGGTGCCCTCGATGCCCTTCTGGCAGGTTCCGGCCACCGCCAGGGAGCAGCAGCCGCCGTTGCAGAGGTTGTTCGAGTCGCACTTGGTGGTGCAGGTGTTGGTGACGGTGTCGCACGCGAAGCCGACGGCGCAGTCCGCCGCGACCTTGCATCCGCAGAACGTCTTCATTGCGACGGTGAGGCAGGCGGTGCCCATCGCGTTGGCCACGCAGGTGCCGCAGGCCGCCATGCCGAGGGCGCAGCCGGCCTGGACGTCACCGAGGCTGCACTTCTTGTTGGCCACATCGCAGCAGCCGCCGTTGCACGCGGTGTTCGCGTCGCAGGCGGTGCCACAGACGCCGTTGGTGCAGGCCTGGTTGACGGCGCAGTCGGCCGCCTTGGCGCAACCGCAGGTGCCATTCATGAGACAGGTCGGGCCGTTCGCGCTCTTGCTGCAGTCGGTGCAGGCACCGGCAGCGACGCCGCAGGCGCCGTTGGCGATCGCCGCGCACTGATTCATCGCGTTGCAGCAGAAGCCCATGCCGCACGCGCCACCGCCCATGCCACCGACGGCGCAGGCCGTGGTGCAGGCGCCAGCCGAGCAGCTCGGGGTGCCGGCGCCGCAGGCCGCACAGGCCTTGCCGTCACCGCCGCACTTGCCGTTGTCGTTGCCGGAGAGGCAGTTCGCGCCATCGCAGCAGCCGCCGTTGCAGGCGAGGCCGCCGGCGCAGGTCGCGTCGCACTGGCCGTTGGCCTGGCAGGCGAAGCCCTTCGGGCAATCCGCCGCGCTGTTGCAGCCGCACTTCAGGGCGACGCAGGCCTGACCGCCCTGGTTGCCGGTGCAGTCCATACAGGCGCCGATGGCGCCGCAGCTCTGCTGGGTGTTCAGGCAGTCGGGGCCGGGCTTGGCCATGTCGGGGTCGGGCCCATCGGTGCCGACCATGTCCTCCGTCACGATCGGTGCATCGTCGGTGGAGAGGTCGGCCCCCTCCATGGCGATGTCCGGCTCGTCCATCGAGATGTCGGGCTCCTCGACGAGGGCCATGTCCCTCTTCACCGAGAGGTCAGGCTTCGTCGTCACCGCGAGGTCGTTAGCGGGCGTACCACCATCCTCCGTGACGTCGTTGCCGCAACCGAGCAGCCCGGTGGCGGCACCGGTCAGACTCACCGTGAGAAATAAGCGCAACGTCCATTTCAGGGTCATAAGCGGCCTCCCAAATTGTGGTTTTCAACCGGCGGCGGGATGGTCGCACGGGAGCCGACGAATAAAAAGGGGAACCCATGGGTGCCCTTCAAGTTTTTCACGCGCCTTATTGTGACAAATTGGCCGGGCGTTGACAAAACGGCACGATGGCGTAGCCTCGGGAACGATACGAGGAGGTCTGTGATGCAACTTAGTCGTTTATATTCAGTTAGTTGTTGTCGTGTTGACCGCTGGCGCGTGGTTCGCAGAGGAGCCCGGATCCAATGAGCACTCCGACTCTGCTGGTGGTGGACGATGAGCCCTCGAACCTCGAATCTCTGGTGCGGATCTTCGGCCGCGAGGGCATGAACGTCCTCGCCGCGCCCGATGGAAGGGAGGCGCTCGAGACCCTGCGCAAGCAGCGGATCGATGTGCTGCTGACCGATCTGATGATGCCCGGGATGACGGGCGTCGATCTCCTCAAGGCGGCGCGCGCGGTCGCGCCCGAGACCGAGGTGATCCTCATGACCGCCTACGGCACCGTCGAGACGGCGGTGGAGGCGATGAAGGAGGGGGCGTACGACTTCATCATCAAGCCGCTCAAGCGCGCTCACGTCGTGCGGGTGGTGGCGAAGGCGCTCGAGAAGCAATCGCTGCTGGTCGAGAACCGCGCGCTCCGGGTGCAGCTCGACAACGTTCGACGGAAGCCGATCGTCGGGCAGTCGCTGGCGATGCGCCGCACGCTCGACATGGTGACCCAGGCCGCCCCGTCGGTGGCGACGGTGCTCCTGCTCGGCGAGTCGGGCACCGGGAAGGAGCTGCTGGCGCGGCAGGTCCACGATCTCTCGCCGCGCGCGGGGAGACCGTTCGTGCCGGTCAACTGCGCGGCGATCCCGGAGTCGATCCTCGAGGCGGAGCTGTTCGGCTACGAGAAGGGGGCGTTCACCGGCGCGGTCACGCGGCGCGACGGACGCTTCGCACACGCCGACGGCGGGACCCTGTTCCTCGACGAGATCGGGGAGATCGCACCGTCGGTCCAGGTGAAGCTCCTCCGCGTACTGCAGGAGGGGGAGATCGAGCGGCTCGGCGGCAAGTCGCAGAAGATCGATATCCGCCTCGTCGCGGCGACCAACAAGGATCTCAAGCGCGCGGTGGCCGAGGGGCGCTTCCGGGAAGATCTCTACTACCGCCTCAACGTGATCGCGGTGACCGTGCCGCCGTTGCGCGACCGCAGCGATGACATCCCGCTGCTGGTGGATCACTTCCTCACCCGCTTCCGGGAGAAGAACCAGAAGACGCTGTCGGGCTGCACGCGCGCGGCGATCGAGGCGCTGTGCGACTACGGCTGGCCGGGCAACGTGCGCGAGCTCGAGAACGCGATCGAGCGGGCGGTCGTGCTCACCAAGTCGAGCACCATCGACGTCGATGATCTCCCGCGTGAGGTGTTCGCCGAGCACACCGGCGAGCCGCCCCTGCGCGGCGCGGGCGCAGCCGGCCGGGCACTCTCCTTCGAGATCGGAACGCCGCTCGAGGAGATCGAGCGCCGCGTGATCCACGAGACGCTCAAGCAGACCCGCGGGGACAAGCGCCTCGCCGCCCAGCTCCTCGGGATCTCCACGCGCACGATCTACCGGATGCTCGATCGCGATCGGATCGAGGAGCGCGATCTCGACGAAGACGACCCGGCGGGCGGGAAATCCGCCGAAGCGCACGAATAGCCCCTCCTGCCAGCTTGTCCCGAGGCGCCCAACCTCGCTGACAAAATGGCATCGACAACGCCGCTTCCCTGGTCCATTCTCCCCGTCCCTTCAAGTACTTGGACAACACCCCCCCTGGCACCTCGGTTGCTACACCCGCGGTGGGCAAAGGCCGATGGACGTCCTCCTCAAGAAATATTTCTGGATCCTCACCCTCGGGGTGACCGGGGTCTGTGCCGCCCTCGGCGGGCGCACCGCATCGCGCTTCATCACCCAGTCGTTCCTGGTCGCCGACGAGAGCCAGGCACCATCGCGCCGGGCCTACGTCAACAGCGCCGACCGGGTGCGCTCGAAGGAGGTCGAGGGGATCGTCAAGCGCAACGTCTTCTGCTCGGCCTGCTCGCCGATCGTCCCGTCGGGCGATAACCCGGCGGGGCCCGTGGAGGAGATCTCCAACGAGCCGCGGCGCACCGAGATGCAGCTCGAGCTGGTCTCGACGATGGTGGTGCCGGGCGACGAGAAATGGTCGATGGCGGTGATCCGCGACACCTCGACCAAGGAAAAGGATCCGGGCCTCTATCGCAGCGGCTCGCTGCTCCCGGGCGACGCGGCGACGGTCGTGCGGATCATCGAGAAGAAGGTCTACTTCACCAACAACAATCACCTCGAGTACCTCGAGCTCGATCCGGGCGCGAACGCCAAGGTGGCCAACGCGGGCGGCGGCAACGAGTACGTCGCGATGGCCCAGCCGGTGTCCGCAGCGACGGGAGATCCGCTCGACAACGACATCAACCGCGGCGTGCGCTGCGTGGGATCGAACTGCGAGATCGACCGCTCCCTGGTCGACAAGCTGCTCTCCAACACCACCATGCTCGCCACCTCGGCGCGCTTCGTCCCGTCGATCAAGGACGGGCGCCCGAACGGCTTCAAGCTCTACGCGATCCGCCCGAACTCCATCTTCGGGAAGATCGGCCTCCAGAACGGCGACACGGTGAAATCGATCAACGGGATGGAGATGTCGAGCCCCGACCAGGCGCTCGGCGTGTACACCAAGGTCCGCACGGCCAGCCACCTCACCGTCTCGGTGGAGCGGCGCGGCGAGACCGCCACGCTGGACTACACGATCCGATGACGCGCACGCCAGCAGGTCAGGCGTGGGGCGACACGATGAGGCCTCGATGAAATTGATCCGGTGGGTAGTGCCGCTCTCCGCTGCCGCGCTCACGCTGACGCCGTGCGTGTTCGCGCAGCCGCGCATCACCGCCCCGGCGGCCGCCAAGCCCCCGCCCGCGGCGACGGGACGGCCGACCTCGCTCGCACCGCTTGCCGCGGCGACGGGCAAGGGCGCATCGGGAGCGGCCGCGAGGACGCCCCCGGCCATGACGACGACCGGAACCGGCAAGCCCGCGCCGTTAGCCAAGCCTCCCGCCACCAGCCGCCCCCCGAGCAGCCTCCAGAATGGCCAGCCACCGTCGGGAAACCCCGATCCCGGCTTCGGCATCGGACCGGGCATCGGCGCGGGTGGCGCCAACTTCCCCGAGGGAATGCCCGCCGAGAAGGCGATCGCCACCGAGTGCAAGGACAAGATCCCGCCCAACAAGAAGTTCAAGATCGACTTCCGCGGCGAGGTCGAGCTCTCGCAGCTCGTGCAGTGGCTCGCCCCGACGCTGTGCCGGCCGGTGATCGTGCCCCAGAACCTGCGCCAGCAGAAGGTGACGATCTACTCGCCCGGCCTGGTGACCGCCGAGGAGGCGCAGCGCCTGTTCCTCGCGTCGCTGACCTCGATGGGCCTGACGGTGCAGCCCGAGGGCGGCAAGGGGCACGAGGTGTTCACGATCATCGAATCGAACCGCGCCCACGAGTTGCCGGTGCCGCTCTACGGGCCGGACGCGCAGGCCCCCTCCAGCTCCGCCTTCGTCACCAAGCTGATCCGGATGAAGAACATCACCACCGACGAGATCCTCCAGACGCTCAACCGCCTGAAGACCAAGGACGGCGACATCGTCGCCTTCGCGCCCGCCGGGACGCTGATCATCACCGACCTCTCCGAGAACATCCGGCGCATGGAGGCGATCATCAATCAGCTCGATGTGCAGCCGCTCGGCGCCGAGAAGATCTGGGTCCACAAGCTCCACAACACGGCCGCGTCGGAGATGGCGGCGATGCTGGAGAAGATCTTCCAGCCGAGCAAGGGGGCGGCCCAGCCGGGGGGGCGTCCCGGCGGGCGGGCGATGCACCTCGCGCAGTCGGTGACCAGTCCACCGGCGGTGACACCCGGCGCGGCGCCGGGATCGGCCACCGAGACCTCAGGGCCCGCGTTCGGCAGCGTCAGCGTCTCGCAGATCATCCCGGAAGATCGCTCGAACACCCTGATCATCGTCGCCAGCGACAAGGCCTTCTCGTTCATCCTCTCGCTCATCCAGCGCCTCGACCAGGCCGGCGGCCCGCTCGACAACGCCGGCGATCGCATCCACGTCCACTTCCTCAACAACGCCACCGCCGATGAGA
This sequence comes from Myxococcales bacterium, assembly GCA_009692555.1. Classification (GTDB taxonomy): domain Bacteria; phylum Myxococcota_A; class Polyangia; order Palsa-1104; family SHYY01; genus SHYY01. Next base: position 28,992 of record SHYY01000004.1, read on the forward strand.
TCGCCGCGACGCTCTCCGGCCTCGGCGTCGGGGTCTCGGGCTCGCGCGGCCGCACCGGCGCGCGGGCGACCGGCGGTCCGGCGGGTGGAACGCCCGGCCAGGCGGGTGCGCTGTTCGAAGGCGAGGTCAAGGTCGCCGCCGACAAACCAACGAATTCGCTGGTGATTGTCGCCTCCGGGCGCGATTACCTCACGGTGCGCGACCTCGTCCGCAAGCTCGATATCACGCGCCGCCAGGTGTTCATCGAGGCCACCATCCTCGAGGTGTCGCTCGACAAGGCGCGCAAGCTCGGGGCGGCCTTCCACGGCGGCGGCACGGTCCTCGACGGCGACAACAAGTCGCTCCTCTTCGGCGGCTCGGAGCCGAACGGGCAGGCCAACTCGCTGTTCTTCTCCCCGGCGGCGCTGACCGGCCTCGCCGCCGGCCTGCGCGGGCCCGCGATCCCGGGCGCCGATACGCTCCTCGGCCTCCCGCCCGGCCAGTCGGTGCCGAGCTTCGGGGTGTTCATCCAGGCGCTGCAGAACAACAACGACGTCAACGTCGTCTCGATGCCGCACATCCTCACCTCCGACAACGAGAAGGCCACCATCCAGGTCGGCCGCAACCTGCCTTTCCCGGGGTCGCTCGGCGGCTTCCCGGGCGCGGGGGGCGCTGCCGCGGGGGCTGCTGCCGCCTTCGGTATCGGCACGTCGGTGCAGCGGCAGGACGTGGCGCTGAAGATGGACGTCACCCCGCACGTCAACGACTCGGACATGGTGCGGCTCGAGCTGGACGCCGAGATCTCCGACGTGGCCTCGGAGAACTTCAACGGCCTCGGCCCGGCCACCGACAAGCGCACGGTGAAGACCACGGTATCGGTGCGCGATCAGCAGTCGGTGGTGATCGGCGGCCTGGTGAAGGATCGCATCGCCGAGAGCATCGACAAGGTGCCGCTGCTCGGCGACATCCCGATCCTCGGCTACCTGTTCAAGTTCACCCGCAAGACCATCCTGAAGCAGAACCTGCTGATCATCCTCACCCCCTACGTGATCAAGGATCCGATGGATCTGCGGCGGATCTTCGAGCGCAAGATCCGCGATCGCAAGGAGTTCCTCGAGCGCTACAGCGCCTTCCAGGATGAGCACAACTACGACCCCGAGATCGACTACCGCCGGAAGCGTGGCCTGCTCGAGGAGATCAATCGCACCGCCATCGAGGCCGAGCTGGAGGCCGCTGAGCTGCGCACCGCCCAGGCGTCGATGCAGGAGCGCTTCCAGGAGGGGCCGGTCGAGCCGGTGGACATCCCGCGCGGGCGGGGCGGCGCGCTGCGGCCGGGCGCAGGGGAGCGTATCAACGAGGACGAGTCGCCGGGCACGCAGCCAGTCCCGTCGCCGCCGTCGCCACGAGAACGTCCGGTGCGCCAGCGCCAGCGCGAGCGGATGGTCCCGAACGTCCCGCAGATGGAGGACAGCGTGCCGCCGCCGACCGGTGCGCCCGCGCTGCCCGAGTCGCCGCGGGGCGAGGCACCGGTGCCGCAGCCAGCGACGGCAGGAGACCGGTAGTGAGCACACCCGTCACCCGGCTCGGCCAGCGGCTCCCCGCCCTCGCGAGCGGCGAGATCGCGGTGCCCGCCCCTTTGTCCTTGCCGGGCGCGGTGCCAGGGCCAGGCGCGGAGCGGCTTCTCGGGGCGATCCTGCAAAGGCAGACCGCGCTCACCGCCGCCCAGCTCGCCGAGGGTCTCGACGAGCAGCAGGCGCAAAGGCGCGAGGAGCCGCGCAAGGAGGGCGCGCGGATCGGCGAGATATTGGTGCGTTTGCACCATTTGACCGAGGCCGAGGTGCTGGCGGCGCTCGGCACCCAGCTCGGGGTGGGCTTCGCGCTCACCCTCAAGCCCGAGGAGATCGACGTCGAGCAGGTGGCCAAGGTGCCGATCAACTTCGCCCGCTCGCACCAGATGCTGCCGGTGCGAAAGAGCGGCTCATCGGTGGTGGTGGCGATGGCCGATCCGCTCGACATCGGGGCGATCGACGATCTCCGCAACGCGCTCGGCTGCGACGTCGAGCCGCTGCTGGTCCCGTCGGGCCAGGTGATCGAGGCGATCAACAAGGTCTACGCCCGCACCACCGGCGACACCGATCTCGGCGACAAAGACGACGAGGACATGGGCGGCGAGGCCGAGGAGCTGGTCGACATCCTCGACCTCACCGACGAGGCGCCGATCATCCGCTGGGTCAACTCGCTGATGTTCCAGGCGGTGAAGGAGCGCGCCAGCGACATCCACATCGAGCCGCGCGAGAAGGAGCTCCTGGTCCGCTACCGCATCGACGGCGTCCTCTACGAGCACAAGCGCGCCAACCGCAACTACATCAACTCGATCCTCTCGCGCGTGAAGATCATGGCCGGGCTGAACATCGCCGAGAAGCGCCTCCCGCAGGACGGCCGCATCCGCCGCAAGATCGCCGGCAAGGACATCGACATGCGCGTCGCCACCGCGCCCACGCCGAACGGCGAGCGGATCACCATCCGCCTCCTCGATCGCTCGTCGATCCTCCTCGACCTCGCCGACATCGGCTTCGGCGAGGACCACCTCTCGGTGATCTACGAGCTCATCCGCCGCCCCCACGGGATCCTGCTCGTCACCGGCCCCACCGGCTCGGGCAAGACCACCACGCTCTACGCCTGCCTCTCCAAGATCAACACCCCCGATCTGAACATCCTCACCGTCGAGGATCCGGTCGAGTACCAGCTCGAGGGGATCTCGCAGATCCAGGTCAACCCGAAGATCGATCTCACCTTCGCGAATGCGATCCGCTCGTTCCTGCGCCACGATCCGGACGTGATCATGGTCGGCGAGATCCGCGACTCCGAGACCGCCAGCATGGCGATCACCGCCTCGCTCACCGGCCACCTCGTGTTCTCGACGGTCCACACCAACGACGCCGCCGGCGGCATCACCCGCCTCGTCGACATGGGGATCGAGCCCTTCCTGGTCGCCTCGTCGCTGGTGGGCCTGCTCGCGCAGCGCCTGGTCCGCCGCGTGTGCCCCGATTGCCGCGAGCTCTACGCCCCCACGGCCGAGGAGCTGCAAAAAATCGGCATCGATCCCGCGCAGTTCTTCTCGGGCGCGCTCGGCGTCGCGCGCGTCAAGACGAGCCTCAAGCCGCCGCCGGTGGGAATGCTCTACCGCGCCCGCCAGACCGGATGTGGACGCTGCTCGAAGACCGGCTACACCGGCCGCTCGGGCATCTACGAGCTGCTGCTGATCGACGACGAGATCCGCGCCTTCGCGCTGAAGAACGTCGACTCGACGCAGATCAAGCGCGCCGCCGTCGCCAAGGGGATGCGCACGCTGCGCGACGACGGGGCGCTGAAGATCCGCGCCGGGATGACCACCATCGAGGAGGTCATGCTGGTGACCGCCGAGGATCGGAACTAGCGCCGGATGCCGGTCTTTTCCTACAAGGGCTTCGCGGCGAGCGGCAAGCCGGTGTCGGGCGTCAAGGACGCCGACAACGTCCGCAATTTACGCGCAATCCTGAAGCGCGACGGGATCTTCCTCACCACCGCCAAGGAGGCCAACCTGCGCGCCGCCGCCGCCGAGGCCGCGGGCGACACCGGGATCGGGATCCTGCGGATCTTCACCGGCCTCTCGCCGGGCGGGCTCACCGCGGGCCGGCAGAACGCGGACAAGCGACAGGTGGCGATCCTCACCCGCCAGCTCGGCGTGCTCTTGAAGGCCGGCGTGCCGCTCTCGGAGGCGCTCGGCGCGCTGGTCGAGCAGTCGGAGCGCCCCGCGCTGAAGCGCATCCTCGCCGACGTGAAGACCCAGGTGAACGAGGGATCGTCGCTGGCCGACGCTCTGGCCCGCCACCCCGGCTCGTTCGAGGACCTCTTCATCAACATGGTCCGCGCCGGCGAGGCCTCGGGCAACCTCGACACCGTGCTCTTCCGCCTCGCCGAGTTCCTCGACGCGCAGAACCGCCTGCGCGGGAAGATCATCTCGGCGATGTTCTACCCGGTGGCGATGGCCTGCATCGGCATCGTGATCATGGGCATCCTGATGCTCACCGTCGTGCCGAAGGTCACCTCGATGTTCGCCGACACCGGGCAGGTGCTGCCCTGGAACACCCGCCTGATGATCTTCGTCTCCGACATGATCGGCGGCTACTGGTACCTGATCATCGCCTGGGTCTTCGGGTCGGTGATCGGCTTCCGCTACTGGAAGAAGACGCCGCGCGGGCGCATGACCTTCGACAGGATGATCCTCCGCCTGTGGGTGATAGGACCCCTGGCGCGGATGATCGCGATCAGCCGCTTCGCGAAGACCCTCTCGACGATGCTGGCCTCGGGCGTGCCGCTCCTCCGCGCGCTCGACATCGTGAAGAACATCCTCGGCAACGTCACCCTCACCAAGGTGATCGAGGAGGCCAAGGAGTCGATCAAGGAGGGCGAGTCGATCGCCGCGCCGCTGCGCCGCTCGGGGGAATTTCCGCCCATCGTGACGCATATGATTGCGGTGGGTGAGCGCACCGGGCAGCTCGAGCCGATGCTGGAGAACGTCGCCGAGTCGTACGACGTCGAGACCGACATGAAGATCGCGCGGCTCACCACCCTGCTCGAGCCGGTGATGATCCTGATCATGGGCGGCTCGGTGGCGTTTGTGGTGTTTTCGATCTTGTTGCCGATTTTGCAGATGAACGAGTTTGTGTCCTGAACCCAGCCGAAGGAGTCGGATGATGCGGCCAAGCAGCAAGCGAAGGATCACCCAGCGCGGCATGACTCTCGTCGAGATCATGGTCGTGGTGGCGATCATCGGGACCGTGATGGCGGCGGTGGCGCTGGGCGCCCTCCCTGCGCTCAACCGGGCCACCTGCAAGACGGCGTGGACGGGAACGCAGACCCTCGCCCAGGCGGTGGAGGTCTACAAGACCGAAAACAACGGCGACTGCCCGAAGTCGCTCGACGACCTGGCCCAGATGAAGATCGTCAAGAAGATCCCGATCGACCCGTGGGGCCAGCCCTTCAACTTCAAGTGCCCCGGCGACAAGGACGAGGACGGCGCCGACATCTGGTCGAAGGGCAAGAACAAGCAGGACGGCGACGACGACGATGTCCGCGGCTGGATGAAGATGGACGAGCAGTGCAAGAAGTAGCATGTCCCCCTCGGCGAAGCTGCGGGCGGGCCGGTCTCCGAGGGGCTTCACGCTCATCGAGATCATGCTCGTCCTGGCGATCGTCGGGGCGGCGATGGGGGTGGCGGTGGTCTCCTTCCGCGCCGTCGATCGCGCCACCGCGCGCAGCAACTCGAGCCGCCTCGCCGCCGCGATCCGCTACGTCTACGACCGCGCCGTCACCACCGGCGGGTACTACCGCATCGTCCTCGATCTGACCGCCAACAAGTACTGGGCCGAGCGCTCCGATGACCGCTTCTACCTCGCGCGCGAGCCCGAGAAGTCCTCGCGCGGCCGCGCCCCCGACGAGGAGGCCAAGGAGAAGAAGCTGAAGGAGGACGAGGATCGCGCGAAGCAGCAGGTGACGGGGCTGGCCAAGGAGCTCTTGCCGCCGCCCGCGCCGCGACGGGCGCGCTTCCAGGCCTTCACCGACTCGACGCTCCCGAAGATCGACCTCAAAGGCTGCAAGCTCCGCGACGTGCTCACCCGTCGCCAGCGCGACCCCTACACCGAGGGCAAGGCCTACCTCTACTTCTTCCCCGACGGGCACACCGAGCGGGCGCTGATCCACATCGAGGACACCAACGGCGACGTCTACTCGCTCTCCGTCCACCCGCTCACCGGGCGGGTCACGCTGAAGTCGGGCGACGTCCGGGCGGGGCGCGACTTCGGCGAGACCGACGACGAGGGGCGCTCCGAGGCGCCGCGTTGATGCGATCGCATCATCATAAAAAGGAACCCTGGGAGGGTTCCTTTGACCTCCCGCGGGAGCGCCACCAGGCAAAGCCCGGCGGCGCATACGCGACCAAGATCGCTGGCGGCTTCACGCTCCTCGAGATGATGGTCGCGCTGGCGATCCTCGCCGTGTCGCTGACCTGGCTGGTGCAGGCGACGATGCGGGCGATCCAGTCCGCGAACCACGCCAAGCTGGTCACCACCGCCACCTTCCTCGCCCGCGCTCGCCTCGTCGAGCTCGAGGACGAGCTGGCCGAGAAGGGCTTCACCGACGATTCGTTCGCCAAGGAGGCCTCGGGGGACTTCGAGGAGCAGGGCTTCAAGCGCTTCCAGTGGACGGTGGTGATCGACAAGATCGAGCTGCCGAGCACCTCCGAGGTGGAGGCGCTGGTGTCGAAGGGGGCGGACTCGCAGGAGACGCTCGGCGGGATCGGCGGGGGCCCAGCCTCCGCGTCGTCGCCCGGGGGCCTCTCGAACACGCCCGTCGGTGGCGGCGCCGGTGGCGGCGCGGGGATGCTCGCCTCGCAGTTCGGGATCATCAAGGATGTCCTCGAAAACTCGATCCGCCGCGCGCGGGCGAAGATCACCTGGAGCGAGGGCAAGAAGGAGGAGATGGTCGAGGTGGTCGAGTACCTGACCGATCCGAAGCGGGTCGATCAATCGATCCAGCTCGGCATCGGCGGCGCAGGCGCTGGCGGAGCGGGGGGCGGAGCAGCCGGTGGCGCGGGCGGTGGCGCGGGCGGCGGCGCGGGCGGCGGCGCGGGAGGCGGCGCGGGCGGCGCTGGCGGTGGCAGCTCCGGCGGTGGCAGCTCCGGCGGCGGCACCACCCGGGGATCGGCCCGTTGATGATGCGGTCGCATAAAAAATTGGGCGGCTGCCTTCCTTGCGCGCGAAGCGCGAGGCGTCCCGGCGGGAGCCGGGGCTTCACCCTGATCGAGGTGCTGATCGCGATCTCGATCCTGGCGGTCGTCACCACCCTCGTCTGGGGATCGTTCCGTGAGACCTTCAGCGCCAAGAGCGCCGTCGAGGCCAACTCCGCGCGCTACCACTCCGTGCGCCTCGGCCTCGAGCGCCTCGCGCGCGAGGTGACGATGGCCTACCTCTCCCAGAACGACGACACCGGCCAGCAGGAGCGCCGCACCTTCTTCATCGGCACCCGGCGCGGCGACGTCGACGAGCTGCGCTTCTCGATGCTCGGCCACCAGCGCCTCTACGCCGACGCCAACGAGGCCGACACATCTCAGGTGGTGTGGTACGGCGGGCGCGACCGCGACGACGGCGGCAAGGTGAACCTGATGCGCCGCGAGACCCGCCGCCTCGCCAACGAGAAGCCGGAGACCGCGCCCGGCGAGTCGGACATCGCGTGCGACGACGTGGTCAGCCTGAAGATCGACTACTGGGACGCGCGCGACAAGAAGTGGCGCGAGGAGTGGAGCACCTCCTCCGCCGACGGGCAGCCCGATCGCCTGCCATCGAAGGTGCGGATCACCCTGACCGTGTACGACGAGCGCCGGCAGGAGGTCCCGTTCCAGACCGCGGTGCGCCTGCCGATGCAGGAGCCGCTCAACCTCCAGGCGAGGAAGAAGTGAGGCACGCCGCCCATCGCCTGCTGGCGCGCCTCGCGCGTCCGCTGATCGCGGCGCACCGTCGCAAGGTGAACCGCCAGGGAGGCTTCGCGCTGGTGGTGGTCACCGTCACCGTCGCTGTCCTCGCCGCGGTGGTCGGCGAGTTCGGGTACAACTCCCGCGTCGAGATGGAGTCGGCCGCCAACGCGCGCGATCAGCTGCGCGCCGAGTACCTCGCCCGCTCCGGGATCAACCTCTCGCGCCTCCTCATCAAGACCCAGCAGGCGGTGATCGACAAGATCAACAACCAGTTCAAGATGGACATCCAGATCGGCGACTTCGCCCCCTTCCTGATGAAGGCCTTCGGCGGCGCCGACGGAGCCGAGGCGCTCGGCGACCTCCTCGGCATCGGGGCCGGGTCGGTCAAGGGCCTCGGCGTCGGCAAGAGCGCCAGCTTCGACGTGGCGATGACCCCCGAGGACGGCAAGATCAACATCAACTGCGCCGGCGGCCTGAACGCGGCCGGCAATGGAGTGATCCCCCAGGGCAATCCACAACCGGTGGCGATCCGCCGGCCGGGCGACGCCCCGACCGCCACGCCGATCAACGATCCGAAGGAGGGGCTCTTCCGGATGCTGGTGGCCCTCATGTACCCGCGCCGCTACGACCGCATCTTCGACAACCCCGACGCCGACGGGCAGTACGCCACCCGCGAGGAGGTGGCGCGCGCGATCATCGACTGGTCCGACGTCGACGAGACGCGCTACGACCCGGCCACCCCCTCGGGCGGCGGCGGCGAGGACTACCACTACGACTCCCTTCGCGACACCTACAAGGCGCACAACAACTTCTTCGACACGGTCGAGGAGCTGCAGCTGGTCAAGGGCGTCAGCGACGACTTCTGGGGCTCCTTCGGCGAGATGTTCACCGTCTACGGGACCTGCCAGATCAACCTGAACGCGGTGTCGGTGGAGCACTGGCCGATCACCGCGGCGATCGTCCGCGCCTCGGCCAAGGATCAGCAAAACCCGTCGCTGCTCGACGAGACGCTGGTGGCGGCCCTGGCGCAGCAGGTGCGCGCGATCACGCAGGCGACCGGCGGCCTGAAATCAACCGATGACCTCGCGAAGTTTGCGGCGAACAAGGGAATGCCGTTGACGCCGCCCGGCGCGGCCGGGGGCACCACAGGAGGGACAGGGGGAGCCGAGGCTCCACTGGAGTTCCCGCCCATCCCGGGGCTGACCGCGATCGAGCTCGACAACAAGAATCTCAACACGCTGGCCCGGATCGGGCCGCGCGAGATCTACCGGATCGACTCGACCGGAACCATCCAGCGCTCGGCGGGCCGCAAGATCCAGGTCCACATCCGCGCGGTCTTCGACACGACGCACTTCAACGGGAACGCCACCAGCGGCGACCCGGGCGACACCAGGGGCACCTGGGTCTACTGGCGGATGGACTGAGTTTGAACGGAGATTGAGGTAACTCCCCCATGGCACACAAGATTCTCGGCGTCGACCTGGGCGCGCACACCCTCAAGCTGGCTCGCCTCGAGGCCGGCTTTCGCAAGGCGTTGCTGCTCGACGTCACCCTCCTGCCCGCCGAGTTCTCGGAGCCGGGCGCACCGACTGCCGACCGCCTGGGCCTGCAACTGCGCGCGGTCAGGCAGGCGATCGGCGACGACCGGGCGGCGATCGAGGAGGTGGCGATCGCGCTCCCCGGCGAGCTGGTGACCTTCCGGCTGCTCGATCTGCCCTTCTCCGATCCCCGCAAGATCGAGTCGGTGCTCGGCTACGAGCTCGAGTCGCAGGTGCTCACCCCGATCGAGGAGCTGGTGATCGATCACGTCATCGTCGGGCCGCGCAACCCCGGGGGCCCGGAGACGCGCGTCCTTTGCGCCGCCGTGCCGCGCGCGCTGATCGAGGCGCTGGTCAAGACCGCGGCCGAGCTCGATCTCCCGCTCCGGGTGATCGGCGCCGCCCCGCTCGCCTGGGCGCTCGACCTTCCCGCCCCGGCGCCCACCGATCCGCAGGCGCCGCCCGAAGGACCATCGCTGGTGATCGATGTAGGACACTTGCACACCACGCTGTGCGCGGTCCGCGCCGGCAAGCCCGAGCTGGCGCGCTCGGTGCCCCGCGCCGGCCATCACTTCACCGCGGCGATCGCCACCACCTTTCGCCTCGATCTCGAGGCTGCCGAGAGTGCCAAGCGCGAGGCGGGCTTCATCTCGCACGCCACCATGCAACCCGAATCGGCCGGTCAGAAGCGCATGGACGCGTGCCTCCGCGAGGCGGCCCGCCCGCTCCTCCGCGAGCTTCGCCAGACCCTCGCCTCCTACCGCGCCTCCTACGGCGCCCCGATCGAACGCCTGTTCGTGACCGGCGGCGGCGCGCGCCTGCCCGGCCTCATCGAGCACCTCGGCGAGGAGCTCAGCCTGCCCACCTCGCCCCTGCCGTGGGCCGAGCACGAGGGGTGGGCCGAGGTGTCCACCGACGTGCGCGATCGGGTGGGGATCGCCGTTGGCGTCGGGCGCGCGGGCGCCGCCCCGCTGCCCCAGGTCAACTTCCGCAAGGGCGAGTACTCCTACCGCTCCGACTACTCCTTCCTGCGCGGCAAGGCGCTCCACCTCGCCGCCGCGCTCCTGGCCGTGCTCGCGTTCGGCGCGTTCAACGCCTTCGCGTCGCTGCGCGGGCTCCGGCGCGAGCAGGATCAGCTCGCCACGCGCCTCAAGCGCGAAACGGTCGAGCTGTTCGGCGCCGAGCGAATGGACGCGCGCAAGGTGTCCGAGGAGCTGAAGGGCGGCTCGAAGGGGCAGAGCGCACCGCCAATCCCGAGCATCACCGCCTTCGATGTCCTCGATGAGATCTCGCGGCGCGTCCCGCCCGAGGACAAGATCAAGCTCGATATCGTCGAGCTCGACATCAAGCCGAAGAAGATCTTCATCAAGGCCACCGCCGAGACCGCCCAGCAGGTGGACGACCTCGCCGACGCGCTCGCCAAGATCGAGTGCTTCGAGGAGGTCCAGAAGGGCAAGCTCTCGACGGTGACCGGCCCGGTCGTCGACGGCAAGGCGAGCGAGTCGAAGCAGTTCACCCTCACCATCACCACCACCTGCCCGTAGGCGGAGCCCATGGCGCTTTCCGACAAATTGAACGAGCTGCGCGGGCGCTGGGATCGGCTCTCCGATCGCGAGCGCTCGCTGATCGCCGGCCTCGGCGCGGCGCTGGTGGTGGTGGCGATGCTCGGCATCGGCGTCTCGATCGCCCAGGGGCTCTCCGACCTGGAGGACGAGAACGCCGACATGCGCCAGGCGCTGCGCGACATCGATCTCAACCGCGACTCCTACCAGCGCGCCAAGGCCAAGACCGCGCAGTTCGAGGTCAAGATGGGCCGCGGCGGAGTCCAGCTCCAGGGCCTCCTGGAGACCGCCGCCAAGGACACCGGGGTCGACATCGCCGAGATGTTGCCGCGCCAGGCCGCCCCGCTCGGCAAGAAATACCTGGAGCTCGCCGTCGATGTGCGCCTGCGCAAGGTGGGCCTCGATCCGCTGAGCAAGTTCCTGCGCAAGATCGAAACCGGTCCCAACCTGGTGGTGGTCACCGCCCTCGAGATCCGCTCGCGCGACGACAAGCACGAGGACCTCGAAGTGGAGGTCAGCGTCTCGTCCTACGAGCACGCCCCCGAGGCCAAGCCGGGCCACAAGAAGGACAAGGACAAGGACAAGGACAAGGACAAGGACAAGGACAAGGAGGACAAGGGATGAGCCCGCTCCATCTGCCCGACAAGCTGATCGCACCGGCGAAGTGGGTCGGCTACCCGCTGTTCGCCCTGCTGGTGTTCGTGCTCTCGCTCTACCAGGCGCTCCCGCGCAAGCAGATCCAGGAGCGCCTCGAGAACGACGCCACCGCGATCCTCGGCGCCACCGTCGAGGCCGACGACTTCGGGCTGACCCTCTTCAGCGGCCCCGGGGTGAGCGCGACGACCGTCCTGGTGAAGACGCGCCCGCTCTCACCGGCCGAGAAGCCGACCCGCTACACCGTCGAGGATCTGGTCCTCCACTTCAGCCTCTACCAGCTCCTCCGCGGCTTCGCCGACACCTCCTTCAGCGGACGCATCGCCAGCGGGTCGGTGAGCGGCAAGTTCCGCTCCGTCCCCGACGAGGGGCTGCTGGTGGTCGACGCGAGCGAGATCGCGCTCGCCGAGATCCCCGGGATCGCCCTGGCCATCCCGCTGCCCGTCGCTGGCGTGGTCGAGCTCAAGGCCGATATCACCACCCCGAAGAACGTCATCCCGCAGGCCAACGGCTCGGTGGCCCTCACCATCACCGACGCCACGGTGGGCGACGGCAAGGCCAAGCTGACCATCCCGGGCGGCGATCCGTTCCTCTCCCAGGGCGTGACGATCCCGAAGATCGCGCTCGGCAAGATCGCCGGCAAGGTCGTGATCGACAAGGGGCGCGCGGTGTTCCGCGATCTCCGCGGCCACTCCAAGGATCTCGACGTGGAGCTCGACGGCTACATCGAGCTGCGCGACCCCCTCTCGCTGTCGCTGGTGCACCTCTACCTGAAGGTGAAGCCCGCCGACGCGCTGCTCAAGCGCGAGCCCGCCCTCGAGCTGATGATCAACGGCATCGCGCCGCTCGCCCGCCGCAGCGACGGCTACCTCGGCTTCTCGATCACCGGCACGCCCTCCTCGCCCTTCGCGCTTCCGTCGAAGGAGGTGCCCGCCGGGGTCACCGTCCCGCCGCCGGTTCGCAACGCACCCCCGGTCGCGACCGCCCCGGTGGTCACGCCGCCACCGGTGCGAACCCACATCCGCGGCGAGGCGCGCGGCGGGGACACCTCCACCGCCGTGCCGTTCGTTCCCGCGCCGCCCTCCGAGGCCGCCGGCAACCCGCCGCCGGCGCAAAACCTCCCCGCGCCGATCCAGCTCACCCCCGCCACCGCCATGCCGCCCGCCGCGTCGCGCTTCCGCCAGTACATGGATCCGACCGGCTCCTCGACGGGAACCACCACCGAAGAGGTCCCCACCCCGACCCGCGGCGGCGAGGCGACGACCGAGACCCCCATTCCCTAGATCGGGCCACGGCATCTCGACCCGATCGCCGCCCGCCGGTCCCTGGCGGGGCCAGGCGAAATCAGGCATCATCGGGGCGTGGAGAAGCGCAATCGATACGCGGTGAAAGACCGCCGCCAGACCGCTCGTGCCGTCGCTGAGCGCGCCGCCAATGAGCGCGCCGCCCGCGCCGGGAGCCCGCTCCCCCACCCGAACCCCTGGGACGCGATCGATCCCACCAAGGTGGCGCGCGACGCGACACCGGAGCAGATCCACCGGCGCTACCTGGAGTTCAACAAGCTATGTCCACCGAGGGCGAGGAAAAAACACACTCTCTAGTCGATTTCGGTGGTTTCTTCGAGCTGCTGACGCGGGAGGGCATCGAGAGCCTCGTCATCGGCGGGTGCGCCGTCGGAGCCTATGCCCATCTCATCGGTGAGACGGTGCTCTCCCGCGACCTCGACCTGTTCACCGATCACTCCACCCTCGAGCGGATCGTCGACGCCGCGCGGCGCGACGGGGCGCGGATCCGGAAGCTCCCACGGCCGCGCTCGATCCAGGTGGCGGTGTTCGACTGGCGGGAGAAGGAGATCAATGTCCTCACCGCGAGCGTGGGGCTGCCGGGGCCCGCCACCGCGGCGCGCGTCGCCCGCGAGTTCCTTCTGCCGGGCCGCTGCGACCTGCCGATCCTCGTCGCTGACCCGTTCGATCTTCTCGCCAACAAGCTCTCCGTCGACCGTCCCAAGGACCGCCCGCACGCGCTGGTGCTGCGCCGCTTCATCGAGGAGGAGGTGGTGGAGGCGTTTGTGAGCGCGGTCGATCCGCGGGCGCGGATCGCCCCGGCGCGCCGGCTCCTCGCGGCGACCCGCGCGCGCATGCTCGACGAGGCGCTGTCCGATCGACTGCTCCCGCTCGCGCGCACCGCCCCCGACTTTCGCTTCCTGATGGATTGCATTCCGCTGGCGCGGCAAGCGGAGGCGCTCCTGGCGCTAGCGCCCCCGGCGATCGCCGACGACCTCGGCACGATCCGCAAGCGGCGACGCCTCAAGTAACCTGCTCATCTGAGCAGCCGGCGTCAGCCTCGCGCCTCGATCCGGTAGCGCCGGACCTTGTCGCACAGCGTCGACTTCGCCATCCCGAGCGCGCTCGCCGCCGCCCGCTTGTTGCCCGCCGTGCGCCGCAGCGCCGCCGCGATCACCTCGCGCTCCACCTCGTCGAGCCTGCGCCCGGCGATCGCCACCGCTTCGCCCCCCGCCATCTCGCCGCACACCGACGCCGGCAGCAGGTCGGCCGGCTGGATCACCGCGCCGCCGAAGATCGCCGCCCGCTGCACCGCGTTCCTGAGCTCGCGCACATTGCCCGGCCACCCGTAGGTCGCCAGCGCCTCCATCGCCGACGGCGAGAACACCTTGTCGCCCGACTCCGCCGCCATCTGATCGAGGAAGTAGCGGGCCAGGATCGGCACGTCCTCCCCGCGCTCGCGCAGCGACGGCAGGTCCAGCACCACCGTCGACAACCGATGAAACAGATCGAGCCGGAAGGCGCGCTCCTGCACCGCCGTCCGCAGATCGCGATGGGTCGCCGCCACCACCCGCACATCCACCCGCCGCTCGCCGCTCGCCCCCACCGCCCGCACCGACCGCTCCTCGAGCGCACGGAGGAGCTTCGACTGCAAGCCGATCGGCAGCTCGCCGATCTCGTCGAGGAACAGCGTCCCGCCGTCCGCCTCGACGAACACCCCCGAGCGCCGCGCGGTCGCCCCGGTGAAGGCCCCCTTCTCGTGCCCGAACAACTCGCTCTCCACCAGCTCAGGCGAGATCGCCCCGCAGTTCAGCACCACGAACGCCCCCGTCCGCCCGCTCTGATCGTGCAGCGCGCGCGCCGCCAGCTCCTTGCCCGTGCCGCTCTCGCCGAGGAGGAGCACGTTCGCCCGCGTCGGCGCCACGGTGAGGATCTGCTGCTTGAGCTTCCGCATCCCCGCGCTCCGGCCGATCAGCCCGGGGTCGATCGCCGGCCCTTCGACCACCATCCTGAGCGCGGTCCGCCCGACGGTGAGCCGCATCCCCGGCCGCAGCTCCCCGGAGGCCACCCGCACCCCGCCGAGGAAGGTCCCGTTGCGCGATCCGCAGTCGACCACCACCACCCGGCTGCCCATCCGCCGCACCACGCAGTGCCACCCCGAGACGAAGGGATCGTCGAGCACCAGCCCGTTGTCGGGCGCGCAGCCGAGCGTCAGCCGCCGATCGATCACCGCCTCCCGGCCATCCTCCAGCCGCAGCACCCAGCGCTGCCGCCCCTCGCCCCCGCCCCGTGGCGCCCCCTCCCCTTCGCCCTCGGCCTCCTCCGCGGGCCGCGTCACGCCTCGCCGCGTGCTGCCGCGCATCGCCCGCTCGACCTCGAGAGCCTCGACCAGTGCACTCATCCGGACCTCCGCCTAAGCCACCCAATTGTCGGCGGTCGGACCAATAAAGTTTCGCGCAGCTGGCGAAAACCTCACGTTACTTCATTGACTTGTACGATCTGTCGGCGATCCCACAAAACTAACCGGAAGAGCCGCCAGGCCCGTGCGGTGCTATGCTGCCCGCGCCGTGCGTATTCGCGTCCTCTACTTCGCCGTGGTCCGCGAACGCCTCAAGAAGGACGAGGAGCTGTGCGAGCTGCCGGCCGGCGCCACCGTCGCCGATCTCCTCGATCAGCTGAGCCGCTGCTACCCGGTCGTCGCCGGGCTCCGGCGCCACCTCCAGGTCGCACGGAACCGCGAGACCGCGCGCCCCGATTCGCCGCTGTGCGACGGGGACGAGGTCGCCCTCATCCCCCCGGTGGCGGGTGGGGCCGATGCGGCGGTGCGCGATGCGCCGCTCGACTTGAACGAGGTGGTGCGGCAGGTCGCTCACGAGGGCGCCGGCGGGATCGTCACCTTCACCGGGATCGTCCGCCGCGAGAGCCAGGGCAAGCGGGTCGTCCGCCTCGAGTACGAGGCCTACCAGGCGATGGCCGAGGAGCGCCTGCGCGCGATCACCGCCTCCCTGGAGCAGGCCCACCCGGGGACGCGCGTCGCCATCGTCCACCGCGTCGGCAAGCTGGTGGTCGGCGATCTCGCGGTGGTGATCGCCGCCTCCGCGCCCCACCGCGCCGAGGCCTTCGCCGCCTGCCGCGACGCGATCGAGCGCCTGAAGGTCGAGGTGCCGATCTGGAAGAAGGAGATCGGCGAGCAGGGCGAAGAGTGGGTCGGCCTTGGGCCGTAGGAGCGCCAGCCGCCGCGGCTTGTGGATAAGTTGCGTTCGGAGGGCGCCCAGGTATAATCAGCGCCTATTGTGCAGCTTCCCGATGCCAGGGAAGCCACTGTAATCAATGGCGATTCATACACTGGAGGTGTGAGTGAAGCCGGCTGAGCAGACCTCGTACCATTATGCCGAGTTAGGCACCGCGGATCGCCGCGTGGGCGCCGTGGACCGCCGCGCAGGCGCCCTCCCGAGGGTGGCGCGCGAGCACTCTCTCGCCACCGTGGGAGCACGTCCCGCGCTTCGCGTCGCGCGCACGCTCGACCGCGACCGGCCCGCCGTGCAGCGCAGCGCCGATCCCACCGAGATCGCAAGGCAGCGCCTGGAGAGGCGTATCGGCGCCCACCTCCCGGGCCGCCGCCTCGCCCTCGCGGTCACCGACAACAGCTTCACGATGATCTCGGTGAAGCGCGAGAAGGGGCTCTTCCGCCTCCGCCTCCACCACATGTTCCTGGAGGCGGACCACGTCGTGGTGCGCGCGCTCGGCCGCTACGTCGGCGAGAACGACCGCCATGCCTCCGACGCGCTCGGCCGCTACATCGATGTCCACCAGGACGACATCCGCCGCGCCCGCCGGCCGAAGACGCCCGCCATCACGCTCGAGACCAGCGGCGAGGTCCACGACCTCCACCAGCTCTACGGCGACCTGAACGCGCGCTACTTCCGGCGCCGGATCGAGGCCCGCATCACCTGGGGCATCCGCACGCCCGACGGGGGCCGCCGCCGCCGCCGCAACTCGATCAAGATGGGCTCCTACTCCGTCGAGGACCGGCTGATCCGCATCCACCCGTCGCTGGACCGCGACTTCGTGCCGCGCTACTTCGTCGAGTGGATCGTCTACCACGAGATGCTGCACCAGAAGCACGACATCCCGGTGGTGGGCGGGCGCCGCCAGTTCCACACGCCCTCCTTCCTCGAGGAGGAGGCGGCCTTCGAGTACTTCGATCGGGCCCGCCGCTGGGAGCGCGAGAACCTGAATCGTCTCCTGTTCTACTGACAATCCCACGGACAAGGAAGTCGGCTTCGGCGAGAGCGCCCTCGCCGAGATGTGCTTCGCGTGGCTCTACTACTACCCGTCGCGCGGCTTCGACTTCTGCGTCGACGGAACCTGCCTGGTCGAATAGGGAGCCAGTCGCGCGACGGCATCCGCGAGGGCGGCGATCCCCGCGGTGCGCCCCCCGTACCACTGCAACACCTTGCCATCGACCACCTCGGCGGGCGCGATCGCCGCAAGCTCGGCGACGTCGGCCGGTCCGAACGCGTAGGGTTCGTCGGGCAGCAGGATCGCCTCGGGGCGCGCCGCGCGAACCTGCTCGAGCGTGACCTTCGGGTAGCGATGCGCCGGGTTGCCCGCCAGCACCGGGATCGCGCCGCACACGGCCAGCACCTCGTGCATGAACGTGTCGGTGGAGCAGGCCATCCACGGGTCGCGCCACACCGGGCAGAACACGCGCACCGGCCGCCGCCCCGCCGCGCTCAGCCTCGCCACCGCGATCCCGGCCCGCACCCGCTCCCTGAGCGCGTCACAGCGCGCCGGCTCCCCGTCGACCAGATCGCCGATCTCGCCGATCAGGGCGACCGCGTCCTCGAGGGTCCGCACATCGGCCACGTACACCGCGATCCCCGCCGCCTCGAGCGCGTCCACGTCGCGGCGATGGTTCTCCTCCTTCACCGCCAGGACCAGATCGGGCGCGAGCGCGATGATCCGCGCCACCTCGGGATCCTTCTGCCCGCCCACCCTCGGGAGGGCGTCCAGCTGGCCCGCCGGCTCGCTGCAGTAGCGCGACACCGCGACCACGCGCGGGCCCGCCCCGAGGTCGAACAGCAGCTCGGTCAGCGACGGAACGAGCGAGACGATCCGCGCCGGGGTCTCCGGCACCGACAGCTCCCGTTCCAGCGCGTCCTGCAGCAGCCTCAAGGCACCCCGTTTGTTTGCCGCGATCGTCGCGGTGTGTTAACCAGAGAGCATTTCGATGCCGATCCATCAAGAACTGATCGACGCCGACGCCCAGAAGGTGATCCGGCGTCTGGTTCGCGCCAAGCACCAGGCCTACTTCGTCGGTGGCTGCGTGCGCGACCTGCTCCTCGAGCGCACCCCGAAGGACTTCGATATCGCCACCAGCGCGACCCCGCCGCAGATCAAGGATCTCTTCCGCAACTGCCGGATCATCGGCCGCCGCTTCCGCCTCGCGCACATCTTCTTCGGCCAGAAGATCATCGAGACCGCCACCTTCCGCGCCAACCCGCGCGAGGTCGACAGCGACGGTGGGGAGGGGGATGATGCCCTGCCCACCAGCGAGGATCTGCTGATCCGGCGCGACAACGTCTTCGGCAACGCCGAGGAGGATGCGAGGCGCCGCGACTTCACCATCAACGGCCTGTTCTACGACCTCGATGCCGACCAGGTGATCGATTACGTCGGCGGCCTGACCGACCTCGCCAGCCGCACCGTGCGCACCATCGGCGACCCGGACATCCGCTTCCGCGAGGACCCGGTGCGCATCCTTCGCGCGGTCAAGTTCGCGGCGCGCCTCGACTTTCAGGTCGAGCCGGCGGCCTGGCAGGCGATCATGGTGCACAAGGTGGAGATCCCGAAGTGCCCCGCCCCGAGGGTGCTGGAGGAGGTCTACCGTCTCCTGCGTGGCGGCGCGGGGCGGCGCTCGATGGAGCTTTTGCGCGAGACCGGCATCCTCGAGCTGCTCATGCCGGAGCTGGCAGCGCTCGTCGCCGCCGAGGGTGGCGACTCTCCTTCGGCCCGCTGGTGGTGGCAGACCCTCGACCGCATCGATGTGCGAATGCGACGGCGGGACTTCATGCCGTCGAACGCTGTGCTCCTGTGTGCGCTGCTCGGGCCGTTCGTCGGCATGGAGGTGCTCGAGGAGGCGGAGGGCCCCGGGCAGGGCCAGGGGCGAATCCGCGATATCGGGCAGGTGATCGAGGACCGCATCCGGCCGCTGCTCGAACGGATGCGGGTCTCGCGGCGCGACAGTGAGCGCGTGCGTCAGATCCTGCTCTCGCAGCGACGGATCGCACCCTCGAAGCGGCGGCGCGGAAAGCCGCTGACGCTGGTCCGGCGCGACTACTTCCAGGAGGCGCTCGACGTCTACGAGCTGCTCGCGCCCGCGCGCCCCGGAACGGCGCAGGAGGGCGACGCCGCAAGCTGGCGCAAGATGGCGCAGGACGCTTCGCAGGGCGGCCTGCTTTCGGCTCAGGACGGGGACGAGAGCGGAGACACCGACGAGGCCGCGGTCAGCCCGGGCGAGGAGCCGCGCAAGAGGCGTCGCCGAAGGCGTGGGGGACGGAACCGCCCGCGCCCCGATGGGACCGCCGGGGCCACCCCCGCTGCCGCGCTCGCCGCCAAGCCCGACGAAGTCGGCTGATATCAGCGGGCCGCGTCTTCGGGTGGGACCAAGACCCGCGACCCGCGTTCCCACGCGGTCGCCGCGGCGGGCTCCCTGCTTCTCACGCGTCAAACTCGGTCTGCTCGGGAGCGTGTCCGTCCTCGCTCGCAGGAGCAGGCCGGTACGAGGCCGCCAGGGCCCGCTCGTCCGGCGTCGCATCGTACAATTCGAAGACCGCCTCATCGAGCGTGGTCTCTGCCGCTTCAAGTGCACGCAGCCACTTCTCCCTCTCGCGCTCCCCAACCGCACCGACCAACCCGCAACTGGCGGCCCTCGCCTGCTCCGCCAGATCCATAACTTGAGCATGGATCTTTCTGCCGGAGGCGACGTCAAGCCGGGGAATTACCACGGCAACATCTTGAATGTATTGCTGATTGTATGCATACCAGCCGTGCTGAAATCGACTGCTCTGGGACTTGATGGCGAAGTCGAGGAGAGAACTGTCGAGGATACCGGTCAGATAGCGTAGATGCAGTCCCGCGGCGAGGTTTTTCGGCGACAACTGAAGACCGTAGCCCCCGCCACCACCGCCACCGCTGCCCATGAAAAAGTATCTCCGCCGAGACCGGCCGCCCGCCCCCTCGGCGACGGCGACGGCGACGGCGACGGCGACGGCAACGGCAACGGCAACGGCAGAGCGGGAGCAACCGAAGAACCAGAGGTGGCGCGGCAGCGCGCCCACCGAGCACTTTGGATCGCACCCGTTGAGCAGGGGGTGCAGCCACCCCGGGTCGCTGCTGTTCGTCTTGTCGATCACCACGTTGCCGTTGCCGTTGCCGTTGCCGTTGCCGTTGCCCGGGGCGCCGTAGGGCGTTGACAGCCTCGGGGAGGGACTGCTAGAAGTGTGATAATGATTTTCGATTTCAAGAAGCCGCGGGTGGCGGTGCTGGGGGGCGGGGCGTGCGGGATGACCGCGGCGTGGGAGCTGGCGGCGGCGGGCTGCGAGGTGACGGTGCTGGAGCGCGAGCCGCGGCTCGGCGGGCTGTGCGCGACCCACGAGCGCGATGGCTATCGCTTCGACCTCGGTGGCCATCGCTTCATCTCGCGCAGCGGTGAGCTGGTCGACAGGGTGCGCGGGCTGCTCGGCGAGGAGCTGCTCTCGCGCACCCGTCGCAGCGTGATCCTGCACGGCGATCGCCGCTACCGCTACCCGCTCGACGCCGCCGATCTGGCGCGCAATCTCGCCTCGGTGGAGGCGGTGCGCGCGGTGGCGAGTTATGCCCGCGCGCGCCTCGGACAGCGGGTCGCCCCGGGCGCCGACGCCTCGTTCGAGGACTGGGTGGTGGCGCGCTTCGGCAGCCACCTCTACGACCTCTTCTTCGGCCCCTACACCGAGAAGCTCTGGGGCCTCCCGCCGTCGCAGCTCTCGGCCGACTGGGCGAGCGAGCGGATCTCGCTCCTCGACCTCGGCGACGCGCTCCTGCGGCTCCTCCGGGTGCGCCGCGGCGGTCGCCCGCGCAGCTACGCGCGCGGCTACTTCTACCCGCGCCTCGGCATCGGCCAGATCTTCGAGGCGATGGGCGAGGAGATCCGCCGCCTCGGCGCGACGGTGACCCTCGGCGCGACGGTGACCGGCCTCGACCGCGACCGTCGCGGACAGGTGCGCGCGGTGCGCTGGCGAGACGAAGGCGGGCGCGAGCGCGGCCTCGATTGCGACTTCGTGATCTCGACGGTATCGCTGCCGCTTTTGGCCCGCTGGCTCGCTCCCGGCGACGGCGAAGTCGAGCGCCACGCCGAAGCTCTCCGCTACCGCGCGGTGCGCTTCCTGAACCTGATGCTCGATCGCCCGGCGGTCTCGGAGAACACCTGGATGTACGTCTCCGAGCCGCGCTACCTCGCGACGCGGATCCAGGAGCCGCGCCACCGCAGTCCGGAGATGGCCCCGCCGGGGAAGACCTCGCTGATGCTCGAGATCCCGTGCGACGTCGACGACGCGGTGTGGCGCGCCGCCGACGCCTCGCTCCTCGCGCGCTGCACCGACGATCTCGGGCGCCTCGGCTTCCCCGGGATCGCCGCCGACACCCGCGGCTGCTTCTCCACCTTCGTCGCCGAGGGCTACCCGATCTACACCCTCGGCTACGGCGCGCACCAGCTTGCGCTGTTCGCCCACGTCGAGCGCGCGGGCAACCTCGCCTCGTGCGGCCGACAGGGAACTTTCCGCTATATTTTCATGGACATCGCGATGGAGATGGGGCTCCATGCGGCGCGTCAGGTGCTCGCCGGCGCGCTCCGACCGCGCGACTACGCAGGCTTCCGCTCCGACCGCCAGTTGATCGAGTCCCAGAGCGTGACGGCCTAGTCTAGCCATCGATTGACGCGCGTCGGCCTGGTGTTACCTTGGTAGTATCACCCACACGGAGCCGTCGATGCCGGTCACCACCCTCAAGCTGCCCGCCGAGCTGAAGCAACGGATCGCCGCGGTCGTCGAAGGCAGCGGGCAGTCGATGCACGCATTCATGGTCCGCGCGGTCGAGGAGGAGACCCGGCGGGCTGAGCTGCGTCGAGCCTTCCACGCCGACGCATTGGCGGCGCGCGAGGAGGCGTTCCGCACCGGCCTGGCGCATCCCGCCGCCGCCGTGCACGCCTACATCCGATCGCGTGTGAACGGCAAGAGAGCGACGCGCCCCAAGGCCAAACCGTGGCGCGGGTAGTCTACTCCGAGCGCGGCCTGGCCGATCTGGAACTCCTGTTCGACTTCGCCGCCGTCGCGGACCGGGAGTTCGCCGTCGCATCGATCGACGCGATGGAAGAGGCGGTGAGCCTCCTCGCCCATCACCCGCTGATCGGGCGCCCCGTCGATGACGATCTGCGCGAACTGGTGATCTCGCGCGGCAAGACCGGATACGTGGCCCGCTACGCCTGGCTGGAAAGCGACGACGTCGTGATGGTGCTGGCGATCCGGCATCAGAGCGAAGCCGGCTATCGATAGGCCTCGCTGAAAAGGCCGCCGCTTCAGTACAGGAAGGCCAGCGACGTGACGTAGCCGAGGTCGGGCTTTGCGAACGGGTTCTGCGCGCCACCGACGTGATCGAGCTGCAATTCGTGCTTCCAGACGACGGCCTCGATGAAGCGGTAGTTGAGGCCGAAGGTGACGCGTTGGCGGTCGCCGCTGCTCTTGATGTTCCTATCCGTGTCGATGAGGTCGTAGCGCGCAGCGAGGGTGAAGACCGACTCTCGCAGCCAGGACGGCAGGCGGCGCCGGAGCGCGTTCGGCATGACGTGGTAGTGGGCCTCGACGAACAGCCCCTGCAGCGCGGTCGGCACCGCCTCGCGCGTCGAGATCGGGTAGTCGTCGTCGAAGCCGGGGTCGTTGAAGCCGCGCACGTATTCCGCGATGAGCTCGAAGCCCGCGACGTGCAGCGCGAGGTCGCCACCGACGAGGTTGGCGCGATTTCCGCGGCGATCGTAGGCGCCGGTGTAGCCCGAGACGCCAAGGTCGATCTGCACGGTGCGGCGGCCGATCGGTCCGAAGAAGTAGAAGCCGAGGCGCCCGACCACGGCCTTGTCGTCGTTGTTGTCCTGCAGCTTCGAGCCGCGCGCCGCGCGGTAGCCGAGGCCGTCCCTGATCTTCGCGTCGAAGCCGTTGACCACGTAGGCCTCCCAGGTGAGGTCGACGCCGCCGGGGAGCTTCTGCTTGCCGAGCAGCCCCGCGCCCGCCTCGAACCAGGTCGACGGGATGAGGTAGGTGAGGACCAGCGGGCGATCGGTGAGATCCTGCGTCGGCGCGTCGTGGTTGATGTTGAAGCGGCCGAACGGGACCAGGATGATCCCGCCGCGCAGGATGAACTGATCGAAGAACTTGAGGTCGACCGCGGCGAACTCGAGCTGCACCTCGCCCGCGCCAAGCGCACCGTCGCGTTTCAGCGGTGAGCCGCCGTGCTCGAACTCGATCTCGGTGGTGAAAGAGATGCGCTCGTGGATCGGCGCGTGGAGGAAAGCGACCACCCGCCGCGCCTCGAAATAGGAGTCCTCGCCCTGTCGCTTCACGAACGCGAACTCGCCGTAGCCGCCGAGGACGGTGCGGTTGATGATCGCCTCGGCCTTGCTCTTCAGGTCGGAGAAGATCGATGTGCGACTCACTTCCGACGATGCACCCGGCGACGCGGCGGTGCCCTTCGGAGGCGCGGGACCTCCGTCCTCGGGTGGCAGCTCGATCACCGGGCCGCCGCTCGCGCGCGGAGTGGCCATCACCCTCGGCACCCCGAGCGGGGCGCGCGGTGGCGGCTGCTCCGCGGGCGGCACCTCCCCCTGCGCCGCGCCGCCGTCCGCGCGCGCACCTGCGTCACCGTCGGCCCAGGCGGGGATGGCGCACAGCAGCAGGCACGCAGCGACGAGGCGCACGCTCAGAACTTGAAGCCGAAGGTGGTGTCGATCGCGGTGACGAGGATCGTGAACTTCACGTCCTTCATCGTCGCGGGCTTCTGGGGGTCGCCCTTGGCCAGCTCGGCGTCGATCGTGGCGAGGGTCGCGGCGCCGCCGGGCTGGGTCTTGATCCAGTCGCGCAGGAGGGCGATCACGCCCTTGCCGACCGCGTAGGGTTCTACCGCCTCGTCGGGGAGGTTCTTTTCCACCGCTTCAGCGGCCTCGCCGAACTCGTGGCGCGCCTGGAGACCGAAGAACTCGGTGAGCGCCTTGTCGACGGTGGCGGCCTGCGCGGCGGTGGTGCCGGCGTCGCCCGCCGCGAGCGCGTTGCGCCCCTCGATCAGCGCGCGGAAGACGGTGTCGTTCTTCTTCGTGGCGAACTCGGCGTCGCGCTTTTGCGCCTTGGCGGCGATGCCGCTCACGGTCAGTCCATCGGCCGACCGACCATAGAAGGCGAAGGCGCGGTCCCAGCCCTCGCGGGTGCTCCTCTGCTGCTCGCCGTGGATGGTCTCGAAGGTGAAGCGGTAGACGATCGTCTGCACCAGCTCCTCGGCGGCCTCCTTGATCTTCACGTCCGGCGATCCCGCCCCCATCGCGATCGCGTCGATCACCTGCTTGTCGAGGTTCGCGCCGAGCTGCGCACCGTCGCTGACATAGGCATGTGCGGCGACCAGCGCCTTGAGCTCGGCCTGGAATCCCTTCTTGTACGCCGCATCGATCGCGGCGAAGTCCTTCGCCTCGAGCGTGGTGCGGAAATCGTCGAGCACCTTCACCTTCGCCTGGGTGGTCGCGACGAGCGCCGGATCGAAGGCGACGTAGCGATCGGTCACGGCGGCGGGCTGGCCGCTGCAGCCAGCGACGAGAGCGGCGAGGGTGGCGACCTTCGGGACGAGCAGGAAACGCATGGGAACTTCTCCTTGGGTGTTCAGTCGTGAACAGCGGCATCGGGGATCGAGGTGGCACCCGCGCCGCAGAATCCAAATCCGACCTCCGGGTCGTCGACGACCACGCAGAGGCTCCCCGGGCACTTCCGGGGCTCGCCCTTGTTGCAGCACAGCGCGTCGCAGCCCCCGCCGACGCAGATCGTCCCCTGGCCGCCGGTGCTGCCGCCGCCGGCGATGCGGGTGCCGTAGTAGGGATCGATCGCGCCACCGCCGGCTCCCTGGTTGAAGTAGTCGACCCGGCCTCCGCGCTGGAACGTGTGGCGCCAGCGGACCGCGCTGCCGACGAGGTTCGGCGAGAACAGCTCGGGCGGGGCGCCGCGGACGGAGGCGCTGGTGACGTTGAAGGGGCGCCCGGTCGGGTTGTGCCATTCGACCGTCGCGCCGAGGTCGATGAGCAGGCAGGGCCTGGTGAGGTTGCCGCGTTCCGTGACGGTGATGGTGAGCGTGGGCTCGCCTGGCGACGAGGGCTGGACAAACGGGAGCTGACCGTTGCCGCGGTTCGAGGAGCAGGCGGCGAGCAGCGCGGCGAGCAGAAGGGCGCGGCGGGTCATGGTCCGCCTCGCCGGGCGTGGGCGGCGTAGAGGGTGGCGTCGCCGAAGCGGACCAGGGGATCGAGGTCGAGATCGGGGCGCGCGAGGTCGGGGATCTCGGAGCTGGCGACGACCGTGATGCCGTCGCCGAGGGCGGCGGCGATGCGGGCCACATCGGCGCCGTCGAGGGCGCGGTCGGTGCGCAGCGCCGGCTGGTAGAAGGCGGCGACGCGCGGCAGGTGGGTGCCTACCAGGAGCACGCGATCGAGGCCGAAACGCCCCTCGATCCAGGCGATCGCGTCGCGGCGCCAGGGGGCTTGCTGCGACGCAGCAACCGCGGCGGCGAGCGCGTGGGTGAGCGTGAGGGCGACCGCCGCGCGCGGCGCCCAGCGACGGAGGGGGCGGACGGCGCCGCGAGGGCAGAGGCCGATCGCGAGGGCCCCGCAGAGCAGGAGGGCGAGCGGCGCGGCGTGGCGGGTGCGGTCGACGTTCTGCGCCAGCCAGACCCACAGGGCGTAGGGTGCGGCGGCGAGGGCGACGGCGACGGCGACGCGGCGGGAGAGACGATCTCCGACGGGGGTTGCGCGCTGCACCAGCAGGGCGAGAGCCATCGCACCGAGCAGACCGGCGGCTGCGTGGGCGACGAGATGGAGGGCGCGGACGGCGAGTCCCTCGGACGAAGAGGCGATCGAACCGCCCCAGGTCGTGAAGTGGCCCGCGACGTGGGCTTCACCGACGGCGATCAGCGAGCGCGCGCCGACCAGGACCGAGAGCGGGAGGAGCCAGGCCACGACGGCGGCGGCCATGCCGGCCAGGGCGTACGCCGGTCCGCGGTGGTCGCCCGAGAGGACGGCGGAGAACAGCAGCAGCGATGGGGCGAGGGGCAGGTAGGAGGGCCTCGCGCCGAGGGCGAGGCCGAGGAGCGCGCCGGCGAACATCCGGGTGAGGCGCGGGTGCGCGGCCCCAGGCTCGCTCCCCACCAGCGCGGCGGCGAAGGCGCATCCCGCGAGGGCGAGGGCGAGTCCGTCGGAGCCCGGGAGCGCGCCCACTTCGACCAGCGGCGGCGCGACCGCGACCAGCCAGGCAGCGATCACCCCGGCGCGCTCGCCCGCCCGTCCGGCGACGGCGCGCCGGATCGCGAAGATGAGCAGCACGGCGCCGAGGACGCCGGGCAGGGCGAGGGCGACCGCCGGCTCGGCGACGTGGGCGCAGGCGCGCGCGGCGAGAACGTAGAGCGGGTAGCCGGGGAAGTGCGGCTGGTGGAGCGTGAGATCGAAGCGATCGAGCGCGAGGGCGAAGTTCACCGCATCGGTGGTGTCGAGCGCGCGCGGGAGGGCCAGGAGGCGGAGCGCCACCGCCGCGATCGCCGCGCCCAGCGTCGGCAGCCACGCCGGGACGGGGGTTCCCGTGATTTTGAATTCGATTTTCATTATCCGCCAAGTGGAAATAGGTCCTGGCGCACCGCCCGTCAAGCTCTTTTTCGCCGCGCGGACAGCGACCGCGCGCCTCTTCAACGCGGCGCAGGTGGCAAAGCAGCCCTTGCCCGGTCCAGTCTAGTGCGGGGAGTGGACGTCGCCGGCGCAGCGGAAGCCGATGTCGTCGTCGCTGTAGTCGGGAGGGAAGGCAAGGCGGTTGGCGGAGCGCGGGAGGCCGAACATCGAGCAGCAGGCGCCACCGCGCACCACGCGCCGCCCGCTGGCCGCGGGAGCCACCCGCCCCCTCTTGCCGGCGCGGTAGCTCGGACGATAGACATCGGCGACCCACTCCCAGACGTTGCCGGCGAGGTCGCGCGCGCCGAACGGGGAGGCGCCCGACGGGTAGCTTCCGACGGCGACCGGGCGCCCCGGGTTGTTCGGGCAGCGCCCCTCGCCCTGGTAGTTGCCGAAGTTGGCCCGCGCGCACTCGGGGGCGTCGCCCCACGGGAAGCGGCGGCCGTCGCCGCCCCGCGCCGCACGCTCCCACTCGGCCTCGGTGGGGAGCCGCTTGCCGGCGTGGCGGCAGTAGGCGTCGGCGTCGCGCCAGCTCACGAAGGTGACCGGCTCGTCGGGAGCGCCCACCGCCCGCCTCGGGGCGGCGCACGCGCGCGCGGCCACGCAGAGCCGGTACTGCGCCACCGTCACCTCGTCGCCATCGAGATCGAAGGCCCGCAGCGTGACCAGGTGCGCGGGCCGCTCGTCCGCCTCGTCCGCGTCGCTGCCGATGCGCGAGCTGCCCGCCGGCACGCGCACCATGCCCACCGGAACGGCGAGGAGCACGATCGCGAGCAGGGCGCGCATCGACTCCTTCATACACCAGACGCCGGCGTCCGGCTGCCGGACAGCTGTCCGCCTGCCGGACAACACGGCCGTTCCACGGCACGGATCTCCACGCTTTTCCGACGGCACGGTGCGTGCTTCGGGGACGCGGATGGCCGTCTCGATCAAGCACCTCCCCGAGAGCGAACGGCCGCGCGAGCGACTCCTCCAGGCGGGCCGCGAGGCGCTCTCCGACGTCGAGCTGGTGGCGCTCGTGATCGGCGGCGATCTCGGATGCGCAGCGACGGTGGTGCGGGGGCTCGGCGGCGCCCGCGGGATCCATCGCGCGGTGCTGGGCGAGCTGCTCCTCCTGCCCGGGGTCGGGGTGGCGCGGGCCTGCCAGCTCCTCGCCGCGCTCGAGCTCGGGCGGCGCGCCCAGGGCGCGAGCGAAGATCTCGGCGCCCCGCTGCGTACGCCCGCCGACGGGGTGGCGCGCTTCCGCGACATGACGCTGCTCGAGCAGGAGGAGCTGCATGTCATCGGCCTCGACTCGCGCCATCGCCAGATCACCCGCTTCGTCGCTGCGCGGGGCTCCCTGAACGCGGTGCACGTCTCGACGCGCGACGTGTTCCGACGCCTCCTTCGCGAGGGCGCCGCGGCGGCCATCGTCGCCCACAACCACCCGAGCGGCGATCCGGCCCCGAGCCCGGCGGACCTCGACCTCACCCATCGCCTGCGCGCTGCGGGCGAGCTGGTCGGCGTCCCGCTGCTCGATCACCTGGTGATCGGCTGTCAGGGCTTCCACTCCTTCGCTGACCAGCTCCGCTTTCCGACCGCGGGGTGAAATTGTGGACACCCGATCGGCGTTTGCTACATTGCAGACCGGCCCACCGACCTTGACCCCTCCCCTCACACCGCGCCGCCTCTCCCTGATCCTGATCGGGCTGATCCTCGCCTCCACCGTCGGGCGCGCCTTCGCGATCGACGACGTGCAGACGCCGCGCGGTCTGGCGATGGGCGGCTCGGGACGCGCGATCGCCACCGGCTCGCTCGGACCGCTGCTCAACCCCGCAGGGATGGTAGCGATCCGCCAGTACTCGATGGAGGCGATGTACGGCTTCAACATCCAGAACCTCGGCAGCAGCATCCACCTCGGGATCACCGACTCGGTGACCAACAGCCGCCTGGCGATGGGGCTCTACTACCAGTTCACCAGCAGCACCCCGAAGTTCACCTACGGCGGCGAGGGCGGCCCCACCCAGGCGGCCCGCCAGGGTAACGAGACCGGCGTGGCGCTGGCCCTCCCGCTCGGCGAGCGCTTCTCGATCGGGCTGACGTCGAAGTACAGCAACGTGACCACCGAGGTGGCGAACCCGGGCGCCAACATGGAGGTCGAGAAGGGGATGCCCGCGCCGCAAAAGACGCTGGTCCTCGACAGCACCAACGCCGCCGACTCGAAGGGCTTCACCATGGATGCCGGCGTGATGCTGCGCCTCGGCGACTCCTTCCACATCGGCGTCTCGGGCCACAACTTCATCCCGCTCCACTCGGTGGAGGTCCCGATCGGCCTCGGCATCGGGCTCGGCTACATGATGGGCGCGAGCTTCGTCATCACCACCGACGCGCGGATCGACTTCGACAAGTACCGCCAGCCCGGCACCACCGACGAGAAGGGCAACCGCGTGCAGGGCGACCGGCGCACCACCGCGAAGATCAGCGGCGGCCTCGAGTACCTCGCCGGCGGGGTGGTCCCGATCCGCGCCGGCTTCGCCCACGACACCGGAATGCCGGGCAGCTTCCTCTCCCTCGGCATCGGCTACATGGGCAAGAGCTTCGGCATCGACCTCGGCTACCGCCAGAAGGTGAACGGCGGCAACGAGGCGCTCCTGAACCTCGGCCTACGCGTCTTTCTGTAGTAGCGCGTGATGGTCCCTTTCTACCAGCGCGTGAGCGACGGCGGGCTTCGCCTGGTGTCGCTCGTCGCGGGGGGTCAAAGGGACCCTCTCAGGGTCCCTTTCTACCAGCGCGTGAGCGACGGCGGGCTTCGCCTGGTGTCGCTCGTCGCGGGGGGTCAAAGGGACCCTCTCAGGGTCCCTTGTCCTGATAGGATGGAACCCTTTCCGATCTGAAGGGTCCAAGTGCCATGGGCGCCTCGCCCGATCCGCTCGGCATGACCATGATCCGCGAGCGGCTGCTCATTCGCCGTCTCCAGCAACGCGAGGAGCGCGCCTTCCAGGAGGTGGTGCGCCTCTACCAGCACAAGGTGTGGAACCTCGTGTTCCGGATGATCGGGAGCCGCGAGGAGGCGGAGGACATCGCCCAGGAGGTGTTCGTCACCGTCTTCAAGTCGATCGACGGCTTCCGTGGCGACTCGAAGCTCTCGACCTGGCTCTACCGGATCGCCGCCAATCACTGCAAGAATCGGATGAAGTACCTCGGGCGGCGCAGCTACAAGACCACCGGCGAGCTGGACGAGGCGGCCGAGCGCGAGCTGCAGGGCGCGCAGCCGAGCGCGCTGACCCCGCACCTCGACGGGCCGGAGAAGGTGCTGGAGGGGCTGCAGATGGAGAAGCTGGTGCAGGAGGCGATCGCGCTGCTCGACGAGGATCACCGGGTGCTGGTGGTGCTGCGCGACGTGGAGGACCTCTCGTACCAGGAGATCACCGCGATCACCGGGCTCGCGGAGGGGACCGTGAAGTCGCGGCTCCACCGGGCGCGGATGGCGCTCAAGGACTATCTGGCCAAGCGTGGCGGGTGATATTACGATGAGCGACGTGGACCATGCGCAGGCGAGCGAGCTGTTCTCGTCCTACTGGGACGAGGATCTCGGCCCCGACGACACCGCGCGCCTCGAGGAGCACCTCCGCTCGTGCATCGTCTGCCGGCGCGAGTACGCCGACTTCGAGAAGGCGCTCGGCGCCGTCGGTGGGCTGCCCCACGAGATCGCCCCGCCGGGGTTCGCCGCGGGGGTGGTCAAGCGGGTCCACAAGCGCTCGCGCGGCCGCTTCTTCGCCACGCGCGGGATGCTCGACCGGGTGCCCTACGAGCTGTTCTCGCTGGTGATGCTGGGGCTGATCCTGGCGATCTACGTCATCCTGCAGCTGTCGCAGCCGGGACACGTCAAGATCCCGTAGCTGGCTCCCTACCGCTCTTCCCAGAAGAACAGGGTGATCGCCAGGCAGTGGAACTGCTCGTCGCTCGACTGCGTGACCACCTTGTCGACCACTCGCGCCTCCCGGTGGCCGTCGAGCCACATCGTCACCTTCTCGCCGAGGCGCTCGCGCTCCTGCGCCATGGTCGCGGAGAAGATCTTCACGCCGTTGAACTTCAGCTGATCGATCGTTTCGTGCTTGCGTTGGTCCTTCATCGCACCTGCCCATTCGTGTCTGCGGTGGTTTGGGGGGACGGCCCGGGGACCGCCTGGGACACCACGCCGCGGTACTCCTCGATCGCCGCGCGGAGCTCGCTCTCGCGGAGCAGGTGATCGTTCTGCTTGGCGTGCGCGAAGAGGAACTTCACCAGCCCCGGCTCGGGCGCGATGTTCCGCTTTTGCAACCAGTAGACGACGTTCGACTCCCCGGACATGAAGCCCACCTCGATCTCCTGCTCGCGCCCGAAGCGGCCGGCCGGAACACCCGAGTAGATGCGATCGGCCAGCCAGGCGTGACCCTTCTTCTCCGCCTTGATGATCGCCGCGGCGTGCACTCCGGTGGCGGTGCGGAAGGCGTCGCTGCCGAACACGGGATAGTTGTGGGGGATCGCGACGTGCGTGGCGCGCGACGTGAGCTGCACCAACTCGCCCAGCGACGTGAGATCGCGATCCCCGAGCTCGCCGAGGAGCGCGAGGTTGATCAGGATCTGGTCGAGCGCCGCGTTGCCCACCCGCTCGCCGACGCCGAGCACGGTGCCGTGGCAGCGATCGGCGCCCGCCTCGATCGCCTGGATGGAGTTGCTCAGACCGAGGCCGCGATCGTTGTGGCCGTGCCAGTCGATGCCCACGCGGGCGCCCATCCCGTGGACGATCGCGCGGGTGAAGCGAATCAGGTTGCTGATCCCGTCGGGGGTGGCGTGACCGACGGTGTCGCACAGGCAGAGTCTCTCTGCGCCGTGCTCGATCGCGTTCCGGAAGAGCGCCGCCAGCACCTCGGGGCGCGAGCGCGTGGTGTCCTCGGTGACGTAGGTGCAGGGCAGCCCGCCCGAGACCGCGAGATCGATCGCCTCGGCGGAGCGCTGGAGGATGAGCGCGAGGCTCCAGTCCTCGGCGTAGAAGCGGATCGGCGACGAGCCGACGAAGGCCATCACCTCGATCGCCACGCCGAGCTTCTGCGAGATCTCGACGATCGGCCGGATATCGTTGACGTGGGTGCGCGCGGCGCAGGCCGGCTTGATCCGGAGCTTGCGATCGCGGATCTCGCGGGCCAGAAACGTCACATCCTCGACGGCGCGCTGGCCGGCGCCCGGCAGCCCGATGTCGACGTGATCGACCCCGATCCGATCGAGCAAGAGGACGATCGCCAGCTTGTCCTCGATCTTCGGGTCGGTCACCGACGGGGACTGGATCCCGTCGCGCAGCGTCTCGTCGAAGAAGGTGATTCTGCCGCGCGAGAGCGGCGCCACCTTCTCGACCGAGTTCCAGTCGTAGATGAAGTCGTCCTCGCGCGCGTCGCCCTGCCCGTCGCCCGTCGCTGTGGCCACCTTTTCGCCCGCTACTTCTCCGGCCACTTCTCCCATTTCAGGCGGCCTCGACGATCACTGCGATGCCCTGCCCGCCGCCGATGCAGGCCGAGCCGAGACCGAGCTTGCCTCCTCGACGGCGCAGCTCGTAGAGGAGGTGGATGATGATCCGCGCGCCCGAGGCGCCGAGCGGGTGGCCGAGCGCGATCGCCCCACCATCGACGTTGGTGCGCGCGCGGTCGAGGCCGAGCTCCTTCTCGACGGCGAGGTACTGCGCGGAGAAGGCTTCGTTGACCTCGACCAGATCGAAGTCGCCGAGCTTGTTTCCGGAGCGGTCGATCGCCCGGCGGATCGCCGGCGCCGGGCCGATCCCCATCACCTTCGGGTCGCAGCCCGCGACGCCCCACTGGACGAGCTTTCCGAGCGGCTTCCAGCCGTGGCGCTCGCCCGCCTCGCGCGAGCACACCAGGAGGGCCGCCGCACCGTCGCTGATCCCCGAGGCGTTGCCGGCGGTGACGACGCCGTCCTTTTTGAACACCGGTGCGAGCTTGGCCAGCACCTCGCCGGTGGTCTGCGGGCGCGGATGCTCGTCGACGAGAAACTGCGTCGTTCCTTTTTTTCCTTTCAGTTCGACCGCCGCGATCTCCTCGCGGAAGCGCCCCGCCTCGTTGGCCTGCGCCCACGCCTGCTGCGAGCGCAGCGCGTAGGCGTCGATGTCTCCGCGCGAGAGTTCGTACTGCACCGCGAGATTCTCGGCGGTGATCGCCATCGGCATCCCGGTGTAGGAGTCGGTGAGCGCGTCCCACAGCGTGTCCCCGAGGGCGTTCGGCTTCCCGAAGGCGAGCCCGAATCGCGCGCCGCGAACCACGTGCGGCGCCATCGACATGGCCTCCGTCCCGCCCGCCAGCACCACCTCCGCCTCGCCAAGCAGGATCTGCTGCGCCGCGCTCACCACCGCCTGGAAGCCGGAGCCGCACAGGCGATTCACCGTCAGAGCCGGCGCCGCGATCGGCACCCCGGCGCGGAGGCCGACATGGCGGGCGAGGTAGATCGCGTCGGCCGAGGTCTGCTGGACGTTGCCGAAGATCACCTCGTCGACGTCCTCGGCTTTTGCGCCGGCCTGGGCGAGCGCCGCCTGCGACGCGATCACCGCGAGATCGGTGGCGGTGTGATCCTTCAGGGCTCCGCCGAACGCGCCGAACGCGGTGCGCTTGGCGCCGACGAACCAGATTTCACGAGCGAGTTTCTTGGCCATGGACAGACAGCTCCTGAAGGTGCCTGGGGCGAAGATTAGCGCGTCTTGTCGCGTTGGGGTACATGCGTGTGATGCCGCGTGTGCTGGTCCTGGACTTCGATGGCACCGTCACCAACGCCGACATCGGGGACGCCGTTTGCGCGCGCTTCGCCCCGCCGGAGTGGCGCGCGATCGACGACCAGTGGGTGCGGCACGAGATCTCGCTGCCCGAGGCGCAGCGGCGGATGTGGGCGCTCTGCCGGGCCACCCGCGCGCAGGCGCTCGATGGTGCGCGCGAAGCGGGGGAGCTCAGGCCGGGCCTCGACGCCCTCCTCGACGGTGCGGCGGCGCGCGGAGTCGACCTGTGGCTCGCCTCGGGAGGCTTCGACTTCTACATCGAGGCGCTCCTCGGCGCGCGGCTCGATCGCTTCGCGCGGCGCTACTACAGCACCGCCCGGTTCGGCGGCGATCGCATCTCCGTCTCGTTCCCGCACGCCGATCTGGCGTGCGATCGCTGCGCGGTGTGCAAGGGCAAGGTGTGCGACCTGGCGCGCGCGAGCGGTCCGGGAACGGAGGTGCTCTTCGTCGGTGACGGCCACTCCGATCGCTGCGTGATCGGGCGCGCCGATCGGGTGGCGGCGGTGCGGGGCTCGCATCTCGCGAAGCACCTCGAAGGCCACGGCGCCGGCTTCCGCGCCTTCGACGCCCTCGACGAGCTGCTCGACTGGATCTAGCCTTTCGCGATGCCGATCTACGAGTACCAGTGCGAGTGCGGGGAGGTGGTCGAGGCGATCGAGCGGGTCGGCACCGAGCGCGCCACCTGCGGCGAGCTTTGCAAGCGTCTGCCACCGACGGGCGACGGCAAGGTCTCGCGCCTCTTCTCCGGCAGCACGCTCCGTGGCACCGGCCACGAGGCCAAGGAGCCCGCCGTCGACGTGCACAAGCGCGCCCGTCGCCCCTGGGACGACTGCAAATGAGGGATCCTGTCCCCGTGCTAGATTCCCGGCGTGGCTGAGCCGGATCCGTTGCTCTCGGTGCGTGGCCTTTGCACCGAGTTTGTCACCGAGGGAGGGGCGGTGCGGGCGGTCGATGGGGTGTCGTTCGAGATCGGCGCCGGGCAGGCGGTGGGGATCGTCGGTGAGTCGGGGTGCGGGAAGTCGGTCACCGCGCTCTCGGTGATGCGCCTTTTGCGCTCGCCGCCCGGCCGGATCGCAGGCGGGAAGATCCTCTTCGACGGCCGCGATCTGCTCGCCCTCGACGAGAGATCGATGCGCGCGCTGCGCGGCGACCGGATGGCGATGATCTTCCAGGAGCCGATGACCTCGCTGAACCCGGTCTACACCACCGGCGATCAGGTGGGCGAGCCGCTGCGCCTGCACCGCGGGATGTCGCGGCGCGAGGCGCGGGCCGAGGCGGTGGCGCTGTTCCGGCGCGTCGGGATCGCCGACCCGGAGCGGCGGGTGGACGACTACCCGCACCAGATGTCGGGCGGCATGCGCCAGCGGGTGATGATCGCGATGGCGCTCTCCTGCGGCCCGTCGCTCCTGATCGCCGACGAGCCGACCACCGCGCTCGACGTGACGATCCAGGCGCAGATCCTCGACCTCCTCACCCGGCTGCGCCGCGAGACCGGGATGGCGGTGATGCTGATCACCCACGACCTCGGCGTGGTGGCCGAGACCTGCGACGAGGTGGTGGTGATGTACGCCGGGCAGGTGGTCGAGCGCGCCCCCGCCGCCGAATTATTTATGCAACCGCACCATCCCTACACCGCCGGCCTGCTGCGCTCGGTGCCGGCCTTCGCCCCGGCGGGTCAGCGGCGCGAGGCGACCGGGAGGCGGCGGCTGGCCGAGATCCCCGGCCTGGTGCCGCAGCTCGATCAGCTTCCCCGAGGCTGCCGCTTCCAGGATCGCTGCGATCGGGTGGAGGCGCGCTGCCGCGAGGAGGCGCCGGAGCTGCGGACGCTGGTCGAGAATCGGCTGGTGCGCTGCCATGTCCCGGTGGAGGCGGCGCGATGATCGCGGGCGAGGGTGCGACGGCACCACAAAATGATGCACTTGCACCATTGGTCCGGGTCGAGGCGCTGACCCGCCACTTCGGCGGCGGCGGCCTCTTCGGCGGCGGCCCGGTGGTGCGCGCGGTCGACGGCGTGTCGCTGACGATCCGTCGCGGCGAGACGCTCGGCCTGGTGGGCGAGTCGGGGTGCGGGAAGTCGACCCTCGGCCGCACCGTGCTGCGCCTGATCGAGCCGACCGCCGGGCGGGTGACGATCGACGGCGTGGAGATCACCGCCCTCGGGGCGCGCGCCCTGCGGGCCTTCCGCAAGCACGCCCAGATGATCTTCCAGGATCCCTACGCCTCGCTCAACCCGCGGATGACCGTCGGGGAGATCCTCGAGGAGCCGCTGATCATCCACCGCCTCGCCGCCACCCGCGACGAGCGGCGCCGCGAGGTGGCGCGCCTGCTGGAGCGCGTTCACCTCCGGCCCGAAGCGCAGGGCCGCTATCCGCACGAGTTCTCGGGGGGTCAGCGCCAGCGGATCGGGATCGCCCGGGCGCTCGCGGTGCGGCCGCGCTTCATCGTCGCCGACGAGCCGATCTCCGCGCTCGACGTGTCGATCCAGGCGCAGGTGGTGAACCTCCTGGCCGACCTGCAGGCCGAGGAGAAGCTCACCTATCTGTTCATCTCGCACGACCTGAAGATCGTCGAGCACCTGTGCGATCGGGTGGCGGTGATGTACCTCGGGCGGGTGGTCGAGGAGGCGCCGGCGAGCGCGCTCTACGGCCGTCCGCGACACCCCTACACCGAGGCGCTCCTCTCGGCGGTGCCGGTGGCCGATCCCACGCGCAGGCGGCAGCGGATCCTGCTCGAGGGGGATGTCCCGTCGCCGTCGCACCCGCCGCCCGGCTGCGCCTTTCACCCGCGTTGCCCGCTCTACGCGGCGAAGGGGCGTCCGGAGATCTGCCGCACCGACGCTCCGGTCCTTCGCCCCGTCGCCGGGGTGCTGCCCGCCGACGGCGCCCACCGCGCCGCCTGCCACTTCGCGGAGTAGCTGCCTGCACGACCTACTCGGCGCAACTCACCGTTTCGACCGCGAGACCGGGGGGCGGGTCGAGGTGGAAGACCCCCTCGGGGAGCACGACGTTGACCTCGCGCGAGCGGAAGCGGAGCCTGGCGTCCGCCTTGTTGCCGGGATCGAATATCTGGGTGCGGGTGGGGAAGCGCAGGCCGTTCTCGCCGGCGAAGTCGTCGTTCTCCAGGCGGTAGACGACCCTCGTCGCGGCCCCGGCGGGTCCGACGACCTCCGCCGCGACGGCCTCCCAGCTCTTGGGGAGGAGGTGGATCGTCTCCACCAGGCCGCCCTCGCCGCGCAGGACCAGCACCTCGTGGCCGCCGTCCGCCGGATCCCAGCGCACCCCGCCGTCCGCGGGCTCGCCGAGCAGCGGGACGGAGCCGGTGACCACGTCGATCACGTCGGCCGGTCGGAGGCGCACCCGGAGCAGGCGCGCGAGGTTGCAGGCGGTGGCCTCGCCGGTCAGGAAGCGGTTGTTGCGCACGTCGAGGAGCTGGAAGGTCTTGCCGTCGCTGGCCAGGCTCGCAGCGCTGCCGCCGAGCGGGCTCTCGGCGTCGATCCGCAGGCCGCCGCTCGGTCGATCGATGAGGAAGGTCATGGTCAGCTTGATCCGGTCGCCGCGCTCCTCGAGGTAGTCGACCCTGGCCTCGGCGCGCATCGTGCTAACTTTCTTGGTGCGAGTGCGTAAAGAATCGAGGAGCTGCGCGGCGGTCGGTGGCCGGCCGGGGCGCTCTACCGGCGGCGTCGGGCAGCCGGCGAGGAGGACGACGAGGGGCAGCAGGCGGCGCACGACGGCCACCGATCTAGCGGGCGCCGACGCGGCCACTCTCGAGGAGGAGGAGTCGCTCCTCGACCGCGTGGCGCAGCCGCTCATCGGGCCGGTTGCCCAGGGCGCGTCGGAAGATCGTCACGGCGCGGGCGCGATCATCGCGCTTGAGGTAGAGCTCGCCGAGGTGGGCCAGCACCTCGGGATCGTCGGGGCGGAGGCGTTCGGCGCGGGCGAGGAGCCGCTCGGCCTCGTCGGTGCGGCCGAGCTGGAAGTGCAACCAGCCCAGGCTGTCGGCGATCTCGGGCGAGCTTGGCTTGAGCGCGAAGGCGCGCTCGAGGAGCCGCTGCGCCTCGGAGAGGTGGGTCCGGTTGCGCGCGTAGACGTAGCCGATGAAGTTCAGGGCCGCGGCGCTCTCGGGGGTGCGCTTGAGGACGGCGCGGGCCACCTCGATCGCCTTCTCCCAGTCGCCCCCTCGGTCGAGCAGCCCGGCCAGCGCGAAGGTCAGGCTCTCCGACGCCGGGTGCGTCCGGAGAGCGGTCTCGAGGACGCGACGCGCCAGCAGGCGATCGCCGGCGCGCTCGTGGACCCCGGCCAGCGCCTCGGTGAGCGCGTCGCGGTCTTCCGGCTTCGGAGCCGCGGCGAGTGCTCGGCCGAGGCTCGCGGCGGCCTGGTCGAAGAGGCCCGCGTCGCGGAGGAGCCGCCCGAGACGGAGCTGCGCCGCCGGGTACTCGAGCGCGCCCGAGCGGATCTTCCGCAGCTCGGCGATCGCGTGCTCGAACTGACCTGACTCGCCGAGCGCCGCCCCGCGGAGCAGCCACGCCTGCGGGAGATCGGCCCCTCTCGCCTCGCGGATCAGTGCATCGGCGAGGGCCAGGGCGCGCGCGCCCTGGTGGAGCTGTACGAACAGCCATCCGATGGCGATCCGCCGATCCGGCGTGCGCGCGCCGCCTTCCAGGGCATCGAGTAGCGTCTGGGCGGCGTCGACGCGTCCGGAGGCGTTCCATGCGGCGACCAGCAGCGCCGCAACCTTCACGTCGCGTCCGGAGCGCTCGTAGGCGAGCTTGAGCTCGACCGCGGCCTCGCTGCTGCGCCCGTCGGCGTGGAGCAGCTCACCGAGCTCGCGCCGCGCGTCGGGGAGCGAGCCGTCGGCCGCGAGCGCCCGGCGGAGCTCTGCCTCGGCCATCGTGAGGTCGCCGCGCCCGGCCGCGGCGCGCGCCAGCTGGAGGTGCGCCGACGCCGAGCCTGGATGGCGGTCGAGCAGCGTCCGATAGACGCCATCGGCACGGCTGCTGTCACCCCGCTCGCGGTAGAGTGCCGCGAGCGACAGGTAGGCGTCCTCGCAGGTCCGGTCGGCCTCGAAGGCACGCCGGAACGACTGCTCCGCGCCCGCGAGATCGCCGAGCTTGAGATGGATCCGCCCGAGGTCGACGTGGGCTTCGGCGAAGTTCGGCTCGAGGCGGAGCGCCCCGTCGAGCTCGTCGCGCGCCTCGTCGAGCCGCCCGAGGGCCATCAGCTCCTCGGCCAGGCGCGTGCGCAGGTAGGCCGACTGCCCGTCCGAGGCGAGCGCGCGCCGGAGCTCGTCGACCGCGTCCTGGCTCCTGCCGTCGAGGGAGGCGAGCTGCGCCTGGAGGTAGTGCTGGTACGCCTGCGGGCTCACGTAATAGCCGATCACGCGCTCGCCGCGGAAGAGCCGCGCGGTCCCGGTGTCGCGCGGCGGCTGGACCGTCGCTGTGCAGCCACCGAGCGAGAGGAGAAGCGCAGCAGCCAGCGGACGACGCATCGACCCTGAGCCTATCACCGGGAGCCGCGCCGGGCAACGCGCGGCGGGCCGAGGTCAGGGCCGAGGTTGGGCCGAGGTTGGGCCGAGGTAGGCCCGAGGTTCGCGGGAGTCGGCTCCACGCCTCCCCGCCCCGTCCGGTTCGCAACGCGGCGTGTGACAAAAATTCCCACTCCTGGCGGCGCCGTGTTAAAGGGCAACGCTCCATGATACGTGGTCGAGTGGATATGCTCCGTTCCAAGCCGAAGCCGATTCGGGAGGTGGCGCCCGTTGCGCCCGAGCCGGTCACGGTGGTCGAGGAGCCCGCCGAGGAGCCGAGCGCGCCGACGCAGGACGCGCTCCGGACCTACCTCCGGCAGATGGGCGGGAGCGCCCTCCTGACGCGGGAGGGCGAGCTGGTCCTCGCCAAGCGCATCGAGGAGGGCGAGCGGCGCGTGCTCGGCGCCGCGCTGGCGAGCCCGCTGGCGGTCCTGGAGCTGGAGGCGATCGTCGAGCGGCTGACCAGCCGCGAGATCCGCGTCCGCGACGTGCTCTCCGACGTCGACGAGGACGATCCCTCTTTCGACGAGGCGCGACTCGCGCTGCAGACCACCAAGCGGCTCGAGGTGGTGCGCCGTCACCGTCGCAAGAGCGATCGCATCACGGAGGATCTGGCGACCAAGAAGCTGTCGACCGCGGAGCGGCAGCGCCTCCGGGGCAGCCTCGAGAAGAGCCGCGAGGAGCTGTTCCTCGACCTGTGCGAGCTGCGCCTGAACAAGCGCGTGGTGCACGGGATCGTACGGCGGCTGAAGACCCAGATGCGGCAGGTCGAGGCGGCCGAGGCGGAGATCGCCCACTGCGAGCGCCGGGCGGGGATGTCGTCGCGCGACCTGCGGACGGTGCTCCACGAGAGCCGCGCGTCGACGGAGAAGCGGCGCAAGTTGCCGACCCGGCTCGGGATCACCGGCGGCGAGCTCGAGGAGATCAACGAGACGATCGTCCGGGCGCGGCGGACCATCACCCAGGCGCTCGCGGGGTCGCAGACCGTCGCGGCGCAGCGCAAGGCGCACGAGGAGATGGTGGTCGGCGAGAAGATGGCCGAGAAGGCGCGCAGCGAGCTGATCCGCGCCAACCTGCGGCTGGTCGTCTCGATCGCCAAGAAGTACACCAACCACGGGCTGCAGTTCCTCGACCTCATCCAGGAGGGGAACATGGGCCTGATGAAGGGGATCGAGAAGTTCGATTACCGTCGGGGATACAAGCTCTCGACCTACGCGACGTGGTGGATCCGGCAGGCGATCACCCGCGCGATCGCCGACCAGGCGCGCACCATCCGTGTGCCGGTGCACATGAACGAGCACATCCACCGTCTCCAGCGGGTGACGCGCGAGCTGGTGCGCGAGCTGGGGCGCGAGCCGTCGATCGAGGAGCTGGCGGTGTCGATGGAGCTGCCGGTGGAGAAGGTGCAACGGGTGATGCGGATCGCGCGCGAGCCGATCTCGATCGACACGCCGATCGGCAACGAGGGCGACTCGACGCTCGGCGACTTCATCGAGAACACCGACGCTCCCTCGCCGTCGGAGGAGGCGATCGCGTCGAACCTGGCGCGCGAGACCCGCCGCTCGCTCTCGCTGCTCACCCCGCGCGAGGAGAAAATCCTCCGGATGCGCTTCGGGATCGGGGAGCGCAGCGAGCACACGCTGGAAGAGGTCGGCAAGCTCTACGGCGTCACCCGCGAGCGGATCCGGCAGATCGAGGCCAAGGCGCTGGCGCGGCTGCGCACGATCAAGCAGGCCGGGCGGCTCAAGCCCTTCGTCGAGAGCTGATCTTCGCGCGGCGCGGCCTCCGCATCTGTCAGGCGGGCGGTGCGAACGGACCGAGGCGGCGGCGCGGCAGTTCCCCGGCCATGTACTCGCGGAAGCGGCGGTTCCACAGCTGCGCCAGGTAGAGGATCGCGTTGAACCGGCCCGCAGGAAGGTCCGGCCCGGGCTGCGCGCGGCTCGGGCGAGGGTGCCGATCGGCGAGCACCGCCGCCACCACGGGCGGGAGCCAGAGGAGGCTCGCCCACCAGACATGCGGCCCGGTGGCGACGAAGAGCAGCGTGAGGGTGGGCAGGAGGAGAGAGCCCGCGTGCTTCAGCCACAGCGACCAGGACGACATGGCGGCTCCCTTTCTACACATACGAGTTCGTATGTTGCTTGAGTATTGACATACGGACTGGTATGTCAAGTCCGATGGCGCGGAAAAATACGAAGGCCGGCGGATCGCGCGACGCGGCCAAGGAGGCGACTCGCCTGCAGCTGATCGACGCGGCGATGCTGGCGTTCGGCGAGCAGGGCTTCGACGCGCCCAGCCTCGACTCGATCTGCGAGCGAGCGGGGCTGACCCGTGGCGCCTTCTACGTCCACTTCCAGGACCGCGATGAGCTGATCGCCGCGGTGATGGGGCGCTTCAACGGTGCCCTGCACCACCTGATGATCGCGCGGGAGGGGGAGCCGCTTGATCTCCAGCGCGTGATCCGCTTCTTCGTCGACGCGGTGGAGGGCGGCCTCTACCCGCCGCGCACCGGCGCGGTGCGGCTGCACCATGTCCTTGACGCCGCGGCGCGCTCGCAGGTGATCCTGGCGCAGCGCGCGACCATGCAGGGCCAGGCGGTGGCGCTCCTCACCGAGGCGGCCCGGGTCGCCCAGGTCTCGGGCCGGATCCGCGACGACGTCACCCCCTCATCGCTGGGCACCCTGCTCCTCGCCCTCGCCACCGGCATCGAGACGATGCAGGAGCTGGGCTACACGCCCGCGGTGCGCTCGGCCGGCGAAGCGCTGCTGCGGCTTCTGGAGCCGCCTCCTCGGGCCCGCGCCCCACCCAAGCGCTCACGCCCCGGACGTTGACGGGCCTCGCGAGCCGGTGATCGGTCCGTGGTCGGCCTTCCTTGCGGTCACGCCGCGACTTCTAAAGCGGGATGTTGCCGTGCTTCTTCGGCGGGTTCGTCTGGCGCTTGTTCCTCAGCATACGGAGGGCGCTGGCCAGGCGGGCGCGGGTCTCGCGCGGGCGGATCACCTCGTCGATGTAGCCGAGCTCGGCGGCGGCGTACGGCGTGGCGAACTTCTCGCGGTACTCGGCGACGTAGGCGGCCCTGGCGGCGGGCTTGTCGTCGGCGCGCGCGAGCTCGTCCCGGTAGACGATGCTCACCGCGCCGTCGGCGCCCATCACCGCGATCTCCGCCGTCGGCCAGGCGTAGTTGAGATCGGCGCGGACGTGCTTCGAGGCCATCACGTCGTAGGCGCCGCCGTAGGCCTTGCGGGTGATCACCGTGACCTTGGGGACGGTCGCTTCTACAAAAGCGTAGAGGAGCTTGGCGCCGTGCTTGATGATCCCGCCGTACTCCTGGTCGGTGCCGGGGAGGAAGCCGGGGACGTCTACGAAGGTGACCAGCGGGATGTTGAAGCAGTCGCAGAAGCGCACGAAGCGGGCGCCCTTGATCGACGCGCCGATGTCGAGGCAGCCGGCGAGGTGGGCGGGCTGGTTGGCCACCACGCCGATGGTGCGGCCCTCGATGCGCGCGAGGCCGATCACCATGTTCGGCGCGTACTCGCCGTGGACCTCGAAGAAGTGGCCATCGTCGACGACGTGGGCGATCACCCGCTTGATGTCGTAGGGTTTGGCGGGATCGGATGGGATCAGCGTGTCGAGACCAGCGTCGGCGCGATCGCCGGGGTCGCGCGTGGCCACCTGCGGCGGGTCCTCGGTGTTGTTCTGCGGGAGGTAGGAGAGGAGCTCGCGGATCTGCTCCAGGCAGCTCCGCTCGTCGGCGGCGGCGAAGTGTGCGACGCCCGAGCGTGCGGCGTGGGTGTGCGCGCCCCCGAGCGCCTCCTTGGTGACGTTCTCGTGGGTGACGGTCTTGATCACGTCGGGGCCGGTGATGAACATGTAGCTGGTCTGATCGACCATGAAGATGAAGTCGGTGATCGCCGGCGAGTAGACCGCGCCGCCCGCGCACGGGCCCATGATCGCCGAGATCTGCGGTACCACCCCCGAGGCGAGGACGTTGCGGGTGAAGATGTCGGCGTAGCCGGCGAGCGAGACCACGCCCTCCTGGATCCGCGCGCCGCCCGAATCGTTCAGGCCGATCACCGGGGCGCCGACCTTCATCGCGAGGTCCATCACCTTGCAGATTTTTGTTGCATATGCACCAGAAAGTGACCCGCCGAAGACGGTGAAGTCCTGGGCGAACACGAAGGCCTGGCGTCCCCCGACGAGACCGTAGCCGGTGAGCACGCCGTCGCCCAGGATCTTCTGGTCCTCCATCCCGAAGTCGGCGCAGCGGTGGGTGACGAACTTGTCGAGCTCGATGAAGCTGCCGGGATCGAGGAGGAGATCGATCCGCTCGCGCGCGGTGAGCTTGCCCTGCTGGTGCTGGCGGGCGATCCGCTCGTCGCCGCCGCCCTGGTGGGCGCGCGCCTCCATCTCCTCGAGCCTTGCGATGGGATCCTTCGGGGGCGAGGGCGGGGGCGGGCTCATGACGGCACTCTCTCCTCGACGTAGCGGGCGATCCGGGCGCGGGTGGGCTCGTCGAGCGCGAGGAAGCGCACCGCGCGGCGACGATCGTTCGGGTCGCGCTCGTCCACCTCGGCGGCCACCACCCGGCCACGGCAGCCGATCGGCTCCGGGTCCTCGGGGAGGTGGAAGGTCAGGTCGACCACCTCCTCCATCTCCTCGGGGAGCGCGCGGAGGAAGAGCATGCCACCCTCGGAGACTCCCTCCGCGAGGCGGAACCAGCGCGCGCCCTGGCGGATCTCCACGGGAACGCGCAGCGAGGCGATGACCGGCACGGCCCGGGACGATAGTGAAGGAGCGCGGCGCGCGCAAGACGGCATGGGCGTCTCGATGGGTGCGCGCACGCAAACACGTGGCGTGCGAGAATTGACGGACGGACCGTTCGACCGGCCTGCTATTCCTGGGAGTCATCTTGCGCATCTTGCTCGTAGTTCTCGTCGCTGCCGCCCTCTCTTCGGCTCCTGCCCGGGCGGCGTGCAACTTCCCGGCGCCGGTGCGGATCCGGACGGTGATCCCCGCGGACAACGAGGCGGGGGTCCCGACGTCGATCCGGGTGCGGGTGAGCTACGCGACCGGCGCCGACGCCGAGCTTCAGTGCGGGAGCAAGCCGGCCGCCCCGATCCTGCGCCTCGCCGCGCCGGTTCCCGACGGTGGCATCGGGGACGGAGGCGCGCCGCTCGACGGGGGCGCGCCGCCCGACGGGGGCGCGGGGATCGCCGGGCAATGGGTGAAGGCGACCGACGTCGACCCGCGGGCAGCCACGGCGTGGGAGTTCCGCGCGACCCAGCCGCTCCCGCCGCAGACCACCTTCGAACTGCTCGACACCGCGCCGGCCAAGTGCCCGTGCTCGGGCGGCGGCTGCAAGGCGACCCCGCTCGCGGTGTTCGCGCGCTTCGCGACCGGCGCCGGCCCGGACAAGATCAAGCCGGTGTTCAGCGGGCTGATCGCGACCACCTGCGAGCACCGCACCTGCCCCGTCCAGAGCGCCGACTGCTGCGGCCCCTTCGATCACCTCCAGTACACCTTCTTCGACGCCAAGGACGCCGCGGACCAGAACTTCGTCGGGCTGCACCTCCACCTCCGCCGCGACGATCAGAAGACCTACGACTTCACCCACCCGGTCGGGCCGCTCACGCTGACCGATCCGGTGGATTCTCCGGGCGCGACGAAGTGGGACACGACGCTCACGCCGGGTACCTGGCACGCCATCGCGCGGGCCTTCGACAGCTCGGGCAACGAGGACGAAAACGTGGTCGAGGTGAGCTTCGTGTGGCCACTCGCGAAGGACCCGCTGTGTGCCCCGCGCCCCGACGCCGGCGCGCCCGATCGGCCGGATCTCGCGACGCCGCTGGTCGATTCCGCGGCGCCCGACCTGGCGAAGGGGCCGGAAGGCGGAGGCTGCACCTGCACCGTCGGCCGGGGCAGGGGCGTCGGCTTCCGGGGAGCGGCGGCCCTGCTGTTCAGCCTCGCGCTAGCGCTTGCACGACGGCGTCGTGCAGAGCGGGACGGAAGGTCTTGATCGCCTCGTTGCCGTCGCCGAGGAGGACGCGGTTCGAGAGCAGCACCACGAAGCGCCCGCGCGGGGGATCGATCCACAGCGAGCAGCCGGTGA
Organism: Myxococcales bacterium; assembly: GCA_009692555.1. Classification (GTDB taxonomy): domain Bacteria; phylum Myxococcota_A; class Polyangia; order Palsa-1104; family SHYY01; genus SHYY01. The sequence continues at coordinate 73,921 of SHYY01000004.1, forward strand.
AGCCGAGGTGACCTACGCCGTCGCGGGGCCAGAGCGCGCCCGCCTGCGAGCCACCCGGCGACGGACGGTCCCAGCCCAGGCACCAGGTGGAGCCGGGAACACCCGACCCGGTCCAGAAGGCGCGCACGGTGGCGGGGGCGGCGATTGGTTTCTTGATGCGATCGCACCATGATTGTGTGCAGTCGCACCAGGCGCTGATCAGGGCGCGCGCCACGACGCCCACCTCGCGCGCGGTGGCGAACAGCCCGGCGTGCCCTGCCACGCCCTCCATCGCGAGGGCGTTGTCGTCGTGGACCGTGCCGGCGAGGGAGAGCTCCTCCGCGGGCCCCGCCTCTGGGCCGGGCGAGGGACGGGTGGGCGCGCAGCCCGCCGGATCGGGATCGAAGCTCGCTGCGATGCCCAGCTCCTCCGCCACCTCGGCCCACTGCAGATCGAGCCGGGTCCCCGCCGCCTGCTCGACCGCGTCGCCGAGGAGGATGAAGCCGAGATCGCTATAGACGGAGCGCGTTCCAGGCGGCGTCTCGAGCGGTTCCGTACGCGCCGCCTCGATCACCGCGCGCCGGAGATCCTCCGGCTCGCCCGCCGCCGCCAGTTCGTGGAGCGGCTGCGACGCGGGCAGGCCGCCGGCATGGGCGAGCGCGTGCCGCACCGTCACGCCGGGGCGAAGCTCGTGGTCGAGCGGGAGCCGCCCGGCGTCGCCGAGCCGCATCACCAGCGTGGTCGTCACCAGCGCCTTGGTCAGCGAGGCGACATCGAAGCGGGTCTCGGTTGTGCAGTCGCCCACCGCCTCGTCGAGCTGCGTGCTGCCCCCGTCGCACACCAGGAGCTGCGCCGCGGGAAAGACCGTTCCGACGGCCGATCGCAGCAGATCACGGACCGCGTCGAGCTGACCTCGCACCATGGCGCGGGAGGATAGCGGACCCTGGCGGGGACCGCATCCTCATCGACGCAGGCGTTGCGAAGCGGGCACGGGAACGGAAACGGGGACGGGAACGGGGACGGGAACGGGAACGGGAACGGGAACGAAAACGGGGACGGGGACGGAAACGGAAACGGGAACGGGAACGGGAACGAAAACGGGGACGGGGACGGGGACGGGAACGGGAACGGGAACGACGAGAACGCCTCGCCGCTTGACCATCGTTCGCCACGGTAGCAAGGTGCAGCCGTGATCAAGATCTGCCCCGATTGCCACTCGACCTGGGCCGGGGGCCAGCGGTGCGAGGACTGCGGCGGCGTACTGCGCGATCCCTTCGGCGCCGAGGCGAAGGAGCTGCCACCGTCGATGTGGGGGTACATCCGCCTCCAGTACGGGGCGCGGCGCGGGATGCTGGTGCGGGTGATGGCGATCCTGCTCGCGCCGGTCACCTTCGGCGCGACGCTCCGCAGCGGGGCCGGGTGCGAGCGCCCGTGGTCGATCGTCCTCGGCGTGGTGGCCTTTCCGGTCGGCTTCCTGACCTGGTGGTCGATCCACTGGCTCGCCGGGCGCGCCGTCCGGATCTGGGTCCTGCGGAAGGGACAGGTGAACAAGCGCCGGCTGGTCCGCGCGCTGGCACGCCGCGCCCTCCGGCCCCTCGGGGCACCGGATCGGCGCTAGGAGCTAGTAGTTGCGCGCGTCGAAGTCCCCGGCCGATCGCACCCGGACACCGCAAATGCGGCAGCGGCGCAAGGCCGCGGAGTCGGGCGATCGACCGGGGCGTCGATCACGTCCTGCCTCGCCCTACTTCTTCGCGAGCGCCTCCTCCTCGCTCAGCGTGGTCGCCCCGGCGACGGCGAGGTAGGGCTTCAGCTTCGCCAGCGTCTTCCGCCCGATCCCCTTCACCCGGGTGAGATCCTCGACCTTGCGGAACGGGTGCGCCTTGCGGTGCTCCAGGATCTGCTTCGCCTTCGCCGGCCCGATCCCCGGCAGGAGCTCGAGCGCGACCTCGTCGGCCTGGTTGAGGTTCACCACCCCGTGCAGCATCGTGCGGACGCGGCCGCGCGGGGGGCCCGGCGCCTCCTCGTCGGGCTGGGGCGCGGGGGAGAGGGCCTTCGCCGCGCGCGGGTGCTCGGCGGCGCTCCCGACGGTGGGGCCGGCGCCGAGGGCACAGAGGGTCAGCATCAGGATCTGGATCAGCTTCTTCATCACAGCACTCCGTTCTGCGCGTGGCCACGCGCGCTCTGGTCGTTGTCGTTGCGCCGCCCGACCGGCCGATCGTCGGGGACGTAGTCGCGGATGTGGAGCGTGCCGTTGACCGGGATCGCGTCGAGCTTCACGTTCCACGACTGGTCGCGGTTCACGAACGCCGTCCCGATCCGAAGGAAGAACCCCTTCCGGTCGGGCCCCTTGTCGATGATCGTGTAAACGACCTTGTGCTTGCCCCGCTCGCCGGGATCCGGCGGCGGTCCTTCGTGCGCCTCATGCATGCGTTCCTCCTTGGGTTTTGGTGCGTTATCGAATCGGCCGATGCAGGGGCGAATAGCAGCAGTCGTGCCGACGTCGAACTGGCGCGGAATGGGCACTTCGAGGCATCCGGGGGGCGCTGTCCGGCCGGCTGCCGGACGGGCGTCCGGAATCCGGCCGGACGGCCCGAAGGCCGAAGACCAACGGTGGAAGGCCCGTGGTCGCCTGGACCTTCGCGCGGCGCGTTCTGGCCCGATCGCCCTGCTCGGTGTAAGGAATTGGCGTGCGCACCCGGCGTAGGCCACTGGCGATCGCGGGCACGGCCTCGGCCGCGCTGCACGCCGCCACGCTGCTCGCGATGGCGTGGGTGCCGCAGATCCGGTGGCCCGAGCCGCCGATCGCGGTGGAGGTGCGCGCGCCGCACCGCGTGACGCCGAAGGTCGCGCCCCCTGCGGCGGGCCTGCCTGGCAGCGAGGAGACCCGGCCGCAACCACCCGCGCCACGCGCCGCAGCGACGAGGAAACCCGCGAAGAAAGGCCCTGGACCGGCGGTCGCGAAGCCCGCCCCGCTCCCACCGCCGCCGAGCACCGCCGACCTCCGCCCGTTCGCACCCGGCGACGCGAAGATCGTGATCCTGCTGCGCACCGATCGCCTCCGCAAGTCGCCCTACAAGGACAGCGTCCAGGCGCTCCTCGAAGCGCTGCCCGACTACCGCACGCTGCTCGCCGGGACCGGCCTCTCCCCGCTCGACGACTTCGATGCGCTGCTGATCGCCACCGCGAACCCGTTCGACGTCACCGCCACCTTCCTCGCCGCGCGCCATCGCGCCGACCCGCGAATCCACAAGGCGCTCGCGCAGCGCATCATGCCGACCTGGGATCCGCGCACGATCCGCTACCTCACGCCGACGCTGTCGGTGCTCACCCGCCCCGACGGCGCGGGACGGATCGACGCGGTGGCGGCGCCCGGCTACCCGCTGCCCGCCCCTCCGGTCCCATCGCCCAGTGGAGCGGACGGGGGCGTCGACGAGACCGCGCGCTGGCTGGACGATCTCGCGCGCTTCGACCGGATCGCAGGCGAGGATGGCGGCCCGTCGATGATGGTCACCGTGAGCGATCTCGCGTCGCTTTTGCACCTCCAGCAGGGCCTCCCGACGCCGCTCGACGGATCGCTCGCCGCCACCGCCGACCCGAACCCCGCGCTGCGCCTGCGGATGACCTTCACCGACGAGGGGGAGGCCACCCTCTTCGAGGCCGAGTGGCCGGCGATCGTCAAACGCTGGCGAGCCTCGGCGCTCCTGCTCGGGCTCGGTGGGATGCTTGACGGGCTGACGGTCAAGCGCGAGGGCGTGGTGCTGGAGGTCTCGGGGCGCATCGCCGGCACGCAGGTGGCGCTGGCGCTCTCCTGGGCCAAGGCGCTCCTTCCGCGCGCGCGCGAAGCCGCCGCCACCGACGATCCGGCCGACGGTGGCACGCTCCAGACCGACGGGGCGAAGGCTCCGGTTGACTCGGGCGGGGGTTAGTCTAGAGTGTGCGCCCCAATCACCGAAAACACCGAGGCACAATGGCTGACCAGGGAACGACGGAAGCGACCGAAGCGAAGACCGACGCGAAGCCCACCGAGCGGCACCTCTCGCGCGCCGACGCGAAGTGCAGCGTCGAGGGCTGCAAGCGCCCCTACCGCGCCAAGACCTACTGCGTCACCCACTACAAGCTCTGGCGCCGCGGCGAGATCGCGACCCACAAGTCGCGCTACAAGATCTGCAGCAAGGAAGCCTGCAAGAAGCCGATGGTCCAGTGGGGCATGTGCGAGGAGCACGTCAAGGCCGCCAAGAGCGGCGAGGTCGCGGCCTAGCGTCGATCCAGGAAGCAACGGCCGTCACCGACGGTACTCCTCCCCGTGGACAGCATCGTCATTCGCGGCGGGCATCGCCTGAAGGGCGAGGTCCGCATCTCCGGCGCCAAGAACGCGGCGCTGCCGATCCTTGCCTCGTCGCTGCTCGCGCACGGCACCTCCACCTTCAAGAACGTCCCGCTGCTGAACGACGTCGCCACCATGCGCCGGCTGCTGATCGGCATGGGCGCCACGGTCGAGCCCGATGGCGGCATCTCGCGCACGCTCCGGATCAACACCGACGGGGTGGACAAGGTCGAGGCCTCCTACGAGCTGGTCAAGACCATGCGCGCGTCGGTGCTGGTCCTCGGGCCGCTTTTGACGCGCCACGGGCGAGCGGTGGTGTCGCTCCCCGGCGGGTGCGCGATCGGCGAGCGGCCGATCGACCAGCACCTGAAGGGCCTGGAGGCGATGGGGGCGAAGATCATCCTCGAGCACGGCAACGTGGTGGCGCGCGCGAAGCGGCTGCACGGGGCGTCGATCGTGTGCGACATCCCGACGGTGACCGGCACCGAGAATCTGATGATGGCGGCGTCGCTCGCCCGCGGCCGCACCACCCTCGAGAACGCGGCGCGCGAGCCGGAGGTCGAGGAGCTCGGGCGGGTGCTGAACAAGATGGGCGCGCACATCGAGGGGGCGGGGACCTCGATGATCACCATCGAGGGGGTCGAGGAGCTGCAGCCGATCGAGCACGCGATCATGCCCGACCGGATCGAGGCGGGCACCTTCCTCGTCGCCGCGGCGCTCACGAGGGGCGATGTGCTGGTCCGCGACGTGGTGCCCGAGCACATGGAGGCGATCGTCGCCAAGCTGCGCTCGGCGGGCGCCGAGGTGACCCCCGAGGGCGATGGCCTCAGAGTGCGCGGGCGCGCCGAGATCCAGCCGGTCGATATCACCACCCAGCCCTTCCCCGGCTTCCCGACCGACATGCAGGCGCAGTTCATGGTGCTGGCGACGCGCGCGCGCGGGCAGAGCGTGATCACCGAGACGATCTTCGAGAACCGCTACATGCACGTGCAGGAGCTGCGCCGGATGGGCGCCGACATCGTGGTCGACGGGCGGACCTCGGTGATCCGCGGTGTGCCGAAGCTCTCCGGGGCGAAGGTGATGGCGACCGATCTGCGCGCCTCGGCGAGCCTGATCCTGGCGGGCCTCGTCGCGGAGGGGGAGACCGAGGTGCTGCGCGTCTACCACCTCGATCGCGGCTACGAGAAGATCGAGCGCAAGCTGCGCGCCCTCGGGGCAGACGTGCGGAGGATGAAGGGCAGAGGCTAGGTCCGGCGCGGTTTCTTGTGCACACCCACGAGACGTTGTACCTATCGCAGCGATGAAGACGCTCGACATCACGACCACCCACCGCCTCCTCAGCCGGATCATGGAGTTCGAGCTGGCCGGCGTGGTGCGCTACACCCACTACGCGCTGATGATCACCGGGCCGAACCGGATCCCGATCGTGCAGTTCATGCAGTCGCAGGCGGCGGAGTCGCTGCTCCACGCGCAGCAGGCGGGGGAGATCCTGACCGGGCTCGACGGGCACCCCAGCCAGCGCATCGCGCCGATCGAGGAGACCTACCAGCACTCGGTGGAGTCGATCCTGCGGGAGAGCCTGGCCCACGAGGAGCGCGCGCTCGAGCTGTACAAGCAGCTCCTCGAGGTGGCGAAGGACGCGACGATCTACCTCGAGGAGTTCGCGCGCACCAAGATCGGGCAGGAAGAGCTGCACGGGATCGAGCTGCGGAAGATGCTCCGCGATATCGGCGTCGAACAGGTCCACCATCCGGCCCAGGCCGCAAGGCGCCCGACGGCGACGGCGACGAAGCGGAAGCGACGGTAGCGCCGATGGCGTCAGGCGGCGGGCCGCTCAAGCTGGCGGTACCCAAGGGGCGTGTCCTCGACGAGGCGGTGGCGCTGTTCGAGCGCGCCGGGATCGGCCTGCAGGCGGTGAAGGCGAAGTCGCGGCGGCTGGTGCACGATCTCGCGCCGCTCGCCAGCGACGGGGACGGGCCAGAAATTGGCCTCCGGGTGTACGTGGTACGCGACGCCGATGTGCCCACCTACGTCGAGTACGGCGCCGCGGATCTCGGGATCGCCGGCAGCGATGTGCTCGGCGAGCAGGGGCGCGATCTCTACGAGCCGCTCGATCTCCGCATCGGGCGCTGCCGTCTCGCCGTCGCCGAGCCGGCCGAGCGCCACGTCGACGACCGCGCCGAGCTGCACCTGCGCGTCGCCACCAAGTTTCCGAACCTCACCCGCCGGCACCTCGAGGCGCGCGGGATCGTCGCCGACGTGATCAAGCTCTCCGGCTCGATCGAGCTGGCGCCGCTGACCGGCCTCGCCGACTGGATCGTCGATCTGGTCTCGACGGGAGAGACCTTGCGCCAGCATCACCTGCGCGAGGTGGAGACGGTGCTCGAGGTGTCGGCGCGCGTGGTGGTCAACCGGGCCAGCCTGAAGCTCCGTCGCCGCGAGATCGACCGCGTGCTGGCGCGGCTGCGCGGGGCGGTCGGCCCGGCGATCGCCACAAGCAGGCTGAGGGGATGATCGTCCCGCCCGGCGTGTGCTAGGCTCGCGCCGTGGATCTCCTCCGCGCTGCGGTCGTCGACGCGCTCCGCTTCCACCCGCGGGTGGCGCAGCAGAAGATCGCCGGGGAGCGCGCCGCGCGGGAGCGGCTCGCCGCGACGCTGCCGACGCTGATCCCGTTTCGCGGGCGCGCGGTGCAAAAGGTGGTGGCCCTGCTCGACTGGGATCACCGGCTGCCCTCCAAGCAGCTGACGCTCCGGGTGCACGCCTTCTACAGCGCGCCGAGCGTGGAGCGCTTCGAGGAGGCGCTCTCGCGGCGCGGGGCGGAGATCCAGCGGAAGGACCTCTTCCCGGAGTTCGATGTCCCGGACTACGTGGACCTCCCGGGCGACGAGAGCTACGACGTCGATCTCTCGGGCGAGCTCAACGTCGACGCGATGCGCCTCGTCTCGCCGTGGCGGCGCGAGGTGGACAACGACACCGGCAACGTCGCGGTGCGGGCAGTGCGCTCCTCGACGGCGTTCACCAAGGCCAAGGCCGCGCACCCCGGGCGCTCGCAAAACCTCGGCGATCTCGAGGCGGTGGCGTGGATGCCGCCGTGCGAGAGCGGCCAGGCGCGCTGGACGATCGACGTCTGGTGGCTGACCGCCTTCGATGGCCGGATCGGCAAGGGATGGTCGTTCCTCGTCGACACCGATCCGTCGGTGACCGGCGATCGGATCGTCGCCCACCGCGAGTTCACGGTCCGGACCGGGTAAGCAGGAGCGCCGCCAGCGCGGCGAGCAACACGCCGACCGCTGCGCCGATCGCCGCAGCGAGCAGCCACGGTCTCCGCGCACGCCGCGCGATCGCCTCGCCCTCGGGCGCTCCCCCGCGCGTTGCGAGCGAGCGCGGCGACTCGCGCAGCCGCGGCCGCTTCCAGGGCGCCGACGAGCGCGCGTCGAGCTGCTTCGCCGACGGGATCACCAGCGCCCGCGCCTCCTCGCGACGGAGCGGAGTGAAGGTCGGATCGCCGTAGAGCACGTAGGAGGCCCAGGCCAGCTCCCCCTCGCCGCCGCGCGCCACCACCGCCTCGCGCGCCCGCCGCACCGCCGAGCCGATCGACGCCCCGGTCACCAATTCGGCGTAGAAGGCGGCCGCGAAGGTGGCCGATTGTCCGTCGACCACCTCCCACTGCGTGCCGA
>SHYY01000079.1 GCA_009692555.1 Myxococcales bacterium
CCGCCTCCTCCTTCATCGAGCCCGAAGAGTCGACCACCAGGAGGTAGTCTACCTGCGGCGGCTGATCGGGCTCCTGACTGTCACCGGGGAGGGCGTCGGCGACCATCCCGGTGCAGGCCAGCAGGTAAGGCACGAAGAAGGCGACGAGTCGTAGGCACCGCATCAGCGTGATCTATCTCCCGGCCCCGCTACGGCCACCACGCCGCGGCGTCAGCGACCGTTGCATCCGGTGGCCCCAACTCCCCATGCAACCGCGCTACCGCCTCGCCAAAAGCGACCACGATCTCCTCGTCGGGCCGCGGCCGCCCCGGGTCCGGCCGGTTGGGGCCGTTACGCAGGACGCGCCCGTGCGCTCGCTGGTCGAAGAGCGGCGCCTGCGGATTGTGTGCACCGACGACCCGAACCGGGAGCCCCGCGGGCGCGTTGAAGAGCTCCGCATAGATTGCCGGCGACTCGGCGGGGGTGACCGGCGCCGGCGCACGTCCCGGGCTGGCAAGGATGACTTCCAGGGCCATCACGACCGCGGCGAACCCTGCCAGCGGCCGCCGACTCCGAGCCAACCGCGCCGCGCCCCTCGCCGCCATCGTCACCAGCACCAACTGTCCCAGGAGCATGATGCGAGCGTGGTTTCGGAAGCGGTCCCCCATCGGGATCATGTGGAGCAGGCTGGCGACAGGGTTGTGCAGCCCGGTGGCCTTGCCGGCGACGGACACCTCGTCTCCCATCGAGGCCAGGGCGCACCCGGCCACCGCCGCCCAGCCGGCCGGCCCACCCCCGACGGCCGCGAGGCCGATCGTCGAGTAGCCGAGGTAGGTCGGGTGTTCTCGCACCACAGCTCCGTCGGTGTCCACCTTGCCAACCGCGACAAAGCTGACCGCGTCGGCGCCTCGCCAGGGATTGAGCGCCCACAGCGGCTCGGCCGCCGGCGCCCGCGGTCGCGCCGGCGTCGGCTCACCAAGCTGGCTCGCAAACGGAGCCGCCGCCACCGAAACCAGCGCTCCTGCGAGCAAGGCGCCACCGAGCGTTCCGCGCCAACGGTCGCGACTCTGAGCCAGCGCGCGCAACCCCAGCACCGCCAGCGCCACCCCAGCAAACCACGCGAGGTACAGCCCGCAGAACGCCAGCACCCCCGCCAGGATTCCCGCCTTTACCCACCGCCCTTCGAGCCCCGCCGCGACCGCCAGGGCAAGGAGGCCGATCGCGAGGTCCTCGGTGAGCCCGCTGGTGATCGAGCCGAGCCAGATCGGCATCAACGGGACCGCCAGGGCGCCGAAGCGGGGGTCGCCTCCGGACGCTCCGGCCAGACGCGCGCCCCCGAACGCGGCCAGGACGATCGAGGCGACAACCAGCAGGTTCCACGCCACCCGCAGCCCGACGACCTGCGCCAGCCCCGCCGCGAGCCAGGTGGGCAGCCCGTCCAGGATCGGCCAGGATGCCGCCCCGGCGGCCAGATGGGTCCCCGTCGGCCACGCCGGCCAGGCGTCGGCCGCCCAGGCCTGCACCCACGCGTGCCCATAGACTTCGGCCCCCGGCGAGCCGACGTAGCCCCCCTGCCACCACGCGGGCCCGGTGACCAGCGCCGCTAGCGCGAGACCGATCGCGATCGCGAGCAAGGGATGCTTCTCGTCAGCCATTCGTGTAGGGGGCAGTGCCCCTTCCCCTTAGGTACCGAGCGTGTTCCCACAGAATGAAAGCTCGGTGGTGTAGCCGGAGGACGGGCTGATCACGTGCCGCGTGCTCACGATGTAGTACTTGCCGTTGTACGGCATCTGAAGCCCCGCAAACTCGACGATGGCGCCCGCATAGAGGGCATCGTCCCCGTCGACGATGCACGTGCCGCGCGCAAACTGCCGAGCCAGACGATTCAGTTCGGCCTTGGCGACGTCGGTTGCCATCGACTGCGAGGCGATGGGCACGTCGGTGATGTAGGCGATCTGCTCACCGAACTTGGATTCCGACAGCTTGGCGCCCGCCTGGCCCCCGCCGATGGTCTCGATGTCTCCCGCCGAGGCAGTTCCGACGATCTCCTTCTTCTGGCGGATGTCCCACCCGCGGACGATCACCTTGGTGACCTGGTCCTGGGAGTTGAAGTTCATCCTCAGGCTACGCAGGTTCTTCCCCATCTCGATCTTCGTCGGGGTGGTGGAGAAGCTGGCCTTCTTGAAGTGCAGCGTGCCTTCGTCGACCGTGACTTGAAAGTTGTTCCTCGCCGCGAGCCGCTTCAGGAAGGTGAGATTGGACTCGTTGCGTTGGAGCACGTAGTCGTGCGTCTCGGGCGTGGGATCGCACTTCACGGACAGGTTCGACTCTCCGCCGACCGTCTGGGCGATCTCGCTGTCCTTCTTCTTCTCGAAGGTGCGCGTCTTGCGGCCGCGCGCGAGCCGGTGCGCGTTGTCCAGTCCGCGAACCGTCAGCGTGGCGATGCCGTCCGCTCCCCAGTTCGGCTCCATCGCGGTGATCTCACCCTTGAACAACGTCCGGCTGCCGCTGCCCATTTGCACCTCGACCGTCTGGCCGATCTCGGCTTCCCATTTCGGCGTGCCTTCGACGCCGCTGAGCCGGAGGGTCAACATCTCCACCATGTCGACGTGGTCTTCGACCACGATCGACTCGACGCCGTCCCCCCCCGGTTGGGTGAGGGTTTGGCTTCCGAGGACGATTTTATAGCTGGTGGCGCTACGCGTGGACCCGGCCATGGATGGCTCCGATCAGAAGAGCTTTTTGAGGGCGTTTTTGGCAGCGGTACTGGCGGCGCCGGTGACCGAACTCTTAGCGGCGGTCGCCGCGGCCTTGCCGGCCTTGGATGGCCTCCCGGAGAGCGCGGCGTCCAACACGGCGTTAGCCGCGCTTTCGGCGGCGTTCTTCACCACGGTGAGCGTCTTTCCGGTCAGGTCGGCCATCGGGTCGGTGATCTTGTTGGCCTTGGCCAGGGCGCGCAGGTCGACGCCGTTGGCAGCGGCCACCTGGGACGCCGTCTCCCCCCCCTTGACTACGACAAGCGTGATCCTGTCGGCGTTGAACCGATCAGATGTGCCGGATCCGGCGAATTCCCCCAGCTCCCACTGCTTGAGCTTGACGCCACACCGCGCGCGCACTGCGGTGCCGTCGGACGCGAACATCAGGTAGGTGGTGGAGATACTCTCGACCACGCACTTCAGCTCGAAGGTGCCCCACTTGAAGTGCAACGCCGGCGGGCGTTTCTTTTTCTGCTCCGCCGGCTCGCCCTGCTTGGGCGTCTGGTTGGCGTTGGTCAACGACAACAGCTTGTCGACCCAGACCTTCTGCACGTTGGCGCCATCCGCCGTGGTGTCGAAGGTCAAGTCGAAGGATGCCGTCATCGGCGCGCCCTTCTGGAACTGGATCGGATTGTTGGACTGCCCCTGATTGCTGGCTTCCTGCCAGGTCACGGACTTCTCGACCCGAAACTCCTTCGGGTTGTACTGCACTTCGAACGCCGGCTCATTGGTGTCGAGGTTCAGGAACGACGCTTTCGAGGCATTACCACCAGGTAGACTCATCGCCATCCTCCGTCCGCCGTTCCCGGCGGAGTTCAAGCTCACGGTTCACGACTTCGAGTACTTCGCGTGCGAAGACTTCGACGTCCAACTTCCCACCCTCGCCCGACTGCGCTCCGACCGGGGCCGAGCCCTCGGCGCGCGCCGCAGGGGTGTCTTCCGCCATTCGGACCTGCCCCTGCGCCTCGCTGAGACGGCGTTCGGTCTCGGCGAGGTGGATCAGGTCGGTGAGGCGCTTGACCAGCTTGCTGACCCGGTCGTCTGCGCCCCCCGCACCGCGTACCGTCGCCGACGAACGCACGGGACGGGTGCTTCCCCGCCGCACCGTCGCGCTGCTGGCCACAGGGCCGCTCCCGCCGCGCAACGTCGTCGCGCTGGGCGCGGGGACATCGGGAGCGCGGGTGGAGAGCGTGGTGCCTTCGGCGGCCGCCGGCTTCCGGATCTCCTGACGGATCTGTTCGACGACGTCGCGCATCGGCGCTGAGAGCGGGACGGGGCCGGTGAGATCGCCGGCCCGCGCCGCGATGACGCCGACCACCTGCTCTGCGGTCGTGGCCCGGGCGAGCGACTCGAAGAGCCCCTGCGCCGAGCGCACCATCGGGGTACCGTCGGAGCGAGCCGCCCACGTCGGAGCCCCGGCCGCGGGGGCGGCGGCGGACACATCGGCGAGCGTGGTCTCCAGCGAGGGCCGCGCCGGGCGCGTCGTCGAAGCCGCGGTGCGGGCCGCTGCGGCGCGCCGCGCCGGAGTGCGGGAGGGCGCTGGCTCCCGACGCGGGCCAGGCGCCGCCGCTTCGGAGGCAAACGCGCCGCCCGGGGCCGTGGTGCCGGCTTCGCCCCGGGCGCTACGAGCCGAGATGAACGCGCCGTCGGGGGTGGTGACGGCCCCGGCGCCGGTGAAGACCGTATCCGGGGACCGCACGCCCATCGCGCCTCGGTAGGCGGTGGCCGCCGAGACGGAGTGTCGCGCGGAGACCCAGTCGGTGGGGCGGGAGCGCGCGCCCGGCGCGCCCGAGAACTCGCCCTGCGGACTGACGCCGCTGATGGCGTTGACGAACCGCACCTGGGGCGTGCGCAACGTTGGCGAACGCGGCCCGACGGCGCCCGGCACCGCGACGGGACCGCTGACGCCCGGCAGCACCGACAGTCCCGGAAGCGCCTGAGCCACCCGGGCGGAGACGTAGCGCCCGTCGGGGGTGCGGACCGGGGTCGACTGGCTCCAACTGCTCTGCACGAGGCCGGCTTCGGTCAGCTCGGCGAGCAGCTGCGACGGGACGGGGAAGACCGCTTCCGGCGCGCGAGGCGAGGCGCCGCCGCCGGGCGCGACCCCGGCTGCGGGCGTTGACAAGCGCGCGGCCGGCGCCACGGCCCGGCGCGGCGCGCCGACGGTGGCCACCACAGCGGAGCCGGGGGTCGGGCGCGCCCACGACAGCGGACCCGACTGGCGCACGGACGCCGGCGCCGGCGCCACGGCCAACACCTCACGAGCCCGTCCTGCGGGGCCGGTGGGCACGGCGCGGGCGACCGCCCGAGCGACGCTGCCAATGACCGGGCGCACCGCCGTCGGCGCGGCTGCCGCGATCGGACGCGCCGTCGACGCGACCGGCCGCACGGTAGGCGTCGTCGCTGCGGGGGCGACGAGCGCCGACCCCACCCCACGAGGCGAAGGCGCGCGGCTCGTCAGGTCGGCGGCGGGCGGCGCGACCTCGGGCTGCGGCAGCACGAACGAGGGCGGTGTGGCATGCGGGAGCGCCGAGCGCGAGGGCGGTGTGGCATGCGGGAGCGCCGAGCGCGAGGGCGGTGTGGCATGCGGGAGCGCCGAGCGCGAGGGCCGCGCCGGATCCGCGAGGCGCGCGACCGCCCAACCGACGGAGCCGGACGGGTGTTCCCCGGCGGCGGCCGTGGCCTCGGCCCACGGGGCGCTGGGAGTCGCCTGCGCGGCAGCACCCGGCGCGGGGCGCGGGGTTTCGCCGGCGACCAGCGGCGCCGGCGGTGCGCGCATGGTCGCGATGCCACCGGAACGTTGGGCAGGGCCGGGCCGGGCCCCGCGGTCGACGACCGGCGCCACCAGACCCTGCTGGGGCGCCGGCGCGCTCGAGGCCGCGACGAACCGCCCACCCGCAAGCTGAACGGCCGCGGTCCGGCGGACGCGCGGGACACCCTGAACCGCGCCGTGAGCCGCCTCGGCGGCGACGGCAACGGGGAGCGACGAGCCCGGCCGCAGCGCCGGGAGCGCCCGACGGGCGGCGCGAAGGCTGGCGGCGACGGGAGGCTGCGCCACCGGCGAGCCGTCGGGCTGGACCGCCCGCACCGGGACGGCTGGAGACGCGGTGCCCCGCGCCCCGACGCCCGGCGCTGAAGGCGCCGCCACCGGCGTCGTAGCCGGAGCTGCCCCTACCGCGGCCCCCGGCGCCGCGGCGAGCAGGGCGTCGGCGGCGCGCACGCGGCTGGCCCGGGTGAACGTCCCGTTCGCCGTGCGCACCAGGCGCGCTTCCGCCTGGGACGCGGGCGGGGCGTCGCCCCGCGCGGCCGCGGCGGCCTGAGGCCGGTGTGCGTCAACGGCTGCGGCCTCGGGGGCGGCGTGCAGCGCCCGAGCGACCGCTGCCGCGGCGGGGCGGTACCGTTGGGGCGCGGCCCCGGTGAACGATGCGGTGAACCCTCGTGGCTCGCCGGCAGGAGCGGAGGACGTGCGCGCAACGGGCGACGCCGCTACCGGACGCCCGGCGCTGACCCGCGCCGCCGATACCGGCGAGGCGCTGAGGGTGCTGACTTCGCGCTGAGTTTCGCCGCGTGCGGCCGCCCGCTGGGCGGGCGGCGTGCGCCGTGCGGCGGCGGGGCGCATGCCCTCGCCCCGGGCCGGGACCGCGAGCGCGCCGGCAGCCGCTCGATCGAATTCCGCCTCGCCACCAGTCGAAGCAGCCAGCGCCACCTGGACGGCGCGCGTGCTGGCGCCGGCGCTTCGCGGCGTGGCGGCGCGCATCGCCGCACGGGCAACGAACGCGGCGGGTGTCCCGGAGAACTGCTCGACCTGACGGACGACCGGTCGGGACAAGGCCGAGCGGCGGATGACCTCGACCGTTTCGAGGGGCGTCGGATCGTCGATGAGAACCCGGCGACGCGCACGCGCCACCGCTACCCGGGCGCTGTGCGGAAGCGTGTCCACGGCGTCCGCATGCGTTCGCGCTTCGACGGCGGCGGAAAGCCGTGCGCCCGCGTAGGACGCCGCGCCCTGGCTGCGCGTGACCCGAGCGGCCACGAACGGCGTGCTGCGCCACGGGTCGGAGACCGCCGGCGTCGCGACGTTCGGCCGCCACGCCACGCCGGCCAGGGTGGAAGGTGCCTCGCCAACCGAGGCGGCGGGCGCCGGCGCGAGCGGCAACTGCATCGATTCCAGGGCCAGGGAGGCGATCCGGGGCGTCGGCAGCTTGCCTTCACCGGGCCACCACCGAAGGGCGCCGCGCATCGTGGAGCCCGCGCGTTGTTCGAGGAAGCGCTCCTGGCGACGTTCGCGGCGGCGGCGCGCCGAGGCGAGCTTCCGCAGCATCGCGTAGTACGGCGCCGCGGAGAGGAACACCATGCCGTCGGCCTTGCCTCCGGGGTCGGTGGCCGCCATCGGTGCCCCCCACGGATCGTCGAGGCCCAGACGGGCGTAGAACGCGGGCGACATCCCGAGCCGCGGGCGGCGACGCGTGCGCGCCTCCATCCGCTCGCTCAGGCCCTCTCCGGGGATTCGCCGATGCTCCGCCATCTTCCCTTCCGCCTAGGTGATCCGGATTCCGGAGTGGGCGATCTCTATCATCTCGACCGCGACTTCGGCGCTGTCAGCGGCGAAGTGTGGGCCTTCCCAGGCGACGGGCCAGCCGTCGGTGAAGTTGTAGCGGCGCACTTCTTCGTTGGCGGTGGTCATCATCACGATGCTCCCGCTCTTGCGCTTGGCGAATTCGTCCGACAGGATCTCGTTGCGCCACTGCGCAAGCTGGGTGTCGCTGCTGACGCCGTACCGGAGCACGATGTTGTCCCACCGGGACTGCCCCGGGAGCTTGTGCACGCGATGGTTGACGCCGCCCTCTTCGATCTCGAAGATGGCCGTGCTGGACTTCAGCCCGCTGGCCTCCTTGAACTGGGCCACCGGGTCCTTGCTGTCGCCCAGTACGAGGTAGAACATGAAATTGCCTTCGGGATCGGCCACGCGAGGGCTCTTTTCGGGCCCGGTGTTGGTGCCGATCGAGGTTTCCGCGCGGGCGTGGCCGGTGGCGGCCTTGCCCTTCAAGGTGTACTTGAACTTGCCGCCAAAATCGACCTTGGCGCTCAGGCTCGGCTGACTGCCGCCGCGGCCGCCGCCGCGTCCCGCTCCGCCGGTGATGTCGAGCGAGGGCTGGCTGCCGGGTCGGCCGCCGCCTTTGCCGGGACCACCCTTGATTTCGGGGCTGACCTGACCTTCCGGTCGGCCCTTTCCTCGTCCACGCCAGTCCGACATGAAACCTCCGCGAAAGATCGCTATCCGATAATCCGTCTACGTGCCCGGGGCCCCCAGACGAAGATCGATGAGAATCTGCTCGGTGGACCCCACCGGCTTGAGCTTCACCTCGACGTGGAGCTCGCCCCGGTCGCGCACCACGAGCGGGTTCGTCGACCGGCTACACTCTACCGAATATTCTTCCATCGCGCGCGTCCCCGACAACAATCCCGCGTTCCACAGCTGTTCGAGTCGGGCCATGACGTCGCGTTCGATCACCTTCCAAAGCCCAATTTCGTTGGGCTCGAAGATCGCCCATTCATTGTCGCGGCGCAGCTGTTCGCCGATCATGCTGACGATGCGCCGGCTGTTGATGAAGCTGAAGGTCGGGTCCGTGGACATCGTCCGCGCTCCCCAGACGACCACCCCGCGGCCGGGCGCGACGACCAGCGGGTTGATGCCCGACTCGCCCACGAGCCCGACCTCACTCCAGTCCATCTCGACCTCGGTGTGGGTCACGCCTCGGACCGTGGTGTTGGCCGGCGGCCACGCGATGCCCGTCGGCTGGCGCTCGCGCTCCATCCGGGCGTAGACGCCCATCATCGCGCCGGAAGGGGGCAGGGCCTGGTCGCCAGCCATCAGGAAGGGGTAATACACCGCACCCCACGCACGGGTTGCCGGTTCGCGGGCGCGGAAGTCGGCGAACCAGCGCTGGAGGAGCTCTCCGTGCAGTCCCTGCGGTGCGTCCATGACCAGGAAGCGATTGTTCATGGTCCGACAGTGGGAGAGCAGCTCGTCGGCGAGGTCTTCCCCGCGCCAGGTGACCCGCCCGCTTCGCGCCACCTCGCAGCGGAGGTAGGCGAGCGTGGGGACCGCCACGAGCGCGATGTCCTCCTCGGTGCGCAACCGCTCGAACAACGCGGCGAGCGCCCCTTCGGCCAGCCCCCCGCCCACCAATGCCGTCTCATCTTCGATGCACACGATCAACAGGTGGAGCTCGTCGCCACCGTTCTCGAAGAAGCATCGGGCGGCGCGACGGGTGATGGGATCGACCAGGTCGCGATGGGCGTTGCCGACGAGGTCTTCCCACCGACGCATCGGGACGTGGAGAAAGTCCCCGGCGGTGGCCCCCTCTGGCCAGCGCGCGCGGTACAAGAATCCGATCATCGCCGCGATGTCGCACCGCACCAGCTCTCGCGAGCGGCGCGGCGGCGAGTTGTGCTGGATCAGGATGCCGGGGCGCATGTCGAATCGTTCACCGGGGTGCGTTGATCTTCTCGTTGATCGTGGAGATCTCCTTTACCCAAGTATGGCGCTCTTTGTGCGACAACTCGAACAGCGGATCCCGCGCCCAGTGGAAGTGGTATGCGATGAAAGCTACCTCCTTGAAGATGTTCTCCAGGGGGTAGCTTACGATTCCCCCAGGCGTCCAAACTCCTTTTCGAACTTGGCGCCGCATTCGGGACACGTCACCGTGATCGTCGCCTCGTCTTCGTTGATGCGGTTGTACATCTCTTCGAGGAAGCGGAGATCACCGGCGAACAGGTTTTCGACGGTGCCGGTGTTCACCTCGTTGAGCGACCCGAGGCGGGTCACCACGCGGGAGAGCAGCACGATGATCAGGTAGGCGCGGTTGCGCTGGACGCGCATGTCCGTCAGCGGCGTGATCTCGTCCTTGGCGTTGGCGAGGCGCATGACGCCGTCGCGGTGGAGCACCCCGTCTTTGTCGACGAAGCCGCGGGGGAGGATGAACTCGTACTCGGTCTTGAAGTCGGCAGCCAAGGTGTCCTCGCGGGGTCTGGGGATGGAGGGTTGGGGGCGTTACGGGGGAGGGCTCAGCCCAGAGTGGGCCAATCCTCCCCCGTCCCAAATCAGCAGGTCAGCGGCGACTACTCTTCGATGAGCGCGCCACCGTCCCACTGGCCGATGCTGAAGATCACGAACTCCGCCGGTTTGACAGGACAGATTCCGATCTGGATGTTGACCTGTCCCGCGTCGATGAGGTAGCGCGGGTTGGTCTCGTCGTCACACTTGACGTAGAACGCCTCTTCGGCGGTGGTGCCGAAGAGAGCGCCGGAGCGCCACACGCGCAGGAGGTAGGCGCGCAGGTCGCGGGTGATCTTCTTCCACAGCGTGTGATCGTTGGGTTCGAACACGGCCCATTGGCTGCCGAGCATGATCGACTGCTCGACCATGATGAAGAGCCGGCGGACGTTGATGTACTTCCAGGACGGATCCGACGCGGTGCCGAGGGTGCGGGCACCCCAGACCCGAACGCCGCGGTCCTTGAAGATGCGGACGACGTTGATGCCGCGGTCGTTGTACTGCCCCTGCTCCAGCCGGTTGATGTTCTGGCTCAGACCGGTGATCCCCATCAGGATCTCGTTCGCCGGCGCCTTGTGGACTCCGCGCTCGCCGTCGACACGGGCGTAGAGCCCCGCGATGTGGCCGCTGGGGGGGACGAAGAGCTCGTTGCGCTCGGTCTTGATGAGCTTGCGGCGGTTGGGACCCGCGATCTTGATGTGCTCCTGGTTGCCGGTGAACCAGCTGGGCTTGGTGATGCGACACCACGGGACGTAGATCGCACCGTAGCCCTTGTTGCTGGCCGGAATGTCCATGGCGCCGTCGGAGATGATCGGCCCGTCGAGGATCGCGAAGCGGTCCTTGCGGACCTCGCACAGCTCGAGCATCTCGCGCTGTTGGTTCGGCGTCAGGCCCGGCGCCGCCATCAGCGCGATGTCGTCCACGTCGTCGAAGGCGTACAGCCCGAGCTTGTCGGCCTGGTTCTCACGAACCGAGCCCTCGGTGTCCTGCATGCCCATGAGGTAGACGTAGCACTTGCCGCCGCCGTTATCGAAGAAGCCGTTGACACCGGCCACGAAGTTGAAGGTCGTGGGCTGGCTGAGCCAGTCACGGAACTCGGCCTTGAGCGCGTCGTCGCTGTTGAGCGCTTCGTAGACGGCGTCGGCGGCGTCGTCGGGGCTGGTGAAGCTCTTGCCGACGAGGTCCTCGACCGGGCGGGTCTCGATGAGGTACTGGGCGAAGTAACTCTGCAGCCAGCGGAAGAACTCCGCCTTGTTGGTGATGGCGACCGGCGGCACCGAGTACTCGCTGCGCATCGCCGAACCGGCGGTGCCCTTGACCTCGTAGCCGTAGGCGCCGAGCACGTCGGCCGCGGACTTCGGCTGGGGCTTGTCCAGCGGGAAGGTCTCGTGGAGGGAGTTGAGCAGCTTCTCGACGGCCTCGTCGGAGTCGGTCACCACCTTTCCTTCGACGCTCAGGTTGACTTCGGCGACTTCGATGGTCTTTTCGGCCCAGGTGACCTTGACCTTGCCCTTGGTGCCGGCTTCGAACTTCGGCGCGGTGGGGCCGGCCTTGGCGGCGCCGTACAGCTCGAAGTACTTCTTGACGTCGCGGACCGCCTTCCGGTCGAGCTTCATCGACGTGGTGAGCGCGGTGGTGGCCTCGGCGGCGTCCCCCTTGATGGCGCCCTTGTCGTCGATGAGCTGCGGTGCGACCTTGCCCTTGAGCTGGCGTTTGCCGTTGCTGCCGGTGATCGCCGTCGCGTCGACCGGCGGCTTGAAGTTGAACAACCCGAGAAAGCCCGGGATTGAGGTGGAGACCGACGCAATCGGCTTGGCGCCGCTGTCGACCTCACGAATGTAGACGCCTGGGGTATGATAATCCATGATTCAGTCCTCCGAGTCTGAGTCAGAATCCGCGTTCTTGCGGAAGAAGTGCGCGGTCGGCCCGATGACCGGACGCGGCTTTTGCGGAGGCAGTCCAGGACGGATGCGCCCGTTTCGAGACGATTCCTGGCCCTCTTGCGGGGGCGAGGTGGCCGAGAGCCGTCCCATGCGAACGGTCGAGCCGCCCGCACTCTTGTACAAGGGTCCATCTAGCGCCACGCGTGCTCGATAAGTCAAGAACGGGCGGTAGGGGGCCTCGTGAAGCGTGAACAGATTGATGGCGTCCCCGACCGTAAGATCGTCGGTCATCGCCAGGGAAACCTTTTCCACCAGCAGCCCGTCGTCCCCCGATTTGTCGTCATCGTCGTCGGGCGGGAGGCCGGTGAAGCAGTTGGGGTCGTAGGTGCGCCCGAGGCTGTCGACCTCGCGGCCGTCGGGGAGCGCGAAGCGCCGCGGCCGGTGGATCAGGTGGGTGGCCTCGTTGAGGCGCACGAGCAGCCAGCCCATGAGCCGTTCGGCGTCGCTCCGGAACTTGCTGTGCACCGCGACGAGGTAGTAGAGATCGAGCAGAAGCGGGGGGCGGTGGTAGTAGACCTCGCCCTCGGAGGCGTCGGTCTTGACGAACACCGGGGCCTGCCGGTGGCGCTTGGTGTTGAGCAGCGCCGGATTCTGGGCGAGGCGGTACATGTAGATGTACAGCACCTCCTCGCGGTCCTTGGGGATGAACTTCAGCTCTTCTTCGAGGCGCGGCGGCTGCCCGGGAAGGTTGTAGCCGTCGACGAGGAACTTGTGGAGCGCCTCGGTGGTTTCGCCGATGATGCCGCGCCCCGACGCCGGTCCGGCCGAAGCGAGCACGGCGGCGTGTTCGGCGGGCGTCAACGCTTCACCGGCAGGGGCGGGAGCGGCAGCGCGGCGTTGACCCGTGGCGCGAAGGCGCGAGGACGAGGCTGGATGGCGGCGGGCGACCCCACGTCCGGCCAGTCGGCGTGGGCGTCGCGGAGGGCGTCGGCGAAGCGGGGCCGTGGCGACGACGTAGGCGAGGGCTCGAGGACCGCGACGCGCTTGGGGCGCACTCCGGTCATCGCGTAGGGCGTGCGGATGAGCCGGATGAGCTGGGGCGCGTACGGCAGCGATTCGACCACCCGGCGGGTGGGGCGCTGGCGCACGTCGAGCAACTCTTTCAGATCCCGGGCTGGCACTGGATCGGGCCGCGCCGGCCGATCTTCGCTGAGGTGCAGCCGCACCCTGCCCTCAGGGTGTACACCGGCGCCGGGGAGGCGACGGTCCAGGCGTGTCCGGGGGTCGAAACGCATCGGCCGCCGATCGTATCGCGGTCGCGCTTGGCGCAAAGGGTGAGTTGGAAAGATCGTTGAAGGGGCGGAGTTGGGGGCGCGCCTCCGGCGCGCAGCGCCGCCGCCCCGCCTCCGGCCGCGGCGCCACCACGCGCCCGCCGCGCTACGATCCACCCAACCCATGCCCCGCCAACGCAGCGCTGCCGCCACCACCGATCGTGCGTCGCGACGCATCCGCTCGGACGCCAGGGACGCGCTCCTCGGCGCCGGCCCAGAGCAGCTCCGTCGGCTTGGCAAGGTGCTTGGAAACGATGCCCTCGCCAGCAAGATGGGGCTCAACGATCGCGTCCGTGACGTGCTTCTGGCGTTTCTGACCGAGCGCTTGCAGGCGCTGGAGGCGGCGCAGAAGGCCGAGCGCCGCGCCGTCCGCAACCGCAGTGAGTGGTTTCGGCGCGTGATGCGCGGGGAAAAGGGCGTGGCGCTGCCGGAACCCCAGCGGTGGGCGGGACCGGCGCTGTTGTACCAGAGGGCGGCACAGGCCCTCTGCGCTGGGGAGTTGGGGCGCGGCGCCGACCTGTTGCGCCAGGCCACCGAGGCCGACCGCGCCTGCCACAAGTCGGCACCCAAGCAGTTGGAGCTCGGCGCGCGTGCGCGCGTGCCCGCCGAAGAGCCGGCGGCGATCGCCGAGGTCCAGGCCGGCGAGGGCTGCGCCCCGACCACCGCTCCCGCCGCGTTGGCCGCGGCCTCCCGCATCGTCGCCGTCGGCGACACCGCCGACGCCGTTCCGGTGTGGTCGGTTGGAAAAGCGCACCACTGGTGGGAGCTGGAGATCGACGAAGACGCCGAAGAAAAAGCCCGCCGCGCCGGCGAGAGCCCCAGCCGGCGCCTGCGCGAACCCGCCGCACAGGCGGACCTGGCACGCCGACCGGGGCGGGCCGCCGCCCCGCCGCCGAAGGATGTGGCCAACGTCAACGTACAGGTGGCGCCGGCCTCAAAGGCGGTAGCGCGTGAGTCGGCGCTTACGATGGAGGCGCCGGCCTCGGCGGAGGGGCGCCGTCCGCGCCGATGACCGTGCGGCAGGGGCGGAGTGGAGGGCCACCGGCCCGGAGCGACGACCCGGTGCCCGAAGGGCAGCCGCCACGCCCATGCAATCGATCGGCGGTGACAATAGGCTCGGGCGATGTCCGTGGTCGATACCCTCGCGCGCCTGATCGCCTTTCCGACGGTTTCCACCGAGCCGGTGGTCGCGCTCGCCGGCTACGTGGCGGAACGCTGCGAGGCGGCCGGCTTCCGGGTCGAGCGCTTTGTCGCGCCGGGCGAGGGCAAGCTGAACCTCGTGTGCAGCAAGGGCCCCCGCGGCACCGATGGCATCGTGCTTTCCGGGCATATGGACGTGGTCCCCACGGTGGGTCAACCGTGGAGCAGCGACCCCTTTCGGCTGACCGAGCGCGGCAGCCGGTTGGTGGGCCGGGGCACCGCCGACATGAAGGGTTTTATCGCCGCCACGATCGAGGCGCTGGCGCGCTTGCCGACGCTCGAGCGCGAGTTGGTGTTGGTCTGGACCTGCGACGAAGAGGTCGGGTGCCTGGGCTCCAAGGACCTCGTGCCCAAGCTCGCGGACCGCCCCCTCCCCCGTCTGTGCGTCATCGGGGAGCCCACCAGCTTCCGCATCCTCCGCATGCATCCCGGACACACCGCCGTGCGCATCCTCTGCGGCGGCAAAGCGGCCCATTCCAGCAAGCCCGACCTCGGGGACAACGCCATCACCAAGGCGGCGCGGGTGATCGACCGACTGGAGGGGTTGGCGGCCGATTGGCGGCGCGACGTGCGCTTCGCCGAGCTGCTGGAGCGCCCCTTCGTGGTGATGAACGTGGCCACGATCCAGGGCGGTTCCGCGATCAACATCGTGCCCGACCACTGCGTGCTCGAGGTCGGCTTCCGCCCGCTGCCGGGCATGGTGGTCGAGGACCTCGTCCGCCAACTGCGGGAGCGGATCGGTGATCTGGGCGCCGTCGAACTCCGGCGCGAGACCCCGGCGATGCTGACCGCCGCCGGCGGGGAATTGGAGGGGCTGTTGCGGCCGGATGCCAGCGCGCCCGGCACCGGTGCCGCGTCGTTCGCCACCGACGGCGGGAACTTCGCGGCATTGGGCATGGAGTCGTTGGTGTTCGGCCCCGGCAGCATCGATGTCGCGCACATGGCCGACGAGTACGTCGATGGCGGCGAGCTGCACCGGGCCGTGGACGTCGTGACCGGACTCGTCAGCCGCCGGTGCGGCCAGCGCTGATCACGCGTGGATCGCCAGCCGCCGGATCGCGCGCTCCGCCTCGAGGGCGAGGGCCTCGCCGCCGGGAATGTGGCCCTCCTTGACGACGTGACGTCCACCCACCCAGACGTCTGTGACCGCTGCGGCGCTGCCGTTGAACACCAGCGCCGGAAGGAGCCGGGACGCCGCGAACTCGATCCGCCGGAGGTCGATGGCGATCATGTCGGCGGGGCCCCCCGCCTGGATGGCGCCGCCTTCGAGGCCCAGTGCGCGCATCCCGTTGCGGGTGCCGCGGTCGATGAGCGCCGCGGCGAGGCCGTCCATGCCGGCATGCGGCGTCACGTTGCGACGCCCGAGGACGGCGCGACTGTGCCACTCGAGCCCTCGCATCTCGGCGAACGGATCGATGCTGGCGTGCGAATCGGTGCCCAGGCAGACTGGGGCGGTCACCTGCCAGGCCGGGAAGAAACCATCCCCGAGGTCCAACTCGGTGGTCGGGCACGCGCACACGTTGGCCGCCGATTGGTGGAGCAGCTCCAGTTCGGCCGCGTCGGGATGAGTCAGGTGTACGGCCGTGAACCGATCGCTGAGCAGTCCCGCGTCGGCAAGGACTTCCAAGGGGCGCTTGTGGTGCTCGGCGAGGCACTGCTCGACCTCGGCGGGCTGCTCGGCGACGTGGGCGTGGACGATCGAGGGGACCCGCGACAGGGTGCGGAGCCAGTCCGCGGAGCAGGCGCGGACGCTGTGTGGGGCGACGCCCACGTCGACGCCGAGGGCGCGCAGCCGCTCCCAGGAGGCGATCACGAGGTCGGGGTGCTTGTCGATGAAGCGGGCCTGCCGCGGATTCGGCTCCTGACGCCATCCCGCCCGCCCGTACGCCACACGCAACAGCACGATGCGCATGCCGACGCGCCGGGCGGCGTGGACGACCCGCATCGCGAGCTCGTCCCGGTCGGCGTAGGGCGTGCCGTCCGGTTGATGGTGCACATAGTGGAATTCGCCCACCGTGGTGAACCCCGCCTTGAGCATCTCGGCGAAGGCGAGCGTGGAGATAGCCTCCATGGCGTCCGGGTCCAGGTGATGGGCCAGGGCATACATGGCCTCGCGCCAGGTCCAGAAGCTGTCCTCGACACCCGGCGCGCTGTGCTGAGCCCAGCCGCGGAGACCGCGCTGGAAGGCGTGGGAGTGGGCGTTGACGAAGCCCGGCAGCAGCGCGCTTTGCGGCAGCGGGAACGAGGCGAGGTCGTCGTGACCGCGGCGGCCCACGCTCACGATCTTGCCGGTGCCGTCGGTCGCGGACATCAGCACCGCGGTGTTCTCCTTCAGCACCCCATCGACGTAGACATATTTAGGTTCGAGCCAGATCATCGGCATTGTGTCTATCCTTCCGACCGGTAGCCCAGATACGTCCACCCACCGCCGGCGGCGGGCGCGAAGGACAGCACGAAGTTGCCGAAGACGCTCTCGCAGACGAGGTCGGCCTGACGATTGGGATCCCCGCGACTCAACAGATCGCCGATTCCCGAGAAACTCAACCGAATCTTGTCGCCGTCCACCACGTTGGTCGCCGCTTCGATCGTCGCATCGCCATAGCGCAAGGTGAAGCGCGGCCGCAACCAGACGAGCTTCGCTGGGAGCTCGATTTCCAGTGCATCCTGGACGAGCCCGTCGTCACGCCGAACCGACGCAGAACGTCCGGCCTCGTCCACGACCCGAGACCAGCGGGCGGACTCCTCCCGGTCTGGTGCCGCCCCGCGCCGGCGCTCTCGGGCCGCCGCGAGCAACTCGGCTTCGTGTTTTTCGGTGTCGACCCACAGGACGCCGTCGTCCGTGACGAGGATGGCACGCAGCTCGACGATGTCGTTCTCCGTACGCGGCGCGCCGAAGACCTCGGTGTCGACGTCGATCGTGCCGAAGGAGGTCTTGGCGTGCCTCGCCACCTCGGGCACGGTCCGTTCGCCGGCGAAGGTCACATAGTCGCCAGTGAGCATGTCGGTGAACCGCACGCACAACACCAACGCGGCGTTCTTGAGCGGCCGGTCACTGCGATTGTTCACCTCGAGCGCCAGTTGGGTGCCGACGCCGAACAACGACTTCTCGGCCTTGAGATCGAGCCAGCTCTCCTCGGGGAAGATCGCCCGGAAGTCCTCGCCCAGCACCGACTCGGCCCAGGTGAGGTCGGTCAGGATGTAGTCCCACTGCCGTTGGGCCCGACGCCGCTCGAAGTGGTCGATGACCGCGGCCCTTCCCGCGTCGGCGTCGCCCCGGTCGTAGGCGATGCGCGCCAGGTGGAGCTCCGGCGAGAACCAGCCCGCGCCGACCATGGTGGCGCTGTAGGACTCGACGATGCCGGCGCCGGCCCGCGACTTGCGCAGCGACGATCGCATCCGGTAGGGGTCGAGCACGTCGTCCAGGCGCGCGGCCTGCGTGGGATAGGCGAGGGCGGCGTGGCGGAAGTCGTCGGCCGCTCCGGCCGCGTCGCCGCGCGCTTCGCGCAGCGTGCCACGCAAGAGCAGGGCCGGGGCCATCGCGCCGGGGCTGGTCCCGTCCGCGAAGGGGGCGAGGAGGGCCTCCGCCTCGCCCAGGGACTCGGGGGTGTTCTGGGCGAGGAGCGCGCGGGCCAGGAGCATGTGCGCCTCCCGTTCGTGCGGCGCCAGCTCGATCGCGGCGCGAGCCTCGCGCTCGGTCTCGCCCCAGTCGGCGCGCGCCGACGCCATCCACGCCCGATCGCGGTGGTAGGACACCCGATCGTAGGCCTCCATCCACTTGGCCCACACCGTCGCGTAGGCGATCGACGCCTCGATGAGCGCGCGCTCCTTGGCGTCGACATCGCGGATCAGCGAGCGGCGATCGGCCTCGGCGGCGCGCAGCTCCTCCAGCCGGCGCTCGGCGGCAGCCCGATCGACGGTGAAGGACGCGTCCGGCACCATCCCGCCTTCGCCCTGCACGGCGACGACGGACAGCGTCGTGAGGACCACGTCGCGGGTGAACGTCCACGTCGCTTCCTGGGCATCGAGCTCGGTCTGGCGCGAGTACAGCGACAGCTGGGCGTCAAGGATCCTGGTGCGCGCGTCGAGCACCTCGCGGGGCACGCCACGCCAGTCCGCAGCAGCCACCGACGCCAGGAAGCTGTGGAGGTCGTCCTGGTGCCGCATCGACTGGTCGACCTGATGCAGCACGCGGATGGTCTTGTCGATGTCGATGTCGTCGCCAGCGTCGGCGTCGAGGCGGGCGCGAGCGGGCGCGAACGCCTCCGCCGCGGCGATGGCCTGCGCGGCGAGCGCGGCCTCCTCCGCACGATCCCACCACCACCAGATGCCCGCGCCCGCGCCCAGCGACAGAAGACCCGCCGCGCCGGCGGCCCACGCGCACCCCCGCAGCAGAGGCGCGGTAGACGAGGGGGCGGGCGGCGGGCGGTCCATGAGTACCCGGTATCCCATTGCGTTAGCTTGAAGGGGTGCCGCCCCCCCAACGCCTGATCGTAGCGACCGTCTGGACGCTCGGCGTGGCGGGGCCGCCCTGGTAGCGTTGACGCTCAGCGTGGCCGGGCGCACCGGCGAAGCCGACGCCCCGCACCTCATCAGCACCGAACTCCGGCTGGCACAGCTGGTCCTCGACGGGGAGCCGGTCCGCGCGCTGACCTCGTGGTGGGCGCTGCTGGCCCCGCATCCTCCGCTGGGGGCCCTGCCCGGTTGGGTGGTCCTGGTACTCACCGGCGGCGATCCTCGCGCGCACCTACTACTGGGTCACCCTGTGGGAGGCGATGAGCGGTCCGGGGGTGGGGCTGGCGCTCGGGGGGGCGGTGGCGGGCTTCATCCGCGCCCGCGATCGGCAGCCGACGGCGGTGCTGCTCGCGGCGGGGGTCGGCGGGGTACTCATCCTGTCGCGACTGGCGCTTCAGGTCGATCGCTACGCGCTGCCCGCGCTGCTCCTGGCGTGCGCGTTGGTCCTGCCGCTGGCCCGCCACCCGGCTGGACTGCTCCTGCCGCTGGGTCTCGCCGCGCCCCGTGTCTGGTCCAGTGCCGATCGGTTCCAGCCGGGCCGCGCTGGCCATCGACAGGACTACGCCCATCCGCCGTCGGGGTTCTCGTCCGCGCACTACCCGGTTGCTCGCGCGTCCTGGTACCCCTCGCCGTTCAATCCGGGGCGGTGGGCACTCGAACCCGCGGCGCGCGCCCTGAAGGCCGCCCAGGGCGAGCGTGGCACCGTGGGCCTCCTGGTGCCCGGTGACCCCGGCTGGCCAGGATTCGGGCACCTGTCGATCGCCGCCGGCGCGCGGCGACAGGGGTGGACCTGGTGGTGTGCCGGCTGCTCAATCCGGCGTAGGCGAGGGCAGGCCGCGCGCACGGTCGGCACGCGGGCCCGTCGGCGCCAGCTCCAGGTAGCCCCCCCACGCTGCGGCGGAGCGCTGGTCCCCCGCGCGGGCGTCGGCGTAGAAGCGGCCCCGCTCGTAGAGCGCGAGCCCGAGCTCGGGCTCGAGGTCGGCGGCCCGATCGAAGTGTTGCGCCGCCGACAGGCGCTGCCCCACGCGTTCGAGGTACCGGCCCAGATAGACGTGGGCCGCGGCGTCCCCGAGTCCGCTCCGCCGGAGCGTCGCAAGTTCGGTACCGGCCAGCGGCTCGCTCCGCTGCGTGGCGGCAAGCACCCTCGCGCGGGGCGCGAGACGCCGCAACCCGGGGTCGTTCGATGCCTCCAGCGCGGCCACCGCGAGGTCGGCGAAGGCCGCCGCGTCGTCGCGGCGGGCGTTGACCGCGAGCAGCGCGCTCGCCCAGGCGCCGATCGGCGTGTTCCCCTGGACCGAGGTGACATCCGGCGCGCCAGCCTGCCCCGACCAGCCGTACACCAGCGCCACCAGGTCCTCCCTCAGCGGGGGGTTCGCCAGGCGGGCGACGGCGTGGGCCTCGACGATGCGGTCGAGCTCCAGGAGCACCAGGACCAGCGCCTGCTGCACGGCCGGGTCCGCCCGGTAGATCTCCGACAGGGTCTGGAGCTTTCGAGCTGCCAACAGGAAGTCAGACTGGACCACATCTTCGGAGGCCAGGAGCATCAAGAGGTCGGCGTTGGTGCCGTCGCGAGCGATACCTTGCGCTGCGGCACGGAGGGCGCGGTCGCGGTGACCCCCGTCCAACCAGGCTTGCGCCTCGACCCAGGCGGCCTCGCCCACCTGACGCGGCGACAAGCCGAGCGCGCCGTAAGTCTTGCGGAAGACATCCGCGGCGGCCGCGCGCTCCGCCGGCGTGCCCTCGCGAAGCTGCAGCTCCAACAGGCGCGCCTGCACGTGGTTGGGCGCCACCGAGAGGAACAGGGTGATGATCGCGCGCGCCTCCGCCCGCTGTCCCAACGCGAGGAGCACTTGCGCGCGCCCGAGCCGGTACCGGGGCTCTTCGGGCGCGACCAACCCCGCGAGATCGCCGAGCGCGGCGTCCGCGTCGCCCAGCTGCGCGTGGATGCGCGCGAGCAGGAGGCGCGCCTCGTCGTCGGCCGGCGGCTCCCGACCGATCGCCGCCAACGCGGAGGCGGGATTCCGGAACGCCAACAGTTCGGCGGCGCGTAGGTACGCGAGCCGGTTCGGGTCGATTCCCCGCGGCTCGGCGAGCAGGGCGTCCACCTGCTCCTGTAGGGCATGGTCCCCACGGAATTCCGCCCAGATGACCATCCGCAGGCGCGCCAGCTCGGTCAGCTCCACCGGCCCGGTCGCGCGCGCTGCCAACCGGGTCTCGGCCTCCACCAGCGCCGGGTAGTCCGCCGAGGCCAGCACCCGCCCCACA
This sequence comes from Myxococcales bacterium, assembly GCA_009692555.1. Classification (GTDB taxonomy): domain Bacteria; phylum Myxococcota_A; class Polyangia; order Palsa-1104; family SHYY01; genus SHYY01. The sequence goes on from SHYY01000079.1 coordinate 20,984, forward strand.
TCGACGCGTACGCGCGCCGCGTCCAGCAGACCGCCGGCTCGCGCGATGAGCAAGCCCAGCAGCACCAACACCAGGCCCATGCCGACCAGCAGCGCGGCACCGAGCAGGACCCGGAGCAGCAGTCCCCGTGCCGGCGGCGCCGCGGTCTCGGGCGGGCGCCGCCGGTTCGGGGGCCGGACCGGGATGGGGTGCTTCTCGATCACCCGGATCGGGGGTTGGTAGGTGTCGGTTCGCGGCTCCGGTGGCGGTGGCGGCGACGCGGATTCGACCAGGGGGGTGCCGGCCTGGCTGCGCCAGCTCTCCGACTGCTCGACATCATCGAGGTCGGATGGCACCGGGTCGACCCCCATCGAGGCCTGCCAGTCTCGGAGGTTCAGCACCCGATCCGGCCCCTCCCGCTTGCGATGGAGGGGGCCGTGGTCAGCCTCGCCGACCACCATCAGGATCTGGGTGTCACCTGGTCCGCCACCGGTGACGCTCTGCAGCGGAGCCGGCGCCGGAACCTCCGAATGGGCGGTCCGTTCGTCGTCCTCGCCGGCCGCCGCCGGGGGGATCGGAGTGGGGGCCTCGGCGGGGACCTTGAAGAGCGAGGGGAACGGCGCTTCGCCCGCCATCGGTTCCAGGAGAACGTCGCCGGTGTCGCCGATGCGCTCGGTGTGCTCGCTGTCGTCCGGGAGCGAGTCCAACTCCAGGATCGCGGGCAGGGCGCGCTTGACCTGGAGTTCGATCGGCTCGCTCCCCCGGTAGTCGCCGGCGAGCGCCCATCGCAGCCCGAGGACCCGGCCGTTCTTCGGCTCCTCGTTCCCGAGGCGCGTCAACAGCACCCCGGCGCGGGCGAGCGCGCCTGCGGCAAGGAACTGCTCCGCGAGAGCGAGGCGCGCCGAGAAGTCGCCCGCCGCCTCCACCGCGCCAGCGGTCGTTTCGGGGCGGGGTGGCTCCTGCGTCGACCGCAACATCAGATCGGCGACGTCATCGCCTGCGGCGCGGAGGGTCTCCAGCACCGAACGAGCCCGCAGCGGCCAGCCGCGCTCGAGGTAGGCCTCGGCCAGCAGTCGGAGCGCGCCTCGATCGCTGGGCGCTGCCTCCACCGCCTCTCGCGCGCGGGCCAACGCCCGATCGACCTGCTTGAGGTCCAGGAGCGCACGCCCCGCCGCCACCCGGGCCGCCAGTGTCGGCGGCGCCTCGGCGTTCCACGCCGTCACCAACCGGAGCACGCCCACGGCATCCCCTCGGCCCGACAGCGCCTGGACGGCGCGCTCGCGGCGCCGTTCGACGTCCGGGGGCAGCAAGGGCGGCGGGGGCGAAGACACGCGCCGACAGCCTAACCTGTCACGGCCGTTCCATGCCCTTCAGCCTCCAACCTACAGTTTCCGGCCTGCGTCCCCCGCGGCGATTCGCCCGTGGGCGTCAGCGCGCGGCGGCGCCCGCCATGCGACGCTCCTGCGGACGCAACCCGGCGGTGAGGTGACCCGCGACGGCGCGCGCATCCGCATCCGCCTCGGCCAGATCGGCCTCGGACCAGGGCAGACACCACAGCGCCACCGCCGCGCCACCGACCAGCCCCGCCACCATCAGCATCGTTCCCAGCCCATCACCCTGCAGCATCGAGTCGAGCATCTGATCCTCCCTTGGTCCGGTTCGTGTGATCCTGTTCCTGTACTGAACGCCCATTCCTTATACCTGAACATCCGTTCGAAATCCACCGTCTCGAAAACATCTTCACCCCGCATCCCGCCAAAAAATGGTGGGATCGGAAAAACGTTGATACGCGCGGGCCGGATGGACGACGCCTCACTCAACAAATCGCAGAAGCTCGTCCGCATGCTGCAGATGCTCCAACGGCGCGGCGGCATCACCGCCTCGGAGCTCATGGGGCGCTTCGGGCTCGATGCGCGCACACTGCGGCGCTACCTGCAAGACCTCCAGGAGATGGGGATTCCGGTGGTCGAAGACGGCTACCACGCCAACCGGAACATCGAGCTCGACCGCAACTACGCCCGTGCCGGCGTGCAGTTGACGTTGGCCGAGGCGATCTCGCTGCACTTCGGCCGCACCCTCTTCACCTTCCTCGACGGCACCTCCTTCGCCTCCGACATCGACGACGCGATCGAGCGGCTGGGACCGGCCATCGGTCGCTTTCCGCAAGAGGCGGGCCTGCACCTGGACCGCAAGTTCATGGCGGTGCCAGAGCATCGGAAGGACTACGGGCGTGATGGAGACCTCCTCGACGAGGTGGTGTCGGCGCTGCTCTTCTCGAACCCGGCAGACGCCGAATACCGCCCACTTCGGGGCGTGGCGAAGGTGTACCGCCTGGAGCCGTACACCCTCGGCGTGTACCGTCAGGGCCTGTACCTGTTCGCCCGCGACGTGGGCGAAGGGCGGGTCAAGACCTTTGCGGTCGAACGATTCGTGCGCTTTTCTCGGCTACGTCGCGAACATTTCCCCTATCCGAGCGCCTGGCACCCCGCGCAGACCACGCGTGACGCCTTCGGCATCTTCGGCGGCACGCCGGAGTCGATCGTGGCGCGCTTCACCGCCGACGCGGCGCCCTACATCCGGGAGCGGAACTGGCACGCCTCGGCCACCCTCGAGCCGTTGGAGGACGGCGGCGTCCGCCTCCGCATGCGCGTGGCCAACGCCCCAGAGCTGCGCGAGTGGCTCCTCGGCTTCGGCGCCGCCGTGGTGGTAGAGGAGCCTACGACCCTGGCCGGGTGGGTGCGCGAGCAGCACCTCGCGGCCGCCGCCCGCACCACGTGACCGAGGCCGGCAACCCCGGCGATCCCGCCTCGGGCGATGACGCGCTCTACCGGCCCGGCTCCTATGAGAACTACCGGACCTTTGGTCTGGGGACCCTGTCGCCAGAGTTGTTCGCCCAGGCCGACCGTGCCTTCCACGACGACGTCCAGGCCTGGCTCGCAGGGCAGTTGCCCTACGCCGTGCTGTTGCCGCACCGGGATCGGCTCGGCCTTGAGCTGCGGCCGCACCACGACGGGCGCCGCCTGCTCCCCGCTGAGGTCGCCCTCCCCGACGAGCTCCTCGCCGACATCGTCGAGGACGAGGTTCCCGACCTCGGCGCCCAGACCGAGCGGATCACCGGGGACGCGTTCGAGCGACCGTCCGTCGGCGCACTCGCGGCGCTCGCCTGGGTCGACGATCTGGTCGGCAACCGTCGTGCGGTCGATGCCTGGATGGAGGACGAACGCGACCCGCGGCTCGTCGCCGCGGCCAGGCGGGTGGATCGGGCACCGCCGTGCCTGTACGTCGATGGCGTGGCGCAGCTGCCGCTCAGCCCCAGGATGACGCCCCCCACGGGCCCACCGGGCATCTACGTCGCGCGGGCGTACCGGCTCGGCGACGGCTGGGCGTTCTCGTCCCGGGTGGCCGTTGACAGGCTGCCAGATGTCGCGACACTGATACGCAGACTCCAGATCGAGGGCTGGCGTCTCCGCACCCGGGAGCGCCGCGCCACCTGGGAGGACGTGCTGCGGCAGCGCTCGGACGTGCTGTACCGCGCGGTCGCCGAAGGCAGCCGGCTCAAGTTCGCCGGCGGCTGGCCGAAGGGCGGTTGATGCTCTTCTTCGCGCTCCTAGCCTGCGTCCCGGACCCCGAGCCCGTTTCGCTGTGTCCCGCCTACTCAGGGCTGACCGCCGCGGGCCGCACCTGGGAATACGGGGTGTTCGCCGATGGGTCCACCTCGTCTCGGCACCTTGACGCTCTCGGGGCCGAGGTGGTCACCGTCAGCGGCCCCGACTGGGCCGCCACCTACCTGTGCGACGCCGACGGGCTGTGGATCGTGACCCGAACGGCGACCCTGCCCGACCGGACGGCGCGCTGGGAGTACGATCCGCCGGGACTCGAGATGCCGGCCGTCCTGGAGCCGGGCGTGGCGTGGACCGCCGACGCTGCCTGGTGGTACAGCGACAGCCTCGGCACCACCCGCACCCAGTCGTCCAGCACCCAGTTCGACGTCGTCACCACCTCCCACAGCAACGTGACCGCCGGCGCCTTCGACACCCTGGAGGTGCACGTCCTGGGCGGCGACGCGGGCAGCGACACCCGCCACTACGCCGATGGCATCGGCCTCGTACTCTCGGACAGCGCCCAGCTCGTGGCGGTGGATATGTAAAGCGGGTGGCGTGACGCCGCCGGCGCGCGCCGCTCCCTCCCGGTCGCCCAACGCGCGGCCTGGG
>SHYY01000080.1 GCA_009692555.1 Myxococcales bacterium
GGCCACAAAGGAGGATGCCCATGCTGGCCTACCAGAAGCTCGACGTCACAGGCCATGGAGTTGCTGACCCGCATCGTGGAGATGCTCACGCGCATGTGCCGGAGAGGTGATCCCCCGCGCGCGAGTGCCCCTGAATCGACTACGACTACAGCTCGAAATCACCGTCGATGGCGTCACGAAGTCACCGCAGGCGAAGCGCGCCGCCGCAGGCGCCAGCGACTCGATCGCGATCGAGTTCCCATCGGGTTACCCGCGCGGCCAGCGGGTGACGATCGACGTGACCGCGCTCGACGGGCCGATCACCGTCGGCAGCGGCCATGGCGCGACCACGCTCGACGCCGGCTGCAAGGCGCTCGCGATCGACCTCGCCGCCAGCGCCGACGGCGGCGCGGACCTCGCCCCCGTGAAGCCGGTCGCGAAGCTCTCCTTCGCCACCAAGGTCGACTACCCCGTCGGTGCCGAGCCATGGCACCTCGTGACCGGCGACTTCAACAACGACAGCCGGCTCGACATCGTCGCCGCCAACGTCCTCAGCAACCGGGTGAGCATGCTGCTCGGCAAGGGTGACGGCACCTTCCAGGCCGCGGTGAACTGGCCCAGCGGCCCGGCCACCTTCGTGGCGGCCGCGGACCTCAACGGCGACGGCAAGCTCGACCTCGTGGTCAACGCCAAACCTCGCAGTAGGCTCTCTTGACACCCCCGGCGCCCGCCGGTAGACTGCACGCAATTTCAGTGTAGGCACTACACATACCGTGCCTGACCAGTTGAATTTATTCGGCAATTCAGGAAACGGCGGCCGCCCTCCCATGCGGAACGACATCCCCAGCATCCCGCTCCACGAGGAGACCCAGAGGCGCTACCTGAACTACGCCCTCTCGGTCATCACCTCGCGCGCGCTGCCCGATGTGCGCGACGGCCTGAAGCCGGTACAGCGGCGGATCCTGTTCGACATGTACCACGACCTCCACCTCACCAACGAGGCCAAGTTCCGCAAGTGCGCGGCGGTGGTCGGCGACGTGATGGGCAAGTACCACCCGCACGGCGACTCGTCGATCTACGACGCGCTGGTGCGCATGGCGCAGCCGTTCTCGCTGCGCTACCCGATCGTCGACGGGCACGGCAACTTCGGGTCGCTCGACGGCGATTCGCCCGCGGCGATGCGCTACACCGAGTGCCGCCTGCAGGCGTTCGCCACCGAGCTGATCGCGGAGCTCAAGCAGCGCACCGTCGACTGGCGCCCGAACTACGACGGCACGCGCTCGGAGCCGATCGTCGTCCCGTCGCGGGTGCCGAACCTGCTGGTCAACGGGGCGCAGGGGATCGCGGTCGGGATGGCCACCGCGATCCCGCCGCACAACCTCGGCGAAGTCGTCGACGCCGCGATCGCGCTGGTCGACGACCCGACGCTGGAGTCGAAGGATCTCTGCCGCTTCGTCAAGGGGCCGGACTTCCCGACCGGCGGGCAGCTCGTCACCTCGCGCAAAGATCTGAAGGACATCTACGAGACCGGGCAGGGCTCGGTGAAGCTGCGCGGCGAGTGGAAGATCGAGGAGGAAACCCGCGGTCGCTCGACAGTGACGAACGTGATCGTCAGCTCGATCCCCTACGGGCCGACCAAGTCATCGATCGTCCAGCAGATCGGCGATCTGATCGTCGAGAAGAAGCTCCCGCTGCTGCAGGACGTGCGCGACGAGTCGACCGAGGATGTGCGGATCGTCCTCGAGATGAGGAAGGGCGCCGATCCGCAGGTGGTGATGGCCTACCTGTTCAAGCACACCAACTTGCAGATGAGCATCCAGGTGAACTTCACCTGCCTGGTGCCGACGGCGAACCCCGAGGTGGGCGCCCCCGAGCGGCTTGATCTGGCGAAGATGCTGCGCCACTTCCTCGACTTCCGCCTCGAGGTGGTGCGCCGCCGCCTGGAGTTCGAGCTCTCGGAGCTGTCGGCGCGCATCCATGTGCTGGAGGGCTTCGCCAAGGTCTACGACGCGCTCGACGAGATGATCCGGATCATCCGGCGCGCCGAGGGCAAGGCCGACGCCGCCGAGAAGCTGATGAAGCGCTTCGAGCTCGACGAGGAGCAAGTCGACGCGATCCTCGAGCTCAAGCTGTACAAGCTCGCAAGACTAGAAATTCTCCTGATCCAGAAGGAGCTCGCCGAGAAGCAGAAGGAGGCGCGGAAGATCGAGGCGCTCCTCAAGTCGAAGACCAGGCTGTGGGACGTGGTGCGGGCCGAGTTGTCGTCGCTGCGCGAGACCTACGCCGACAAGCGGCGGACCAAGCTCGGGGGCATCGAGGAGATCGAGTTCGACCCCGACGCCTACATCCTCCACGAGGACGCCAACGTGGTGCTCACCCGCGACGGGTGGGTGAAGCGGCTGCGCGAATTGAAGGACGTCACGTCGACGCGGACGCGCGAGGGGGACGAGGTGGCGGTGGTGCTCGGCGGAAATACCCGGGAGTGTGTCGCCTTCTTCACCAACTTCGGGTCGGCCTACGTGGTCCGGCTGAACGATATCCCGCCCTCGTCGGGCTACGGCGATCCGGTGCAGAAGCTGTTCAAGTTCAGGGACAACGAGCGGATCGTCGACGCCCTGTCGCTCGATCCCCGGCTGCGGCCGAAGGAGGAGAACCTGCTGGCGGTGACGCGGCGCGGTTTTGGAGTTCGCTTCGGGCTTGCCCCGCATCTCGAGGTGTCGACGCGCGCCGGCCGGAAGTTCGCGCGGCTCGACGAGGGCGACGAGATCGTCGGGGTGCGCCCGGCGCGGGACGAGGCGATCCTGGTGGTGGCCACCGCCGCCTCGCACGTTCTGCAGTGCCGCGCGGGCGAGGTGAACCTGCTCGCCGGGCCGGGCAAGGGGGTCACCGTGATCCGGCCGGTGGAGAGCGATCTGGTGATCGCGTTCGCCGTCGACGAAGTGATGACCTTCGAGACCGGCAAGGGCAAGATCGTGGAGATCTCGCCGTCGGCGCGCTCGCTGACCGCGCGCGGTGGCAAGGGGTGGGCGGAGGCCAAACGCGACGGCTTCGCGAAGCTGCTCCGCAAGCCTCCGATCATCCCCCAGATGAGCCCGGCAGCGACGGGCAGCGGACAGGCGACCTGATGGCCTACACCGCGAAGGACATCACCGTTCTCGAGGGGCTCGAGCCGGTTCGCAAGCGCCCCGGGATGTACATCGGCGGCGTCGACGGGCGGGGCTTCCATCACCTGCTGTGGGAGATCGTCGACAACTCGGTCGACGAGGTGATCAACGGCCACGCCCAGACGATCTGGGTGACGCTGCACCGGGGCGGACAGAGCGCCACCGTCGAGGACGATGGCCGCGGGATCCCGGTCGATCTGCACGAGAAGCACCGGAAGCCGGCGCTCGAGATCATCCTCACCACGCTCCACGCGGGCGCCAAGTTCGATCACCAGAGCTACATCCACTCCGGCGGCCTGCACGGGGTCGGCGCGTCGGTGGTGAACGCGCTCTCGTCGCTGATGGTGGCGACGGTGCGGCGCGACGGGCAGGAGTACCGGCAGGAGTTCGAGCGCGGCAAGCCGACCGGCAAGATGCGGGTGGTGAACCCGAAGATCCGCGGCACCGGGACCAAGATCTTCTTCCGTCCCGACGACGAGATCTTCGGCGTCAAGCTGCGCTTCGACGCGGCGCTGGTTCGCTCCCGCCTCGAGTCCAAGACCTACCTCCATCGCGGCCTGCACGTGGTGTTCGACGACGAGGAGAGCGGCGAGAAGGTCACCTTCGCTCACGACGGCGGGATCACCGACTACCTCGCCAAGGTGGTCGCCGAGCGCGGCAAGCCGCCGTCGCAGCCGCTCGCCTTCTTCGTCGCGCGCGATCCGCGCAAGGTGGGGATCGAGGACCCGAAGGCGGTGGTGCTGGAGTGCGCGCTGCAGTGGACCGAGTCCACCGACGAGCACATCCAGTCCTACGTCAACGGGATCCCGACCGGCAGCGGCGGCACCCACGAGAACGGCTTCAAGTCGGGCCTGGTCAAGGCGGTGCGCAACTTCATCGAGACGCACAACCTGTCGCCGAAGGGGGTCACGCTCACCGCCGAGGACATCCGCGAGGGGCTGTGTGTGATCCTGTCGGTGTATGTGAGCGACCCGCAGGTCCAGGGGCAGACCAAGGACCGCCTGAACAACCCCGAGGTGGCCGCCGACGTCGACGGGGTGATGCGCACCAGCCTCGAGAAGTGGCTCACCGAGAACCGCTCGCTCGGCGAGGGGATCGTTGCGCGGATCATCCTCGCGGCGCGCGCGCGGGAGGCCTCGCGGGCGGCCTCGGCGGCGGTGTCGCGGAAGACCGCGGTGTCGCACCGGCTGAACCTCCCGGGCAAGCTGGCCGACTGCTCGTCGACCGATCCGGCCGAGAGCGAGCTGTTCATCGTCGAGGGCGACTCGGCCGGCGGCTCGGCCAAGCAGGGGCGCGACCGGCGCACGCAGGCGATCCTGCCCTTGCGCGGCAAGGTGCTGAACGCGGAGCAGGCCTCGACCTCCAAGGTGCTCGGCAACAAGGAGCTGCAGGACATCGTCTCGGCGCTCGGCTGCGGCTTCGGCGCCGACATCGATGTGAGCCGCCTCCGCTACGACAAGATCTTCCTGCTGATGGACGCCGACAGCGACGGGCATCACATCTCGACGCTGCTCCTGACGTTCTTCTATCGCCACCTCCGCCGGCTGATCGTCGACGGGCACATCTACCTCGCGCAGCCGCCGCTCTACCGGATCGATATCGGCAAGGAGACCTACTGGGCGCTCGATGACGCGGAGCGCGAGAGGATCTTGCGCGACAAGGTGAAGGGCAACGCCAAGCCGGAGACCACCCGCTTCAAGGGGCTCGGCGAGATGATGCCGCAGACGCTGAAGAGCACCACTCTCGACCCGAAGAAGCGCCACGCGCTGCGGGTGCAGATCGTCGACGAGCTGAACACCGACCGCGTGCTGAACGAGCTGATGGGCAAGGACCCGAGCGCCCGCTTCCGCTTCATCATGGAGCGGGCGGCGACGGCGAGCGAGGTCGACGTCTAGCCCAGGCGCTGGAGGACGTACTCGCGCGCCAGGAGCGTCTTCAGCGCGGAGAGCGTATCGAGATCGGTGTGCGGGCTGCGGTCGAGGACCGCCTGGATCGAGCCGTGGTTCAGGATCAGCTGGAGCACGTCGAGGTCGGTCGCGCCGAGGTCGTGGAGCGGCGCGTGGAGCGGCTGGGAGAGCACGAGATCGGAGTCCCGCGTCGGCAGGTCGGCCTCCAGGCGGCGCACCTCGTCGAGCTGGCGCATCCCCTCGATCAGCAGCTGGCCGGTCGACTCGGTGATCTCCTCGAGCACCGCCTTGTTGTCGGGCGGCTCGAGCTCGAAGGCCCCGGACTGCCAGGTCAGCATCCGGTAGAGCGCCTTGCGCGGCGCCACGTCGAAGGCGTCGTTGATCGAGCAGAAGTAGATCTGCCCCTTGCGGAGGTGGATCCGCCCGAGGCCGTGGTCGCCATGCACCGACAGGACGCCCGATTTCCGGCTGGTGGAGAGGAGCTGCAGGAGGTCGGGGAGCGGGATCTCCTCGATCACGCCCGACATCGGCTTGCCGCTGCCGGTGGTGTAGCGCCGCTGCCCCGCCTGCTCGAGGCGCTGCCGGGCATCGGCCTCGGAGAGCGACGCCCCGTCGACGCCGACCATCTTGATGATCGAGGTGCCGATCAGGATCCGGTCGCCCTCCTTCAGGCGCACCTTCTTGATCTTCTCGCCGTTGACGAACGTGCCGTTGGTCGAGCCAAGGTCCTGGATCAGCACCTCGCCGCCGGTGGCGTTGATCTTGGCGTGCTTGCGGGAGACCATGTCCTCGACCAGCACCATGTCGAGCTCGCTCGACCGTCCGACCACGATCTCGCGCTCCATGTGGATGGGGAATTCGCCTCCCTGGTACTTGCCCGAGATGAAGCGCAGCGCGTACTGGGGAGGATTCGCCAAGGAGTGGGCTCCGGAATCGGAGTTCAATCTTAGCGCGCGCGCTCGGGAGGGGTCAAGAATGGCCCGCCCGTCGGGGATGGCGGTGCGGGCGGGAGGACGTTTCGGCTCCATCCGTCGATCCTGTCAGGCGCCGATGGCCAAGGAGGGCAGTATCGCACGCCCGGGCGGGAATGTATAGCCTTCGTCCGGTCCATAGCTTGTACCGAATTTGACGGTTCAGGACCTCTTCAGCGAAGGCTGCCGAGGGGCGACGCGGGGGCGCCGTCGAGCGGGCCGCCTGGTCCTGCATCGGGAGGCGCGGCGCCGATCGCGGAACCGTCGGCGGGAAGGGCGACCGCGGCGTCGGCCTCGCTCGCGCGATCGGCGGCGGTGACCGGAGGGCTCTTCGGACGGGCGGGCAGGAGCGCCTCGTCGATCCACGCGGCGAGGCCGACCGGGTCCAAGGGGCCGGGTTCGAGGAGCTGGCTCACCCACAGCCACGGGGCCAGCTGGCGGGTCTCGCCACCGACGGTGACCTCGACAACCGGCTCGACCACTCCGCCGTCGCCGGGCCGGGTGATCCACCTCGCCCCCGCGGAGGCGCGCTTCATCGCCTGCTCGCCTGCCCACGCGGTGAGCTCGCGGAACAGCGCGGCATCGAGGCGGCAGCCCGCCTCGCGCCACCCGGCCGCCAGCTGCTCGATCGGCAGGGCCGCGGGGAGGCCGGGATCCTCGGTGGCGAGGCGGCGGCGGAGATCGGCGACCCGCTGGGGCGCGCCCGCGCCAAACGTCGCGCCGTCGTCGATCAAGCTGCGCAGGAGGTGGAACGGTTGGCCCGCGCCGACACGGCGGAAGCGCAGCTCCTCGTCGAGCTCCCGCCGGCGCTGCTTGAAGGCGTCGGTGGTGTAGAGGGCGCCGTCCTGGCCCGGCTCGTCCTGGACCATCACCCGCCCGTCGGAGACGAGGAACTCGCCGGGCCGCGCGCCGCGGGTGGTGCCGGGGGCGCGGCGCAACCGATCCGCGGCCGGCGCGGTGAGGGCCTGGGTCCCTTTTTGGGCCCTGGGATGGCAGCCGGCGGGTGCCTTCGCCGCGGCCGGGAGGGAGGCGGCGAGCAGCGCGCAGAAAAAGAGGCGCCTCATTGCCGGAGCGCCCCGATCACCCGGCGATAGACCTCATTGCTCACCACCAGCGACGAGTGGCCGAGCGGGACGGTGAGGCGGGTGGCGCCCGGGAGATAGGTCGATCCGATCGGGCAGACCCAGTCGCGCTGGGCAGCGAGGGTGTAGTACTCGACGTCCGGGGGCAGCGGGTCGCGGTGCAGCTCCTTCAGGAAGGCCGAGTTCGGGAGGATCTGCCAGGAGCTCTTCGAGAGCAGCCCCACCGTCGCCACGCCGAGCAGCGCCGACCACGTTCCGGCCATCGGCGTGCCCATCATCACCAGCTTTCGAACCTTCTCGTGGCCGCCGAGCTTCTTGATGTAGTAGAGCCCGATCAGCCCCCCCATGGAGTGGCCGATGATGTCGATCTTGCGGACCCGCGTCTGGGCGAGGATCGCCTCGATCTTGCGGTGGATGAGGAAGGCCGACTGGCGGATGTCGCGGGTGTTGAGCGAGCCGAGGTTGAACGAGAAGACGCAGATCCCGTCGCCGTTGAGGCGCCGCTCGAGGATGTACATCGAGCCGCGTGTGCCGAGGAAGCCGTGCAGGAGCAGCACCGGCGGGTGGCGCTCGTCGACGCGCTCGAAGAACTTCTTCTTGCGGATGGTGTTGCCGCGCGCGAGGTGGCGGAGGTAGGCGAGCGCGTGCCGGCCGCCGACGAGATCCTGCCGCAGCCCGTCCTGCGCGGACTGCGCCTGGCGATCGTCCGGGTCGCGGAAGTTGAACAGGCGACGCAGCCGCCCGGGGGGCTTCTTGGGCATCCTGAGGTGGCTCTTAAGCTACCATCGTGTTCGCGCCTAGGCGAGCAGATCGCGGGCGATGATCATCCGCTGGATCTCGCTCGTGCCCTCGATGATCCGCATCATCCGCGCCTCGCGATAGACGTGCTCGACGGCGCAGTCCTTCATGAAGCCCATCCCGCCGTGGATCTGGACGGCGCGATCGGCGGCGCGGCCGAGGGCCTCGGAGGCGAACAGCTTGAGCATCGCGGCGTTTGGGCCGACCGACTCGCCCTGATCGCGGCGCCACGCGGCCTGGTAGAGCGCGGGGCGGATCATCGCGATCTCGGTGGCGGTGTCGGCGAGCATCGCCTGGATCGCGGGCTGCTCGGCGAGCGGCTTCTTGAACTGGGTGCGGGTGCGGGCGTGGGCCAGCGAGAGGGCGAGCAGCTCCTCCATCATCCCGAGGCTGCGCGCGGCGAGGGAGAGGCGGCCGAGATCGAGCACCCGCATCGCCGACTGGAAGCCCTCGCCGACCCGGCCGATCACGTGGTCGTCGTCGACGGGACAGTCCTCGAACACCAGCTCGCCCTGCTTGATCACGTCGGAGCCCATCGACTCCTGGATGCGCGCGAGGCGGAAGCCGGGGGTGCCCTTCTCGACGAGAAAGGCGGTGATGCCGCCGCGCGCGCGCCGCTTCGGGTCGGTGAGGGCGAAGACAGTGAAGAGGTGCGCGATATCGGCGCGGGTGATGAAGTGCTTCACGCCGTGGAGCCGGAAGCCGCCGCCCGGGTGGGGCTCGGCGCGCGTCTCGATCGCCGCCGCGTCGGAGCCGGCGTTGGGCTCGGTGAGGGCGAAGGCGGCGATCCATTCGCCGCTGGCGAGGCGCGGCAGGAAGCGCTCCTTCTGCGCGTCCGTGCCGTCGCGGAGGAGGCCCATCACGCCGATCCCGTTGTTGCCCGACACGAGGAGGTTGAACGCCGGGTGGGCGCGGCCAAGCTCCTCCTGCACCACGACGTGGCCGAGGCACGAGGCGCCCATTCCGCCGTAGCGTTCGGGGATGGTGACGCCGAAGTAGCCCAGGCTGCGCAGGAGCGCGATCAGCGATGGGGGGATGGCGCGCTCGCGCTCGATCGCGAGGGTCTGCGGGCGGAGCTCGCGATCGACCAGCCGGCGGGTCTCGGTCTGCAAGAGCGCCACGTCGTCGGGGAGGCGGGGATCCATGGCGGGCCGAGTCTAGTTCACAATCGCGAGTTCGTGCTAGCATACCCCACCGTCGCCATGGAGACGAGTTCTCGGACATCGTTCCGGCTCGGCCCCTACACCTGCGTGGAGAGGCTCGGGACGGGACCCCTCGGGGAGACCTTCCGAGCCAAGCTCTACGGGCTCGCCGGCCTGGAGCGGCTGTACGCCGTGAAGCGGCTCCACCCGAAGGTGGCCGCGGACGAGCGGCTGCCGGCGCGCCTCGCCGCGCTGGTGAAGGTGCAGTCCAAGCTCACCCACGAGGGGCTGGCCCGTTACCACGACCTCGAGACCGATGGCACGAGCCGCTTCCTGGTCGGCGACTACGTGCACGGGATGGATCTCCGCACGCTGCAAGGGGAGCTGCAGCGGCGCAACGAGCGTCTGTCGCCCGATCTGGCCGCGGTGATCATCGCCGAGGCCGCTCGCGCGATCGCGCACGCGCACGGCCGCAACGACCTCCTCACCGACGGCATCATCCACGCCGGGCTGACCCCGGAGACGGTGATGGTCACCGCCCAGGGGGGCGTGAAGGTGCTCGACGTCGGCCTCCTGCGCAGCCTGCAGCAGGGCGAATGGGTCAGCGATCCCGCGGTGGCGAAGTGTGTGCCCTACTTCGCGCCGGAGGTGCTCCAGGGCGAGCCGCCGCAGGCTTCCTCCGATGCGTGGTCGCTCGGTGCGCTGCTGTGGGAGCTCGCGACCCTCGGGCCGCCGTTCACCGCGCGCGACGTGGAGGCTCTCCTCCGCTCCGTCGAGGCGGGGCCGGTGGGGGTCCCGCGCGACCCGACGCTCGGCAAGCTGGCGCGGCAGTGCCTCGAGGTGACACCGACGGCGCGGCTCGACTGCGCGACGCTGGCGGTGGAGCTCACCACGCACCTCGGGACGCGCCTCGACGACGCGCGCGCGCGCCTCGCTTCGCTGCTCAGGCGGCTGGTCACGCGGCAGCGCGTCACCGGCATGTTCGAGGTCCCGGTGGCGGTGCTGAGCGGGCCGTCACCGGCCTCCTTGTCGCCCGCCGATGCCCCGCGCGCTCCGGCCGGCTTCTGGCTGCCTCCGACGCTCACCGCCGACGGTGTGGTGCGGCGAACCACGGCGCCGATGCCGGCGTTCCGCCCCTCCGAGCCCAGAGCGGCGGTTGCCGAGGTGGTGCCCGCGCCCGCGGCTCCGGCGGCCCAGAGCGCGTCCGAGTTCACGGCGGCCGCGCAGGAGGATGCGTCGTTCTCCTCGGTGGACGTGGAGGGTTGGGATCCGCCGGAGCCGGGCGCGGAGCCGGCGGTCATCCCCGCGAAGCCCGCGCAGCCGGCGCCGGAGCCTCCCGCCCCAACGCCCGCCGCAGCGCCCGTCGCACCGCCGTTGCGGGCAGGTGGCAACGGGACCCAGCCGATGGCCCTCTTTGCAGTGCTCTCTCCGGCCGTGATCGCCGCCGCGGCGCTGCCGTCGGGCGCGCCGACGATGCCGCAGTGGAACGAGCCGACCGGCCAGATCCCGCGCAAGCAGCTCCCCCGAGAAGCGCCGGAGCCGAATTCGACCGCCCGCGTCCCGCCGCTCGAGGGCAAGGAGGCCCAGGTGGTCGAGCGGCCCAGCCTGCACGAGCTCGCGACGTCGCTGGCACGAAGGCAGGCGGAGGTGCACCGCGATGAGGTCCAGAAGCGCAGCCTGTCGGCGCTGGCGACCTCGCTGGACTCGCGGGGCATGCACATGCGGCGCCTTCTCAGCTCCCTGCTGCTGGTCGCGGCGCTGGGGGTGGTGGCGACCGCCGCGGCGCTGGTCTACGGGGGCGAGGTGACGGCGATCATCTTCCCCTCGGCGCCGCTGGAGACGCCGTTGCCGAGCCCGTCGAAGCTTCCCGTGCTGCCTCGCGCCAGCCTGGCGCGCGCCTTCGAGGTCAACACCACCCCGCGCGGCGCGACCGTGTTCGTCGACGGGGAGCCGCAAGGCAAGACGCCCGCGAGCCTGATCGTGACCCCGGGGCGGCACCAGCTGGTGATCGTCGCCGAGGGGCGGCGGGTGACGAGGCGCGAGGTGGAGGTGACGCCGTCCGGTGGCGAGCTCGCGGTGGTGCTGAAGCGGGTCAGCCCGTTCACCGCGCCGGGGCGTCGCGCCGGGGTGTGGGTGAAGTGCAAGACCGTCGGTGAGCTCCGGATCCTGGTCGATGGCGTCGACACCGGGCTCACCTGTCCGAACCGGCGCCGGATCGGGGTGACGCCAGGGTCGCACAGGATCGGCCTCTACTCGCCGCGCACCGGCAGGACGGTGTTCAAGGAGGTGAAGGCGATCGTTCCGGTGACCGCGGTCGTGCTCGGGCTCTAGAACCTGATCGATGTTCTAGCGAAAGCTCAGGGGAGGGCGAGGGCGTAGACGCCGGCGCGGGTGAGGTCGGCCTGGTAGGCGTAGATCACCGTCTTCTTGTCGGGGGTGAGGCCGAAGTCGAGGTTGACCTGCGTCGCCAGCAGCGACGGGGCGCCGCCCTTGGCGAGGTCGAGCGTCAGGAGGTCCCCGCGGCCGACCTCCATCGCGATCGGGACGTAGTTGCCGGTGTAGACCACCCGCGCGCCGACGCCGGCGAAGACGCTGGCGGTGTTCGGTGCGATCACGGTCGCCATGCCGCCGGAGGTGGGCTTCGCGGTGAGCGTCCCGATGATCTCGGTGGGGTCGCAGTCGGTGAAGTAGAGGGCGCGGCTCCCGTCGCTGGTGAAGCTGTCGCCGAACCAGGTTCCGGTGGCGGCGGTGGGCATGGCGGCGAGGGTGATCGGCGCGCCGGCCTGGGTGGCGCTGGCGAGCAGGAGGTCGGTGAAGTCGTCGGGGCTGGTCTCCTTGTGGAAGAGGATGAACTTCCCGTCGGGGGAGAGGTCGTCGTAGTTCTCCACGTCCTTGGCCTGGAGCACCGTCGGGGCGCCGCCCTTGGTGGGGACGCGGTAGAGACCGCCAGCGGAGGTGATGTAGACGATGGCGCTCCCGTCGGGGGTGAACTCGCCGTAGACGAGGTTCGCCAGGTTGCTCACCAGAGGTGCGCCACCAGCGACGGGGACCACCGAGCCCACCTCGCCGACGGTGGTGACGAGGACCATCGTGCCGGCCTTGTCGGACTCCCAGAACGTGCTCGCCTTGGCCAGCAGGACGACGCCGGTGCCGGCGGTGTCGAAGGAGGTGACGGTGACCGACCCCATCGCGTCGCAGTGGGAGATCACCACGCGCGCGCCGGCGAAGTCGAGGCTCGGGAGGCACTCGTCGGTGCTCAGGTTGATCTGCTTCAGGACCACCTTGGGCGCGCTGTGATCGGCCTTGTCGATCACCAGGTCGGCGGCGTCGTTCTTGTAGTTGTCGAGCCAGGCGATCCACGCTCCATCGGCGCTCGCGGCGGCGTAGCCGTTCGGAGAGAAGGTCGAGAGCTCCTTCGCGCCGCTGGCGGCGGTCCACACGGTGAGCGGTCCGTCGCCGTTCTGGTCGCTGTCGTGCCAGGCGAAGACCACCTTGCCGTCGACCCAGACCGTGGATTGATCGGCCTGCTCGACGATCTTTTGCACGGTGCCGCCACCCGAGGGGGCCGCCTTGGCGATCGGGTTGTTCCCCTTGTTCTCGTCGATGAAGACGGCAAAGCTGTCCGAGGTCACGCCGACCATCGTGGCCTTGCCGTCGGCGAGCTTCTTGCCGCCCACCACCATCGTGAGATCGTTCGGTGGTGCCAGGTCGGGCGGGGCGGCCAGGTCCGGGCCCACGGCGAGGTCCGCCGTCCCTTGGGCCATGTCCTTGGCGGTGGTCGTGCCGCCGCAGCCGGCGAGGGGAAGGGGAAGGAGAAGGAGGCAGAGGATATTGGCGCGCATGGGCGCAGCTTCCGACGGGCGGGGCGTGCCGTCAAGGGTTGCTACTCGTCGCGGGAGAGGTCGCCGCGCGGATCGAGGCCGTACTTGCGGATCAGCTCGCGGAGGTGCTTGCGGTCGATCTGGGCTTCGCGCGCCGCCGCCGAGAGGTTCATCCGATGGCGCTTCATGAGGTCGACGATGTACTCGCGCTCGAACAGCTCGACCAGCTGCCCCTTGGCCTCCTTGAACGGGAGGTCGGTGCGGATCCCGAGGGCGGGTTGCCCGATCCCGTCGCCGCCGAGCGCGTCGTCGAGCGCCAGCGATTCGCCCTTGGCGAGCACGCAGGATCGCTCGATCACGTTGCGCAGCTCGCGGACGTTGCCGGGCCAGTTGTGGGAGCGCAGGCGGTGCAGGTCCTCGACCGAGGGCTTGAGGCCGCGCTCGGCGCCGAACACCTCGACGAAGCGGTGGACGAGGAGGTCGATGTCGCGCCCGCGCTCGCGGAGCGGCGGGAGGTGCACCCGGATCACCGCCAGGCGGTAGTAGAGATCTTCGCGGAAGGCGCGTTTGGCCACTTCTTCCCGGAGATCCCGGTTGGTGGCGGCGATCACCCGCACGTCGATCTTGTCGTAGCTGTTCGATCCCACGCGGCGCACCGAGCGCTTGTCGAGCGCGCGCAGCAGCGACGGCTGGAGGTCGAACGCCAGCTCGCCGATCTCGTCGAGGAAGATGGTGCCGCCGTGGGCCTCGGCGAAGGCGCCCTTGCGGTCCTGGATCGCGCCAGTGAAGGAGCCGCGGACGTGGCCGAACAGCGCCGACTCGAGCAGCTCGTGGGGCACCGCGCCGCAGTCGAACACCACGAACGGGCCATCGCGGCGCCGCGAGTGGTTGTGGACCTCCTCGGCGATCAGCTCCTTGCCGGTGCCGGTCTCGCCCTCGATCAGGACGGTGGCGTCGTTGGGCGCGATGTCCTCGAGCAGCGAGTAGAGGCGGCGCATCTTCGGGTCGCGCCCGTAGAGCTGGCCGAAGTGATCGCGCTCGGTCTCGACCGGCTCCACCTCCTCCTCCTCGGGGAGGAACTTCACCACCGTCTTGCCGAGCTTGATCTCGGCGCCGAAGCCGACCGCGATCTCCTTGAAGCGCGAGCCCTGGATGTAGGTGCCGTTGGTCGAGCCGAGGTCGCGCACGATGGTCTGGTTGCCGTCGAGGAAGGCCTCGACGTGGCGGCGCGAGACGGTCTTGTCGGAGAGGACGAGGTCGCAGTGGGGGGCGGAGCCGAAGGTGACCAGCTTGTCGCCGAGGTGGACCTGCTCGCCGCGATCGGGGCCTTTGATCACCAGGAAGGTGCCGCCGGGTCGCTGGCGGGTGAACTCCGGCGCGTCGTCGAGGAGGCTGGTGGCGTGGGGTTCGCGGGGCATCGTGCGGCTGGCGGGATGGTAGCGTGCGGCGACGGGAGGGTCAACGCGCGGGCGCTTGGTGCGCTTGGTGGTGGTTCCATGCTTGCTACGGCGCGAGGAAGCAGTGGGTGGGCGCGTCGTGGAGGGCCATCATGTCCACGGCTACCGTCGCTCCTCGGGGGGCGGATCGTGCTCGGCGCCCGGATCGGAGAGCGCCACCCCGATCGCAACTCCGACCGCCAGGATGAGCGCGATCACCAGGCCCGCCAGCAGGCGCGGCGGGATCTGCTGCCATACCGAGGGCGGGCGGATCTTCGGGATGGCGAGGCGTGGCGCGGAGTCGGGAGGGGGCGTCGACGGAGCGCGGTGCGGAATGGTCGCGTCGTCCTCGCGCGGGTGCGGGCGCGGGGCGGTGTAGGCGCGCGTCGCCTCGTCGGTGGCCGACGCCGGGCGAGGTTTCTCGCGGCGCGGCGGCCTGGCCGGCTTGGCGATCGGCGGGTCGGCGATCAGGGGCTGCGGCTCGTCCAGGGCAGAGTCCGGCCACGCCCCCGGGCGCGGCTCGGGCCGCCTTGCGGGCGACGCTGGCGCGGGAGCGGGGGTGACCGCTCGGCGTCCTTCGTAGTGATAGGTCGGCTCGGCCTCGAACGAGACCCGCTCCTCCTCCTCCTGCGCCCGCTTTCGCGCCGCCAGGTTGAGGATCGAGGTGAGCTGCGTGCCCTCGCCGATCCGTCGCGGCGCGTCGCCCTCCTCGCTGTCCTCGTCCGGCTCGTCCTCATCGTCCTCCGCCGGGGGCTCGGGCGCGCCTCGCGCGGGCGCGGGCGCCTCCTGCGCGTACAGCTCGGTGCCGCCGCCGCGCTCGTCGCCCACCTCGGAGCGCAGCCAGGCGTCCACGTCCCGCCCGCAGACCTCGACGAGGTGCGCCGCCATCTCCGACGAGGAATAGAGCAGCCCGTGGCGGAGGGCGGCCTTGCGCAGCGCCTCGTGAAGCTCCTCCGCCGTCTGGAAGCGCGCCTCGGGCGTGAGCGCGAGCGCCTTTTGCATCACCACATCGAGGTCGCGGGGCAGGCCGGGGCGCACGTCGGAGAGCCGGGGGATCGGCTGCGAGTAGATCATCGACGCGGTCGAGAGCATGTCGGCGACAAACAGCCGCTCGGCGGTCAGCGCCTCGTAGATGCACACCGCGAGCGAGTAGAGATCGCTCCGCCCGTCGAGGGTGTCGCCGCGCGCCTGCTCGGGCGACATGTAGCCAACCTTGCCCTTCACCCGGTAGAAGACCGAGCGGTGGGTGGAGGCCTTGGCGATCCCGAAGTCGGTGAGCTTCACCTCGCCCGACCCCGAGAGGAGGATGTTCGACGGCGAGACGTCGCGGTGGATGAGGCCGAGCGACTGCCCGTCGGGGCGCAGCTTGGCGTGGGCGTAGCCGAGCGCGTCGGCGATGTCGCCACCGACGAACAGCGCCGCCTGGGGCGAGAGATCCTTGCCGCGCCGGCGCGCCCGCCGCATCAGGGTGCGCAGGTCGCCGCCGCGGACGTACTCCATGACGATGAAGTAGTCGCTGCCGGCGGAGACGAGGTCGATGGTGTGGACGATGTTGGCGTGGTCGAGCGAGGCGGTGATCCGCGCCTCGCGGAGGAAGAGATCGATGAACTGCTGCTCGGACGTGAACTCGGGGAGGAGCTGCTTCAGGACCACGGCCTTCTCGAAGCCACCCGGGCCGAGCTTCTTGCCGAGGTAGATCGCCCCCATCCCACCCTCGGCGAGGTACTCGCGGATGACGTAGCGGTCGCTCGACGTCTCGAGGACGGCGTGATCCATCGATCGGCGACGCTAGCACACCTCCCGCACAGCCATCCGCCGTTGACGTGCCGCGGCCGGCCTGCATGATCGGGGGGTGGACGATCGCGCGCAGGTGAAGGCGCTGTGCACCCTCCGGCGGGCCGAGGAGGGGGAGGCCAAGCGCGGGTTTGCGGCGGCGCGGGTCGCGCTCGGGCGGGCGACGACGGTGCTCGAACGGGGGAGCGCAGCGACGGCAAAGGAGGAGGCGGGTCGGCTCGCGGCGGTGGCCGGGCTGGCCGCGGTGGCGGGTGCGGCGACCTCGGCCGGAGCACTCGCCCGGGCGGAGGCGTTCGCGCTGCGGAGCCGGGAACGCTGCGACGAGGCGGGGGCGCTGGAGCAGGTGGCCCGGGCGCGGCTCGTCCTGGCGGAGGCGGCGCTGGAGCGGGCGCGGGCCGGGCTCGAGGAGGCGATGCACCGGCGCGAGGCGGCCGAGAGCGAGAGCACGCGCCACTGGGCGCTGTCGGCGCGCGGGCGAGAGCGGCGCGAGCAGGCCGCGGTGGACGACGCGGGACGGCGCACCCCCCGACGGTGAGCGGGTCATGCAGCGGTCGCGGCGGCGTGGCTACTCGACCGTCTCGGACCGAGTCAGGGAGTTTCCTCGCGCCGTTGGACCGACGGCTACACCCGCCGGTCCTTTCGGGTGCTTGACGGGGAAGGGGCCCCAACCTCCCGGGACCCTCGTTCTCCTTAATCTAATCTACCGTGCACGTTCTCGTTCCGCAGTGCTCGTCCGCGTGCTCGTAGCATGGTGCACGTGCGCGTGCTCGCCTCGACAGACAGAGGCCAGCTCCTAGGCGTGCACGCGCACGGAAATGTGAACGGAAACGTGAACGGAAACGTGAACGGAAACGTGAACGGAAACGGAAACGTGAACGGAAACGGCCGAGGGGCTCACCGACGGGCGATCACCACCCGCTCGATCCCCGCGAGGTCGCGTGTCGTCTCGATCGTCCGGTAGCCGCGCGCGCGCGCCAGCTCCGCCACCTCGGGGGCCTGTCCCGCGCCGACCTCCAGCATCAGCGCGCCCTCGCCGGCCAAAAGCGGCAAGGCGCCCTCGATCAGCCGCCGGATCACCGCGAGCCCGTCTTCGCCCGCCAGCAGCGCCTCGCGCGGCTCGCACCGCACCTCTGCAGGCAGCGACGGAAACTCCGGCTCGGCGATGTAGGGCGGGTTCGAGGCGATCACGTCCCACGGCGCGTCCCGGGTGATCGGCAGAAGCAGATCGCCCTCCCGGAGCTCCACCGCCACCCCGTGCGCCGCGACGTTGGCCCGCGCCACCGCCAACGCATCGGGAGAGCGCTCCACCGCCACCACCCGCGCATCCGGCCGCTCGTGCGCCACCGCCACCGCGATCGCCCCCGACCCGGTCCCGATATCCGCCACCGACGGGGAAGGCCGCCCCGCGACGAGCTTCAACACCGCCTCCACCAGCCCTTCGGTCTCCGGCCGCGGGATCAGCACGCGCCGATCGACCGCGAACGCGAGCGACCAGAACTCCTGCTTCCCCACCAGATAGGCCACCGGCTCCCCGGTCAGGCGCTGCCTGATCAGCTCGCGATAGGCTGCCAGCTCTTCCTTCGCGAGCGGCTGATCGAAGTGGGTGTAGAGCGCCACCCGATCGCGCGCCAGCAGGTGGGCCAGCAGCACCTCCGCGTCGAGGCGAGGGGTCCGCAGGCCGCGCTCGCCGAAGCGCCGCTGCGTCCACTGCAGCACCTTCAGGATCGTCCAGATCTCGTCGGCCACGGGCGCCGACGATATCACTTCCTCTGGCCTTCGCCGTTCAGGGTGCGGTGAGCAGGTGGAGATCCAGCAGGTTGGTGCCGGTTTCGCCGGTGCGGATCAGCGCACCGACGGCATCGAGCACCGGGTAGGCGTCGCAGCCCTCCAGCGCACCCGCCGGATCGAGGCCGAGCGCGCGGGCGGTCTCCCACGTTCCTCCGTCGACCACGGCGCCTGCGGCATCGGTCGGACCATCGCTGCCATCGGAGCCGATCGCCAGGAACGCCGCGTCGCTCCCGGCCAGCCGTTCCGCCATCGCCAGCGCGAGCTGCTGCGACCGGCCGCCCTGGCCATGCCCGCGCACCCGCACCGTCGGCTCACCGACGGCAAGGAGCACCGTCCCGCGCGCCAGCCCCCGCGCCCGCGCCGCGTACCGTGCCGCGACCTCCTCGAGAGCGCCCTCGACGGGGGCCGGGTCCACCCGCGCGATCAGTCCGTCCTGGCGAACCGCCTCCGCGGCGCAGCCGAGCAGCGTCGCCGGCGTGGCGAGGATCCGGTAGCGCACCCGCGCCAGTCGCGGATCGCCCGGCTTGGGCGTCTCGGCGCGCTCTCCCCGCGCCCCGCGCTCGAGCTCCGCCCTCACGTCCCCCGCGACGCCGTAGCGCTCCGCGACCGCCAGCGCCTCGACGAAGGTGCTCGGATCGGGCGACGCCGGACCCGAGCCGATCGCCGCGGCATCGTCCCCCACCACGTCGGAGAGCGCGAGCACCTCGATCTGCGCCGCCGTGCCGAGCGCCAGCCGTCCCCCGAGCGCGCGTCCGACATGGCGCCGGATCGCGTTCAGCTCCCGGATCGTCGCCCCGCCGCGGAGGAGCGTCAGGGTGGCCGCCCGCAGCCCGGCGAGCGAGACGCCCTCCACCGTCGCTGCCAGGAGCGCCGACGCGCCGCCCGAGAGCAGCAGCACCACCTCCTCGTCGGGACCGAGCGCGGCGAGGAAGTCACACAGCGCGTGCGTCGCCGCCACCCCGCGCTCGTCGGGCAGCGGATGGCCGGCCCGAAGCACCGGGATCTGCGCCGGCCCCGCGTCCTGGCCGATCTCCTGGCCGATCTCCTTGCCGATCAGGGGACCGCAACGAAAGCGCGCCCCCAGCGCCCGCCGCGCCCCCTCCGCCATCGCTCCGCTCGCCTTGCCCACGCCCACAATCCAGGGACTTCCAGTCCGCCCACGAAGCGCCGCTTCCGTCAGCGCATCGCCGCCGCACGCCGCGATCGCCGCGCGCGCCACGCCCACCAGTCGCTCCGGGATGCCCTGCGCCATCTCACACCCCGTGACGCGCTGCGACATGTAACCCTATCTTATCATGGTATTTTTCGCGCACTTTTCATTGCCGCGCGGGCGCACCGTCGCCTATCCTCCGCGCACCCATGACCCCCTCGCTCGATCTCTTCGCCACGCTCGCCACCCACGGCTACGGCGAGCTGCACGCCTGCCGCGACGAGGCGACCGGCCTCCGCGCGCTCATCGGCCTCTACTCCACCCGCCTCGGCCCGGCGATCGGCGGCACCCGCATCCGCGCCTATCCGAACGACGCCGCCGCCGTCGACGACGTGCTCCGCCTCGCCCGCGCGATGGCCTACAAGGCGGCCCTGGCGCGCCTGCCCCACGGCGGCGGCAAGGCGGTGATCCTCGCCCCGGAAGGCGCCTTCGATCGCACCGAGCTCCTCCAGCGCTTCGGCGAGTTCGTCGACGGGCTGGCCGGCCGCTACGTGACCACCGAGGACTCCGGCACCTCGCCCGCCGACATCGATGTGATCCGCTCCCGCACCCGCCACGTCGTCGGCGCCAGCGGTGGCTCGGGCGATCCGTCGCCGTTCACCGCGCTCGGGGTGCGCCGCGGCATCGAGGCGGTCGCCGCCGGCTGGCTCGGTCGGAGCGATCTCGAAGGCCTCCGGGTGGCGCTCCAGGGCGTCGGCCACGTCGGCACCCACCTCGCCCGCGAGCTCGCGAAGGCCGGCGCGAAGCTCACCCTCACCGACGTCGATCCGGCGCGCCGCCGCGCGGTGGCCGAGGAGCTCGGGGCGGAGAGCGTGGCCCCCGAGGCGATCTTCGACGTGGAGTGCGACGTGCTCTCGCCCAACGCGCTCGGCGGCGCGCTCTCCGAGGCGACCATCCCTCGCCTGCGTTGCCGCGCGGTGGCCGGCGCCGCCAACAACCAGCTCGCCGATCCCGCGGTCGGCCGCGCCCTCCACGCGCGGAAGATCTTCTACGCCCCCGACTACGCGATCAACGCCGGCGGCCTGATCAACGTCGCCATCGAGTACGCGGGCTACAGCGCCGGCCGGGCGCAGCGCCAGACCCTCGCGGTCCACGACACGATCCTGGAGATCCTCGAACGCTCGCGGCGCGAGGACACGCCCCCCGGCGAGGTCGCCGACCGCCTCGCCGAGCGGATCATGCGCGACGGCCTCGGCTGAGGAGACGGGTCAGAACACGACCAGGTTCCTCAGGCTCCCGAACAGCTGCGAACACAGGATCGCCCCCGCTCCGTCGCTGTCGGCGGGCCCTGAGCTCGCGCGCGTTGACAAGGATCCCGTCCTTGCTACGGTAAGGAAATGGCGAAGGTGACCAGCAAGCTGCAGGTGACTGTGCCCAAGGCGATCGCCGACCGCTACAAGATCAAGGCCGGCGACGAGATCGAATGGAGCCCCGCCGGCGATGGGATCCGGGTGACGCCGCGAGTTCGGAGGCCCTCGGTCGGCGATCGGGCAGCTCGCCTGCGGGTGTTCGATCAGGCGACGGAGCGCCAGCGCTGTCGTGAGCCGGCGAGCCGCCGTGCGAAGCCGGCGAAGGAGCGTGGCTGGACACGTGAGGAGCTCTACGATCGTGGCCGCGCTGGTTGACACCAACGTCCTCGTCTACCGCTTCGATCCGCGGTTCCCGGAGAAGCAGCGAATCGCCACCGAACTGCTGCGGCGAGGCATCGCCCGCAACTCGATCCGCATCCCGCACCAGGCGATCGTGGAGTTCGTGGCGGTGACGACGCGGCCGCTGCGCGACGGCGCCGTTCTGCTCTCCCCCGAGGAGGCACGCCGCGAGGCGGAGGAGCTGCTCAGCCAGTTCGAGGTCCTCTACCCCAACGAGGCGATCGTGCGCGCGGCGCTGCGCGCGACCGCCGCCTACCAGCTCTCGTGGTTCGACGCGCACCTGTGGGCCTACGCCGAGCACAACGGGCTGTCGCAGTTGATCTCGGAGGACTTCGCCGACGGCCGCCTCTATGGAACGGTGGTTGCCATGAACCCGTTCGCGCGCCGCTGAAGGTTGGGGCGATGTAGGTTTAGATCTTCGTCGCTGACCGCGCGTTCCTTCGGGAACCGTGAGCCCTCGCCGTTGTCCCCCCTTCATGGTCCACCGGAGCGGATGGAAGGCGCTGCTCGTCGGATGGGGCGCCCTGTTCGTCGGCGGCGGCGCCCTCTCGGTGGAGTGCCGCCGCCCCTACGCCCGGGCCTCGGGTCCCACCCAGGGGAAGGGAGCCCGCGCGGCGCCGATCGCCGCCCGCTCGGAGGGGTCCTCTCTTGGCGATGCTGACGCCGCGGCGGCCACCACCCGCCACGCCCCGTCCTCGGGAGAGCGCTCGATCATCGCCGGGATCGTCCTCGGCCCGGACGGCGAGCCCGCGGTCGGCGTCGAGATCACCGCGCTCCCCATCGGTGTGGAGGTCGCCGATCTCCCGTCCCCGGGCGGCGGCAACCCCGACGGGGACGAGGTCACCGACGACAAGGAGACCGCCACCAGCGACGAGAACGGCGTCTTCTCGCTCGCCGTTCCTCCGGGCGACTACTCGCTCACCGGTACCGTGGACGGCGACGATCGCCAGCTCGCGACCGAGGTCCTCGATCCGATCTCGCTCGGCCCGGGCGAGCGCGTCGACGGCCTCGAGCTGCACCTCCAGGCCGCGCTCACCGTCACCGGGCAGATCGAGCTCACCAACGAGGACGAAGAGCGCGAGGGGATCGCGATCTGCGTCCGCGTCCACCCGCGCGACCCGGGCTGCGTCGCCACCGCCGAGAGCGACGCCGAGGGGCGCTTCGAGTTCGCCAACCTGCCGGCGCACCCCCTCTTCGTCCGCGCCGGCACCGACGAGCGCCAGGTGATCGCCCAGGTCCGCCCGCCCGCCACGCTGGTCCTCCACCTGCCGCCGCGTCCGCTGTGCAGCGGTATCGTCCGCGCGGCCGAGGGCACGCCCGTCTCCGACGTCGAGGTGATCGTCCGCCACGCCAACGGCTGCAGCCTCTCCTCCGTCACCACCGACGCGGAGGGGCACTTCTCCGTGCTCCTCGATCACCCCGGGATGATCACCGTGTCGGCGCGTGACGACCGGGGCGCTACCCAGATCCTCCGCGTCGACACCGCCCACGCGCAGGGCCTCGCCCTCCTCCTCCGCGCCGGCGCGCTGCTCACCGGCCGCGTCACCGACCGGGCGGGAGCGGCGGTGACCGGCGAGTCGGTGGTCATCTCGCACGACGGCGCGCGGATCGATTCCATCGAGATCGACGAGGAGGGCGGCTACGCGCTCGCCCACGTGCCCGCGGGGCGCATCCGCGTGACCCTCGCCCGGGAGGCGAGCCAGAAGGACGCCCCATCGGTGGAGGTGACGGTGGGTGGCGAGAGCGAGGCGCACGCCCCCGATCTCCTGGTGGCCCGCGGCCACACCATCCGCGGCCGCGTCATCCGCCTCGTCGACGGCGAGCGCCGCGCCGTCGCGGGCGCCGAGATCGACGTCATGAGCACCGAGATCGGCTTCCACATCTCGGAGAGCGAGTCGACCGGCCCGGATGGCACCTTCGCGCTCCCCGAGCGCTTCTCCCGCCAGGTGGTCCTGCGCGCCTGGGCGGACGGCCAGGTGGGCGAGCGCGTCGCCGTCCCGATCACCCCCGGTCGCGACGAGGAGTTTGTCGAGCTGATCGTCTCGCCCGAGCGCCGCGTCACCGGCATTGTGCGCGGCCCCGATGCCCGCCCGCGCGCCCGCGTGAAGGTGCTCTGCGGCAGCTCCGAGCGCACCACCACCGCCGCCGGTCGCTTCGATATCGGCTGCCCCGCGAGCGCCCCCGGCCTGGAGATCGACGACGGCCACACCACCCGCGCCATCCCGGTCACCTGGAAACCCGGCGGCGAGGTCTTCGTCGAGGTCCGCCTCTAACTCCCGTATACTCCGGCCTCGCATGAACGCGCCTCTGCCGCGCCTCGGGCGCTACCTCGATCTGGTCCTGCTCGGGCAGGGCGGGATGGGCGCGGTCTACCGGGGCCGCGATCCCGACCTCGACCGCCAGGTCGCGATCAAGGTGGTCCTCGACGCCAGCCCGGACTTCGTCGAGCGCTTCCGCCGCGAGGCCAAGGCGGTGGCGCGCCTCGCCCACGCCAACATCGTCCAGGTCTACGACTTCGGCCAGGACGACGCCGGCCACCCCTACTTCGTGATGGAGCTGGTCGCCGGGCAGGCCCTCGACGCGCTGCTCGCCGAGCGCGGGCGCTTCGCCCCCGAGGAGGTCGCGTCGATCCTCGCCCAGGCGGGCGCGGGGCTGCAGGCGGCCCACGACGCCGGCGTCGTCCACCGTGATATCAAACCCTCGAACCTGATCCTCGACGCCAGCGGCCGCGTCAAGCTGGTCGACTTCGGGATCGCCCGCCTCGAGAACACCCCGATGCTGACCAGCCCCTCGTCGCTGCTCGGCACCCCCACCTACATGGCGCCCGAGCAGGTGATGGGCAAGGCCGTCGACGGGCGCACCGACCTCTACTCGCTCGGCATCTCCTGCTTCCACCTCCTCTCCGGCATGCCGCCGTTCGATTGCCGCGAGCCAATCGCCCTGGCGCTGATGCACCTCAACGACCCTCTCCCGTCGCTGATCGAGCGCGCGCCCGGCACGCCGCCGGCGCTGGCCGCGCTGATCGTGCGGATGTGCGCCAAGGACCCCGGGAAGCGCCCGGCGACGGCGCGCGAGGTGGCGGAGCGCGCCCAGGAGATCGTCTCGCTGCTCGGCGGCGTGTCGCGCCCGCTCGCCGCGGTGGCGGCCGAGCACGCAGCGACGGGTGACCTGAGCCCGGTGCCAAGCGCGGAGTGGAGCGTGCCGCCCACGCGCGCCGGGCTCCCGGCGCCCACCATCCAGCGCAGCCTTCCGGTCGCCGCGATCGCCGCGGTGAGCGCGCTGCTCGTCGGTGGCGCGGTCTTTGGTCTGGTGATCGGGCTGCGCCCGCCGCCGCCGCCGCCGATCGTGAGCCCCCCTCCCGACCCGCCGCGGCGTCAACAGGCGCTGCCGAGCGACGTGGCGCTACCGCCAGCGGGCCCCGGACCCAGGGCGAATGGCCCGATCGTCGAGAAGGCGGTCGCGGTCGCCACGGGACCGGTGCGCGTCGCCGTGCTCAAGTTCAAGAACCTGGGCGCCGAGAAGGACCTCGACTTCCTCACCGAGGGGATCGCCGAGAGCATCCTCACCCAGCTGGCCGGCGCGTCGTCCGAGGTCGCCCTGCTCGAGCGCAACCAGATCGCCGATCAGACCGGCGAGATCGACTTCGGCCAGACGAAGTACGTCGACCCGGCCACCGCCGCCTCCCTCGGCAAGATCCTCGGCGCCGAGGTGGCGGTCCAGGGCGGATTCCAGCGGGCCGGAAAGACGGTCCGCGTCTCGGCCCGCTTCGTTCGCGTCGACAGCGGCGAGATCCTCGACACCGTCGTCACCACCCGCGCGATCCAGCGCGCCGATCAGCTCTTCGCCATCCAGGACGCCGTGGTCGGCGACCTGAAGAGCCACCTCTTCGCGGTCGCCCGGAAGGTGCGCGGCCGGTAGCACCGGGAAGGCCCCAGGAGCCCGGAGGGAGGTGGGCGAGAGGCTTGGCGAAAGGCAAGCGAGAGGCGGGTGCTTGACAGCGGAGGGGGCCCTCTTGCTGGCTCTTGCTCGTCACGTAGTCGTAGTCGTAGTCGTAGTCGTAGTCGTCCCCTCCGCAGCGACGGCGATCGAAGTTCCTCCCGCAACAAATTCCTCCTGCCAACCGACCCCCCTGGCCCCACAGGAGGATGCCCCTGCTGGCCGACCAGAAGCTCGACGTCTCTCGCCGCGCCATCGAGCTCCTCGCCCTTGCGTCGCAGATCGCGACGAGCGCCCCCAGG
>SHYY01000081.1 GCA_009692555.1 Myxococcales bacterium
CAGGGGGGTCGGTTGGCAGGAGGAATTTGTTGCGGGAGGAAGTTCGATTGCCGTCGCTGCGGACGGGACGACTACGACTACGACTACGACTACGACTACGTGACGAGCAAGAGCCAGCAAGAGGGCCCCCTCCGCTGTTAAGCACCCGTGACGCAGGGGCGCCCGGGAGGCTGCCGGCTTCGTGCTAGGCTTCGCCCTTACCTCGGAGATTCAGAGCCTGTGAGCAAATCCCTCCCGTCGCCTCGCGAACGATCCGCGGCGCAGCGCTGCGTTGCTCCTCGTCACCTACAGAGAGTAGGTTTCCTCGTCGCGCCTGGCGCTGCTTGCGGCTCGCTCGCGGGGCTCACCGGCAATCGCCGGCGTGCAGCAAGCTCGGAGCGCAACGGTCCGGGATTCACTCACAGGCTCTGATTGGACATCTGGTCCATCGCCGTCGTCCTGTGCATCGCCACGGTCACCCTCGAGATCGTCGGCGTCCTCCGTCGCGGGGCCGGCGAGCAGCAAGGCTACCTGATCCTGCTGCTGATCGACGCGGGCCTGCTCGGCTACACGATGGGCGAGCCGCGCTTCGGAGACGAGGGGGCCGGGCCCTGGCCGGAGCTGATCGCAGGGGTGCTCCTGTGCGTGGCGGTGGTGTTCGTGCCGCGCCTCCTCGATCGCGCGATACGTCTTGCACTGGCCCGGGAACGCGTCCTTCTGGCAGCGCGCTTCTCGTCGGTGAAGGAGCTTCTGCAGCCAGGACGTGCGACCACCGCCGAGCGCGAGCTGCTGGCCGATCTCGCCGCGGTGCGCGCCGGCAAGCTGGACGACGTGCTGCGCGCGTTGCGGGCCCGCCTGGCGGCCAGCGAAGCTCCCGATGACGCGCCGCTGCACGAGCGGATCATCACCGTGCTCGGCTTCGGGCAGCGCTGGCGCGAGGCCGCGGCGCACTTCGAGGGCCACCTCCGCGGCTTCGGGCCGGTGCAGAACCCGGCGCTGGCGGTGCAGATGGTGCGGGCCTACGGCGAGCTGCACGAGCTCGAGAAGGCGGGGCAGATCGTGCACCGGATGGAGGAGGCGGCGCGGGCGCACGAGCCGGGGGCTCTGGCGGCGCTGCTGCAGGTGCGGCTCCTGTTCCTGGCCTTCGTGGGGGGGCCGCAGGGGATCGCCCGCCTGCTGTCGCTCCCGGAGCTGGCCCGCCTGCCACCGCGGCTGCGGTCGCTGCTCGAGGGAGTCGCCCTGACGAGGCGGACGTCGACCGAGGTTCCCTCCGAGGAGGTGGCGACCTTCGCGCGGTCGGTGGCGGAGCGGGTGGCGGAGGAGGTGCGGGGCGCCGCCCTGGTGACTCCTCCGCGGGCGGTGGCGACGGCGATGCTGGTCGGCGCGAACGTGGCCGCGTTCGTGCTCTTCGTGGCGCTCGGGTTGAGCGTCGAGAGCGGGCACGACCTGGTGCGCGCGGGCGCGAGCTTCCACGCCGCGGCGCGGGCGGGCGAGTGGTGGCGCCTGTGGACGGCGATGTTCCTCCACGGCGGGGTTGCCCACCTCACGCTCAACATGATGGGTCTGTACGTTCTCGGCCGGATCGTCGAGCCGATCTTCGGCTGGCCGCGCTTCCTCGTGATCTACTGCGCCGGCGGCCTCCTCGGGAACCTCGCGTCCGTCTACAACCCGAATCCAGCGGCGGTGCTCTCCGTCGGTGCGAGCGGCGCGGTGCTGGGTCTGATGGGCGCCCTCCTGGTGGCGGTGCGGATGCGGCGCGGGCTGTGGGCCGGGGAGTGGCGGAACGTGGTGACGATCAATCTTCTCCTCCTGACCGGCCTCCAGATCGGCCTTGGCTTCAAGCTTCACGCGGTCGACGATCTGGCGCACATCGGCGGGTTCCTCGGCGGGGCCGCGGCCGCGCTGCTGGGGGTACCGGGGGGGCGCCTCACCAAGGGGCGCCTCGGTCGGATCGTGCTGGCGGTGGGCCTCGGTGCGCTCAGCACGTCGGCGGTGCGCGCGACCGTGACAGTGGCGGGCGCCAGCGTCGCGGAGACGCTGCTCGCGCTGCCCCGTCACGACGAGCGGATCGAGAGCGTGCTCCTGGCGGTGCCCGAACACGTCTCGCGGGAGGTGGCGACGGAGCCAGAGTGGCCCGGGCAGGTGATCCTCCGCGACTCGGTGGCTGCGATGGCGATCACGCCGCACCTCCTGCCCGTCGAAAAGCCCGGGGACAGGGCAGCCATCGAGGGCGTCCTGCGGAGCTGCATGGAGCGCGATCGGGTGGCGATCGCGAAGCAGGCGGCCGAGGCGCGATCGGTGGTTCCGCCCGTCGCTGGCGCCGCTGCGGGGGAGGTGCCGGGCTGGGTGGGGCTGGCGCAGGACGAAGGGGTTGCTCCCCCGCCTCCGGGCCTGGTCCGGCAGCTGCTCGCGACGGTGGCGAGCTGGTTCACGCGCGAGAAGGCTCCTCCGCCGCCGCGCCGCATGTTGTACTACGGTCGGATCGAGGGCGCGCACGCGCTGGTCGTCGAGATCACCTACGATGGTGGGCTGCCGCTGCCGCCAGCGATGGAGGGCGAGATCGCGCGGGTGCTCGGGTCGGCGCGCGTCGAGCGGCTACCCGCGCCGTACGCTGCGCCAGGCGGCAGCGAGAAGTAGGCCCATGAAGCAGTACCTGGAGCTTCTCCGCCACGTGCTCGATCACGGCTTCGTGAAGGGCGATCGCACCGGCACCGGGACGCGCAGCGTGTTCGGCTACCAGATGCGCTTCGACCTGGCGGCGGGCTTCCCGCTGCTCACCACCAAGAAGGTTCACCTGCGGTCGATCCTCCACGAGCTGCTCTGGTTCCTCGCCGGCGACACCAACGTCCGGACCCTGCGCGAGCACGGCGTCACGATCTGGGACGAGTGGGCAGCCACCGACGGCGAGCTCGGTCCGATCTACGGTTATCAGTGGCGCTCGTGGCCGACGCCCGACGGTGGATCCATCGATCAGATCGCGCGTGTCGTCGACCGGATCAAGCGCGACCCGGACTCGCGGCGCCACATCGTCAGCGCCTGGAACGTCGCGGACG
Organism: Myxococcales bacterium; assembly: GCA_009692555.1. Taxonomy (GTDB): domain Bacteria; phylum Myxococcota_A; class Polyangia; order Palsa-1104; family SHYY01; genus SHYY01. The sequence goes on from SHYY01000081.1 coordinate 3,033, forward strand.
TCGACCGGATGAAGCTCCCGCCGTGCCACGCGCTGTTCCAGTTCTACGTCGCCGGAGACCGCCTCTCCTGCCAGCTCTACCAGCGCAGCGCCGACGTGTTCCTCGGCGTCCCGTTCAATATCGCGTCCTATGCGCTGCTGACGATGATGGTCGCGCAGGTGTGCGATCTCCGCCCCGGCGAGTTCGTTCACACCCTCGGCGACGCGCACCTCTACCTGAACCACATCGAGCAGGCAGAGCTCCAGCTCGGGCGCGAGCCCCGCGCGCTCCCGCGGATGCTGCAAAACCCTGCGGTGCGCGCGATCGATGACTTCAAGTACGAGGACTTCACCCTCGAAGGCTACGATCCGCACCCGGCGATCAAGGCGCCGATCGCGGTATGAGCCTCTCGCTGATCGCGGCGCTCGCGGAGAACCGGGTGATCGGCGTCGAGAATCGCCTCCCGTGGCGGCTGCCCGCGGATCTCGCGCGCTTCAAGCGGCTGACGATGGGCCACTGCCTGCTGATGGGGCGAAAGACCTACGAGTCGATCGGGCGGCCGCTGCCGGGGCGGACGACGATCGTGCTGACACGCGATCCCGCGTGGAGCGTGCCGGAGGGCGTGCAGGTGGCGCGCACCGTCGACGAGGCGCTCGCCCTGGCCGGGGAGCGGGAGGTGTTCGTGGCCGGTGGGGCGGAGATCTACCGGCAGACCCTCGGCCGCGCCGACCGGCTCTATCTCACCATCCTCGATCGCAGCTTCGACGGCGATGTGCGCTTCCCCGAGATCGACCTATCGGCGTGGCACCTGACCGAGCGCGAGCGCCACGAGGCCGACGCGACCTTTGCCAGCGCGTGGGAGTTCACCACCTGGGCGCGCCTCCCTTGCAAGGTCGAAAACGCTCGTTGACACGGCGCCCCGTCGGTGGCAAATCCTTGCCCTTCCGTTCCGCTTCCGGACCCCATCGTCTAGCCGGCCCAGGACACTGGCCTTTCACGTCAGCGACACGGGTTCAAATCCCGTTGGGGTCGCCAGTAGTTACGAGATCGAGGTCCACCCCAGCACCATCGCCAGCACTACCTTCCGCCGCTGAGTTCTCCGTCGAGCTTTCGCATGTCGAGCGCCACGCGGAGTGCGAGCTTCTTCGGCTTGGCGAGGGAGCGTAGGAAGGTCACGAGGTTCCGCGCGGGGATGCCTGCCCGCTCGGCGATGATCTGGCGCAGCACGGCGAGCGTCGCGCGGTCGACCTTGCCGCGGTCGTTCTCCCACCGGCTCACCGACTCGGGGCGGACGTCGAGCAGTTCGGCCAGCTTCTTCGCCGACACGCCGGCCGCCTTGCGCATGGAGCGCACCGCCTCGCCCGAGGTCTCGCCCGCGTCGGCGAGGGCGAGCGCGGTGGCGAGATCGAAGCGCGCGAGATCGGCCGCCGCGTAGACCTTCTCGCCGCAGTCGCAGCAGGTCTGCCCCGGCACCGCCGCCGTGAACAGGTGGCCGGCGACGGAGCGCGAGGTGGCGATCGGCCGCGTTGCGAGGTTCTTGGAGTTGCAGTTCGGGCAGCGGTTCAGCATCGGGTTCACCCTTTCAGAACGTGGTCCACGCGATCACCTTGCCGTCGGCGTCGATCCTCACCGTCACGACGAGCGAGTCGTCGGAGCAATCACTTCCGACGACGCGCCACGTGCCGTGCTCGGGCTGCCAACGGAAGGCGCGGGCCGACGCGAGGCACGAGAAGATGTCGGCGACCGTCACCGCGTCGTCGCTGTCGGCGGCGTGGCGGGAGACGTGGACGGCGCCGGCTCTCGCCGCCGCCTTGATCGCCCGGATCGCCTCCCGACGGTTCACGATCAGGGGATGCAGCCGACCAGCGAAAATGTCAAGAGATTAGCTATTGCCATGCAGGACCAGCCGCGTTTCCAGCACCTATTTCGAGGGGCGGGTCTTCAAGATCGCCAAGTAGATGGCAGCGTCCCCTGTATGATCAGCGCGCGCGCGGGTCGGCCTGCGCGCCCCGGACGAGGCGCCCCGGCATCGCGCCGGTGGGCCGGTCGTGCTCGCTGATGATCACCCCGTCGCAGATCGTCGCCACGTAGCCGGTGGCGCGCTGCAGGAGGCGTCGCCCGCCCGCCGGGAGATCGTAGGCCATCGTCGCTGCGCAGACTTGCAGGCGCTCGAGATCGATCACGTTGGCGTCGGCCTTCATCCCGGGCACCAGCAGCCCGCGGTCGAGCAGGCCGAACACCTCGGCGGTGTGGCGGGTCTGGCGCCGCACCAGGAACTCGAGCGGGAAGCGCTCGCCGCGCACGCGGTCGCGCGCCCAGTGGGTGAGCATGAACGTCGGCATCCCGCCGTCGCAGATCGCGCCGCAGTGGGCGCCCGCGTCGCCGAGCCCCATCAGCGTGCGCGGGTGGGAGTGCAGGGTGTGCGTGGCCGCGAGGTCGCCGCCCGCGTAGTTGAACAGCGGGAAGTAGATGTAGCCGCCCGAGGCGAGCTGATCGTAGGCCAGCTCCTGCGGCGACTTTCCCGTCGCTGCGGCGACGGCGGCGATGCTCTTCTCGGGGCCCGGCTCGTAGTCGATCTCGCCGCTGACGAGGAACATGCGCGAGAAGGTGCGGGTGACGAAGTTGCCGAATTCGCCGAGGTCCAGCGGCTGCTCGGCGAGCACCTGCGCGCGCAGCGCCGGATCGCGCATCAGCGCCCGCCGCTCGTCGGGGGAGCGATCGGAGAACCGCATCAGCGACGGGTAGCCGAGGAACGGATGGGCGGTGCCGTCGAGCGCCATGATGATCCCGATCGCGCGCCCCGCCACCTGCGCGAAGATCGACGAGTCCTTCGCGCCGTCGAGCAGCTCCAGCACCTGCTTCCAGCTGTCGGGCCGCTGGTCGTACTGGTTCAGGTTGAAGGTGACCGGGCGGCCGATCTCGTCGGCGAGCGCCTTCATCCACACGAACTCCTTCTCCAGCGCGAGCTGGTCCGGCGCGACGTGGAAGACCCCGCCCTTGACGTCGCGCAGCGCGCGTCCGATCCCGAACAGCTCGGCGTCGTTGGCGAAGGTGCCCGGCACGGGTTCGCCGTCGACGGAGCGGTGCATCAGCGTGCGGGAGGTGGAGAAGCCGAGCGCGCCGGCCTCGAGCGCCTCGCGGACGATCCGGTACATCGCGGCGATGTCCTCCGGGGTGGCCTCCTGGTTGGCCGCACCGCGCTCGTCCATCACGTAGGCGCGCACCGCGCCGTGGGGCACCGAGACTCCGAAGTCGATCGCGTGCGGGATCCGATCGAGCACGTCGAGGTACTCGGGAAAGGTCTCCCATCCCCAGCGGATCCCCTCGGTGAGCGCGGCGCCGGGGATGTCCTCCACGCCCTCCATCAGCCGGATCAGCCAGGCGTGGCGGTCGGCGCGAGCGGGCGCGAAGCCGACCCCGCAGCTCCCCATCACGACGGTGGTGCAGCCGTGCCACGACGAGGGCGTGAGGAACGGGTCCCAGGTCACCTGGGCGTCGTAGTGGGTGTGGATATCGACGAAGCCGGGAGTGACCAGCTTGCCGCGTGCGTCGATCTCGCGCCGGCCCGGGCCGACCTCGCCCACCGCGGTGACGACCGCGCCGTCGATGGCGACGTCCGCCTCCCGCGCCGGTGCGCCGCTGCCGTCGACGAGCGTGCCGCCCCGGATGACCAGATCGTGCATGGTGGCTCCCTTGCCTCGAGTTCCGGCTCATCATTCACCGAACGCGAGGCGCGGCGCAATCCACGAAAAACTGAGGAGGCGTGCCCGCGATCGCGGATTTCCGCGCGTCGGCGAGGTCGCTCCCGTCGGCGACACGATGGCACCCGGGTTGCGTATGCTGCCGTCATGCGATCACTCTCCTTGAACGTCCTTGGTCCCGCCCTGGCCCTCCTGCTCCCCCTCGCCGCCTGCACCGCGGGCGGCCTCAACCCCGGCACCTCCGACGGCGGCCCCGGCGACGGTGGGGCAGAGGACGGCGCGGGCGTCGACGCCTCGGGCAGGAGCTGCGGCGCGCTGCAGACCGACGTCCAGCAGTGGATCACGTCCCACCAGATGTGCCAGGTCGACGGCGATTGCGCCGCCACCACCACCCGTTGCGGACTGCCGGCGACCTGCGGCACCTACCTGAATCAGGCCGGGCTCGCGGGCCTCGGTGGGTTCCTTGGCGCCTGGGATCGCCAGGCCTGCGGCGCCGCGATCAAGTGCTCCCCCTGCGCGGGCGACCTCGCCGCCGCCGGATGCAACGCGGGCCGGTGCGGCGCGAAGTTCAGCTGCGGCGTGCTCCGCGCGCAGATCGAGGGGTACCTCGCTGTGCACCGGAGCTGCAAGGTGGACGCGGACTGCTCGGCCCCGGCGACGGAGTGCGGCCTCCCCGGCGTGTGCGGCGCCTTCATCCGTCGCGACGCCGAGCCCGGCCTCGACGCGCTCCTCGATCAGTGGAACGCGCACACCTGCTACGAGGGCCAGCCCTGCCCCGACTGCGCGCCGCCCGATCGCGCCTCCTGCAAGCAGGGAACCTGCGGTCCGCTGTAACCACGCGCCCCGGAGCGGCATACTCTCTTGCACACGGACTTCAAGGAGTCCCCGAAGACCCAGGGGACGCTGTAGAGCCGCTTTCTGCGGGTCAATGAGGTTCAGCCATGATGCGACGAGCGTGGGTGCTGCTGGCATTTCTGGTGACGGCCTTGGGGACATCGCAGGCGGCCGAGCGCGGCGAGGCGATCTTTGCCGGCGGCTGTTTCTGGTGCGAGGAGGCGGCCTTCGAGGGTGTGCCCGGCGTGAGCGCGGTGATCTCCGGCTACACCGGCGGCGTGAAGAAGAGCCCCACCTACGACGAGGTCTCGGCGGGCACCACCGCCCACGCCGAAGCGGTGCGGGTGGTCTTCGATCCGGCGAAGATCACCTATGCCCGCCTGCTCGAGATCTTCTGGCGCAGCGTCGATCCGCTCTCCGCCAACGGGCAGTTCTGCGATCGCGGCACGCAGTACCGATCGGGCATCTTCTACCTCGACGACGCGCAGAAGCGGGCCGCGGACGAGTCGAAGAAGCGCGTCCAGGCGCAGCTCAAGGGGGCGGTGGTCACCGAGGTCACCAAGGCAGCCGAGTTCTATCCGGCCGAGGAGTACCACCAGGACTTCTTCAAGAAAAACCCGGTCCGCTACCAAGGTTATCGCCTGGGTTGCGGGCGGGACCGACGGCTGAAGGAGCTATGGGGAGCCGGCGCCGGCCACTGAGGGGGGGAGGGCGCCGAGGGGAGGGAGCTACTTGGCGCGGTAGGTGATCAGGCCGCGGCTCGGATCGTAGGGCGAGACCGAAACCGTCACCTGATCGCCCAGGACCACGCGGATGCGGTTTCTGCGCATTCGGCCCGCGAGATGGGCGAGCACGGTGTGCCCGCCGTGACAATCGATCTTGAAGTTTCCGCCGACCAGCACTTCGGCTACTCGGCCTTCCATGTCCACCAGGTCGTCTCTTGCCATGACTATGCTCTTCTCGGGCCGCGGTGATCGTCGTGTTGCGGAGCGAGGTATGCGGCCGGCAGGACCTCGCAAGGCTGGCGCTACTTATGGAGGATGCGGCGGGCGGGCGCAAGAAACAAATTCTGCGTCGCTGCGTCCGATCAGCCGCGGTTCGCTGCTCCGCGGCCGGCGATGCGCACCCCGTGGAAAAAGTACCCGCGCCCGAAGGGGCGGAACGTGTAGGTGCCGTAGGTCCATCGGAACGCCGGGCCGAGCGGCGCCACCATCGCCCGCAGCTCCCCCTCGGTGTAGACCCGCAGCGTGCTCACCAGTCCGTCCCACAGCGACGTGGCGACCACCGCCGGCGTGGCAAAGGTGAGGAGCGCTTTCTGCAGCTTTCGCCGTGGGCTGAGAAACGGCGTGGCGAGCAGCGCGGGCAGGCCGGCGGGCACCAGCGCGGCGAAGCGGAGCGGGTTCCGATCGAAGCCCTCGGCGATGAAGATCCCGGGCGCACCGGCGCTGGCGCCGCGCAGGATCGCGCCCGCCAGGTCGGGTGGGAAGTGGTGGAGGGCGTTGATGATCACGCGCACGCGGCCGGCGCCCAGCTCCTCGGGGATGCAGGTCGCGTCGACCGATTGCGGCGCGAAGTCGATCACCCCGGGGTGGGCGTCGCGGAGGCGGGCCCAGGCCTCGGGGTGCGGGTGGAGGTCGGTGAGGAGGAAGCGCGGCGGGAGGGCGCCGGAGCGCGCGATCTCGCTCGCCAGGATCGCCGCGGGGCCGCCTGCGCCGGCGCACAGGTCGAGCACCTCGTGGGCGCCGCTCTCGTCGAGGAACTGCCGGAAGGGGCCGGTCAGCCCGTGCAGGATGCGACCCCATGCGAGGGTGCGGCTGAGCGCCTCGACGATCGTCTCGCGGAGCGCGAGCGGGGCCCACGGGCTGTCGTTGAACTCGAAGAGCTGGCGCCGCGCGAGCCTCGTCACGCCGCGCTCCGCGCCTTCTCGAGCGCGCGATCGATGCGACGGAGGCAGGTCTCCTGCCCGATCAGTGACAGGCAGTCGAACAGGCCAGGCCCCGAGCTGCTGCCGGTGACGGCGACGCGCACGGCGTGGACGATCTCGCCGAGCGCGATCCCCTTCGCGACGAGGAACGCCTGCGTCTCCTGCTCGAGGGTGGCGGCGTCGAAGGCGCTGCGTACTGCCAGCCACTGGCGATAGTCGGCGAGGCGCTCCGCGGCCCCGGGGGCGCGCACCCGCTTGGTGAAGGCCTTCTCGTCGATCGCCACCTCGTCGCCGAAGAAGAACGCGCCCTGGATCACGATATCCCCGAACACCTTCAGCCGATCGGCGAGCACCTCCACCACGCGGGCGATCCGCTGCTCCGTGGCGGGCGTCACCGGCGATTCGACCAGGCGCGCGCGCTCGAGGTAGGGGATGGCGCGGGCCACCTTCACCGACGGCGGGACCGACTGCATGTAGTGCGCCTGGAAGGCCATCAGCTTGGCCGGATCGAAGCTCGCTGGCCCCTTGGTGACGCGCTCCAGCGAGAAATTTTCGATCATCTGCTCGCGGCTCAGGAACTCGGTCTTGTCGTCGAGCGACCAGCCGAGGAGGAGGAGGTAGTTGATGATCGCCTCGGGCAGGTAGCCGACCTGTTCGTAGAAATCGACCGTCACCGGATTGAAGGTCTCGGGGGTGACGGCGAGCCCGATCGCCTGGGCGATCGCCAGTCCGTGGGCGTGGACCTTGGCGAAATCGACGTTCTTGAGGTAGGCCTCGAGCTTGCGCTTGGAGAGCTTGCGCTTGCTCCCGGGCTCGGCGACGTAGGGAAGGTGGGCGTACGCGGGCAGGGGGTAGCCGAGCGACTGCACGATGAAGATCTGCCGCGGCGTGTTCGAGAGGTGCTCCTCGGCGCGGATGACGTGGCTGATCGCGAAATCGTGGTCGTCGACGACGCTGGCGAGGTGGTAGATGAACGATCCGTCGGCGCGCTGGATGACGTGGTCCTGCTCCTCGGCCCACCGGAACTCCACCTCGCCGCGCACGAGGTCGGGGATCACCAGCGTGCCCTCGCGCGGCATCTTCAGGCGCACCACGCCGCGCCGCCCCTCGGCCTCGAAGCGGGCCTGGTCCTCGGGGGTGTTCGCCAGGAAGCGGCGGCTGTACTGGAACGGTCTCCCCGCGCGCTCGGCCTCCTTCCGTTCGGCCTCCATGTCCTCCGTGGCCGAGTAGTCACGGTAGGCGAAGCCCCCTGCGAGGATCTGGTCGACGGCGGCCTGATAGCGCGCATGCCGCTGCGACTGGAAATAGGGGGCGTGCGGGCCACCCACCTCGGGTCCCTCGTCCCATTCGATGCCAAGCCAGTGAAAGCCGTGAAGGATCGGCGCGAGCGCGGCTTCGACGTTGCGCTGCTGGTCGGTGTCATCGATGCGGAGGAGGAAGTGGCCGCCGTGGCGCCGCGAAAAAAGCCAGTTGAACAGCGCGGTGCGAACGCCGCCGATATGAAGAAAACCGGTCGGGCTGGGGGCGAATCGGGTGCGAATCGGGCTCATTGGATGCGATCACCGGGCTGGGCGTCGTCGTCGCAGGTGGCCACGAGGTGCGGCCGGCCGCTGTCGGCGGGGCCGCCCGCCGCGAGGACCATCCCCTCGGAGAGGCCGAACTTCATCTGCCGCGGCTTGAGATTGGCGACGACGATGACCCGTTTTCCGAGCAGCACGGCGGGATCGGGATAGTAGGCGCGCAGGCCGGCGAAGATCTGGCGGAGCCGCCCCTCGCCGAGATCGACCTGCAGGCGGATGAGCTTCTTGGCCTCGGCGACGGTCTCGGCCTGCCGCACGATCCCGACCCGCAGATCGAGCCTGGCGAAATCGTCGATCGTGATCTCGGCCCCGATCGTTGCGGTTGCCGTTGCCGTCGCCGTTGCCGTCGCCGTCGCCGTCGCCGTCGCCGTTGCCGTCGCCGTCGCCGTTGCCGGTTTCGCCTTCGCCTTCCCGCCCCCCTTGGCCTCGATCTTCGCCCAGCTGTCCTTCAGCGTCACCGTTCGATTGAAGACCAGCTTCCCGGGCGCGGACTCCTTGTCGACGCAGAAGTACCCCAGCCGCTCGAACTGGTATCGCTCCCCGGCCGTCGCCGCCGCCAGGCTCGGCTCGATCCGGCAATCCTCCAGATGCACCAGCGACTGCGGATTGACCTCCTCGAAAAAGCTCTTTCCGTCGGTGGTGCCGGGATTCTCCGTCGAGAACAGGCGATCGTACAGCCGCACCTCGGCCGGGATCGAATGCGCCGCCGACACCCAGTGCAGCGTCCCGCGCACCACCCGTCCGTCGGGGGACGTGCCGCCCGATGACGCCGGGTCCCAGCTGCAGCGCAGCTCGATCACCTCGCCCCGCGCGTCCTTGATCACCTCGTTGCACCGGACGAGGCAGGCGTAGCGCAGCCGCACCTCGCGCCCCGGGGCGAGCCGGAACCAGTCCTTCGGCGGATCCTCGCGGAAATCGTCGCGCTCGACGTACAGCACCCGCGAGAAGGGCACCTTGCGCGATCCCATCGCGGGATACTCGGGATGCAGCGGCGCGTCGAGATCCCGCACCGCCCCCTCGGGAAAGTTCTCGATCACCACCCGGAGCGGCCGCAGCACGGCCATCACCCGCGCACAGCGGCGATTGAGATCCTCGCGCAGGCAGTATTCCAGCAATCCGACATCCACCACGCTGTCGGACTTGGCGACCCCGATGCGCTCGCAGAAGGCGCGGATCGCCTCGGGGGTGTAGCCGCGCCGCCGGAGCCCCGCCAGCGACGGCATCCGCGGGTCGTCCCACCCTGTGACCACGCCCTCCTTGACCAGCTCAAGCAGCTTGCGCTTGCTCATCAGCGTGTAGGTGAGGTTCAGCCGCGCGAACTCGATCTGCCGCGACGGGTAAACCTCCGCCTCGCGAATGCACCAGTCGTAGAGCGGCCGATGGGCCTCGAACTCCACCGTGCAGATCGAGTGCGTGATCCGCTCGATCGCGTCGCTGAGCGGGTGGGCGTAGTCGTACATCGGGTAGATGCACCACGTCTTGCCGGTGCGGTGGTGCGCCGCGTAGCGAATCCGGTAGAGGACCGGATCGCGCAGGTTCATGTTCTGCGAGGTGAGGTCGATCTTCGCCCGCAGGACGTGCGCCCCCTCGGGGAATTCGCCTTTTCTCATGCGCTCGAAGAGGTCGCGGCTCTCGGCGGCGGGGCGGTCCCGGTAGGGGCTCGGGCGCGCCTTCTTGTAGAAGTCACCGCGGTGGTCGGCGATCTCCTCGCCGGAGAGGCTGTCCACATAGGCCACGCCCTTCGCGATCAGCTTCACCGCGATCTGATAGAGCTCCTCGAAGTAGTCGGAGGCGTAGTGGAGGCCGTCCCACTGGAAGCCGAGCCAGCGGATGTCCTCCTGGATCGCCTCGACGTACTCGACGTCCTCGGTGGTGGGGTTGGTGTCGTCGAAGCGCAGGTTGGTGATGCCGCCGAGCTGCCGGGCGAGGCCGAAGTCGATGCAGATCGCCTTGGCGTGCCCGATGTGCAGGTAGCCGTTCGGCTCGGGGGGAAAGCGGGTCGCGACACGCCCCTCGTAGCGCCCGCTCGCGTGGTCCTCGATCATGAAGTCGCGGATGAAGTTGCCGGGGGCGGCGGCGGGAGGTGGGCTCTTCGGGTCGCTCATGGTGCCTCGGAAAATGGGGCCTTCGGGAGGGGGAACCTACACCATCTTCAGTCGACGGTGATCGACTTGCTGACGTTCTTGGGCACGTCGGGATGCACCCCGTGGTCCTTCACGCCGAGGCGGTCGAGGTACTGCATCTTGAGCACGCTCATCCGGAGCGCGAGGCGCTGCAGCGCCACCGTCGCCGAGAAGACGGTCATCAGCGTATCGTCGGTGCGCGGCAGCGGGATGTAGACGAAGCGGTAGCCCGGGTTATCGCTCGGCGGCTTCGAGACGGCGGCCCGCAGCGACGGGTGCTCTTCGGCGATCACCACGCTGCACGAGCCGCGGATCTTGTGGGTGTTGATCTGCGAGACGGTGAGGTTGACGTCGCGCTCGTCGGGGCCGGTGAGGTAGATCAGCGGGTAGTCGGCGTAGAGCTGGCGCATCAGATCGGCGCGATCGACGTGGCGGTCGAAGAGCGCCCGCTCGTCGGTGGTGAGTGAAATTGCCAGGGGGTTGTCGGAAAACACGCTGTCGGTGGCGGCCCGGATCAGGGCGTCCAGAGGGGCCGTGGCGTCTTTCGGGAGCCCGTTCGCCGCCGCCTCTCGCACCAGCCCGCAAAGCCCCTGGCCGAGGCGGCGGAGGAGCGCGTCCACCTCCCTGGGCCCGAGGATGGTGTTCCAGCCGAGGATGGTGTTCGGGCCGTGCTTGAACTCCGATCCCTCGAACCCCTCGGCATGGTTCAGCACCACCTCGCGGATCTTCAGCGCCCCTTCGCGCGCCAGGGCGGTGAGGCGGATGGCGAGGAGGTGGATGCTCGAGCGGAGGTAGAGGATCTGCGCGGCCTCCTCGATCGCCGGCTCGGTGGTGTCGATCGTGGCGCGGAGGAGCGCCGGCAGCGACGGAAAACGCTCGCGCCGGAGGGCGAGATCGGCGGCCCACGCGGCGCGCTCAGGGCTGCCTTCGTGCAGCGAAAAAGCGCGCCGTTCGCCGAGGCGCAGCGCGAGGCCGTAGAACACCGCCATCTGGTTCATGAAGCTCTTGGTGGCCGGAACCGCGACCTCCGGCCCGCAGCGAAGCGGGATCACCAGATCGCTCTTCTCCTCGGCGAGCGTCGAGTTGACGTTGTTCACCACCGCCACCCGCTGGATCGCGCGCCCCGACGCGATGGTGTCGTTCATCACGTCGATCAGGTCCTTGGTCTCGCCGCTCTGGCTGATCGCGATCAGGAGGTCGCCGTCGCGCAGCGACCGCGAGGCGCGCTCGCGGAACTCGCCGGGGAGGAGGGGCACGAGATCGGTGTGCGCCATCTCGTTGAAGAAGAGCGCCGCCGCCCGCGCCGCGTTGTAGGAGCTCCCGCAGCAGACGACGAACAGCCGCCCGCCCCGGGCGAGGGACTCCATCGCGAGGTGGAGGAAGCCCTCCACCGCCGCGTCGAACTCGGCCACCTCGGCGCGCTCGAGCAGCGCATCGAGGAGCTGGACCATGACGCGCTCGCCGCGATTGCGCGCCATCGGCACCAGGTCGGCCAGGAAGCCCGCCTCCGACGAGAAGAGGCGCTCCGCGGCGGTCGCCAGATCGGCGAGCGAAGCGAGGTGCTCCGAAGGCGGCTCTGCCGCCGAGGATGCCCGCGGGCCGACCTCCTCCGTCAGGTGGCGCGGCACCCGCGCGAGCAGCCCGCGCGCTTCCGGGGCGTCGACGAGCGCGTGAAAGGCGGCGCGGATCCGGACGTCGTCGTAGTGATCACGCAGCGCGTCGAGGAGCGCCGCGATCCTTCCCACCTCGTCCGGAGGATGGGCGTCGAGCACCGGTCGGAGCGCTCGCGCCGAGTCGCCACCCCCGAGGAACAGCGCGATCACGTCGGCGCAGGTCTTCTCCTGGGCATCGATCTCCTGGTCCATGAAGGTGGCGAACGGCGGGCGGAGCGCGGTGTCCTTCGCCCGCAGCCGGCTCCGCACCGGGGTCCGCTCGAACGGCTCGCCCGCCTTCACCGCGCGCGGTCCGCCGTCGGTGGGAACCGTCTGATCGCGCAGCGCGCGCAGGCGATGGCCGTCGGCGTCGAACTCGACGAACTCCCCCTCGCGGAGCGGCACCACCACCCGGGTCAGCTTCAGCACCGATGAGAGGTCCGAGGAGGCGATGGTGAACCTCCCGCCCTTCTCGTCGCTGCCGATGCCGAAATAGAGGCTCGATCCCTGCTTCACCGCCCACAGGCAGCGGCTCGCCGGATCGACGATCACCGCGGCGTACGATCCCTCCAGGCGGGTCGCGGCCGCGCACAGCGCCTTCCGCATCGCGGCGCGGCGCACCGTGGGATCATCGCGCCGCCCAGGCGACTCCGCGAGCGCGCGGGCGAAGCAGTGCTCGACGGTGTGGACCACCATCTCGCCGTCGTTGTCGGAGAGCACGCGGTGGCCTTCGCCGGTCAACCACACCTTGAGCTGGTCGCAGTTGGTGACGTTGCCGTTGTGCGCACCATAGAGCCCGTGGCGATCGGGTCCGTGGCAATGCACCGCGTGGGGCTGCGAGTTCGCCTCGGTGACGGCGCCGAAGGTGGCCCAGCGGACCTGGCCGCACAGGATCTGCCCGGGCAGGTCGACGATCCCCAGCGTGTGCACCATCACCGACGGAGCGCCGACGCCCTTGCGGAGGATCACCTCCTCGCCCGGCCCCTGGATCGCCGCGCCCGTCGAGTCGTAGCCGCGGTACTCGAGGGTGCGCAGCAGCTCGGCGGCGATCCGGCCGAGGTCGTCGCGCTGGTGTTCGTAGACAAGACCGATGACGCCGCACATGCGATGGCTCCGAGGCTCCGGGGTGGAGGGGCCCCATTCAAGCACGACCCGCCCCCCGCCGCAGCAGCGCCCGCTTTGGGGCTCCTCGTCGCGCTATCTACTCGCGCCCGCGGGGAGTGCTCGCCACCGTCGCCGCCACGCCGCTCACGCCCGAGCCGAACGGATCGAACGTCCCGGTATCGACCGATCCCGCGGTGAGCTCATCGAGCACGCTCCCGACCACCCGGTGCAACGACACCGGCTCCGCCCGACCGTGGATTGTACGCTCGCCAACCAGCTCGCAGAGGAAGGCCTCGCGCAGCGTCGGAACGATCCACTCACCGACGACGATTTCGTCCTTGCCCGCGAGCGCCTCGAGGCGCGCCGCGGTACCCACCGCGGTCCCGAGCACGGTGTAGTCGAGCCGCCCGAGCGTCTGCGATCCGATGCTCCCCGACAGCACCTGTCCGGCGTCTATGCCGATCGACACGCCGTTCCGGTACGACGGGTCACCTCCGGCTGCCGCCAGCGCGCGGAGCCGCTTGCGGATCACGAGGCAGGCCTTGACGCAGCGGTGAAGGTGCCCCTCGCCGCGGAAAACGACCATCAGCGTGTCGCCGATGAACTTGTCCACCACGCCTTCGCGCAGGGTGACCTCGGGCGCCATCACCTCGAAGTACAGGTTCAGGCGCCGGACCACCTCGTCGGGCGGCTCCTGCCCGACCGCCTCGGCCAGCCCGCGCGCGGACAGGAAACCTACCGTCGCTGGCGTGACCTCGTTGGCCGTGACTCCGGCGTCGCGCAGCCCGGGCAGCAGGCGGTCGAAGATCCCGCGGTTGACGAACATCCGGAGGATGCTGTTCTCCTCCGTCGAGCGGACCACCTTCTGCAACTCGAGGACGTGCTTGACCGTCTTCTCGAGCGTCGTTTCGAGGTCCTTGAAGTCGATCGGCTTGACCAGGAAGTCGAACGCCCCGCGGTTCATCGCCGTCCGGATGTTGCTCATGTCGCTGTAGGCCGACACCATGATCACCTTGATCACCGGGTTGACCTCACCGACGCGGGAGAGGAAGGTGAGGCCGTCCATCCCGGGCATGTTGATGTCGGAGAGGGCCACCACGCAGTCGGGGTGACGGCGAAGCTGGTCGAGCGCCTCCTCGCCGGTCCCGGCGAACACGAACTCGTACTGTCCCTTCCGGATCTGCTGCCGGAAGCGCTGGCGGATCAGCACCGCCGCGGCCGGTTCGTCGTCGACCACCAGGATCTTGGCGATCTTCGCCGGCTGCTCCGCGTCGGCCAGCGCGGCGAGCGCGCTCGCCATCTCGCGGGCGGTCTGGAAGCGCGCTGTCGGATCCTTCGCCAGCGCCCGCTCGAAGAAGGCGTCGAGCGCGGGCGGCAAGTCGGGCGCCACCTCCGACGGGCGAGGGGCCTTCTCGGTGCAGATCTGCACCAGCACCCTCCCCACCGACTCGCTCGGGAAGGGCAACCGCCCGGTGAGGGCGCGGTAGGCGATCACCCCGAGCGACCAGAGATCGCTGCGGTGGTCGAGGCCGCTGCTGTCGTGGACCTGCTCCGGGCTCATGTAGTGCGGCGTCCCGATCAGCGCGCCCGAGCGGGTGGATTGCAGCCCAGAGCTGCCCGCGCTCGACGACATCACCGCCGCCACGCCGAAGTCGAGCACCTTCAGCGTCTCCTCGCTGTCGCCGCGCGCGAGGAAGAGGTTGCCCGGCTTCAGGTCGCGATGGACGATCCCGGCGCCATGGGCGGCGCTGATCGCCTTGGCGGCCTGCCCGAGCAGACCGATCAGCGCCCCGAGGGCGAGCCGCTTCTGCCGCCCGAGCCTTGTCTCCAGGTCCTCGCCTTCGAGCAGCTCCATGACGATGAAGGGCGAGAGGTTGTCGACCCCGTAGTCATAGATCTGCACGACGTGCGGGTTGCGCAGCTGGGCCACCGCCATCGCCTCGCGCTGGAAGCGGCCCCGCAGGTGCTCCGAGGAGAGCTGGTCCGGGCTGATTAGCTTGAGCGCCACCCGTCGCTGGAGCTGGGGATCGTGGGCCACCCAGATCGCACCCATCCCACCGCGCGCGAGCTCGCGCTCCAGGGTGTACTTCCCACCGACCACCCGCCCGATCATCTTGCGAGGCTCACTTTGCAAGCAGCCTAACCGAGCGTACCTGGGGGGTCAACGCCGACCGCCACGCTCCAGCCACGCACCCCCCAGCGACGGGGAAAGGGTCCGACCCGCGGAGGGAACTCGGGCGTTTCCACGCTTTCCCCGAAACGGCTCGCGCGGTGGGTTCTCCCAAGCGCCGGCGAGCGAGTCGACCCCGAGGTCGCGGTCGGCCCGGCCGCAGTAGTCCGGTCACCTCATCCGGTCTCGGCCTTCGGCGCAAAGCTGCAGTTCTCGATCAGGAACGTCACACTCCGTGCTACCACCGGATCGCCACTCGGAGAGCTGCCGATGTCACAATCGACACGCCCCCCAAACCCGCCTTTTCCGTCGCCCTTGAGGATCGAGATTGAAGGGGATGAATAGTTGGAAGCCAACAATGTCGGCCTCTCCATCGCCATCTACGTCCACGGCGAGATCCACCTTGCCATCACCGTCGAGATCATTTGCGATCAACCCGCCGGGGAGGAAGCCGACAACATCGGTCTCGACGGGATGGAACACGGACTCCACGCACTGCCCCTCCCGGCAGGCGCCGCTCGAACAGTCCCCCGGCGCCTTGCAGCCTTTTCCAATGGGTGCAGATCCTTTTTGACGACGGCGATCCTGGCGGTTTTCCAGGAGAATTCGTGTGCAAGAAGCTGACAAGGGGCCTCTCCATGGGTACGTATCGGTTGTTCACGCCCATACGTCCCACCCAAGAGGCCCACGATGATTCAAGCACAGGTACGCACCGACGCCAATCCCTTCGCGCGCTCGCAGTCGGCGTTCGGCCGGCTGTGTGACCTGATGCAGCGTCCTGACGCGTTCCCCATGACGCACACGGATCTTGAGCAACTGCTCGCGACCGACGGGCGCGCACTGCTGCGACAGCTCTTTCAGGACCACCTGGATCTGCGCGGGACCCACGAGCAGGCCGCGCCCCACCTGTCGGTCGTCGGCGACGATGGGATCGACAGGCCGCATCGTCGTGACGCCACGCGGGAGTTGCACACGCTCGTTGGGAAGGTGACGGTGCCGCGCATTGGCTACAGCCAGCGCGGACACACGAGTCGCTTCCCGATGGATGCGGCCCTGAACCTGGCCAGGGATCCGTACTCGCTGGGGGTGCGGCCCATCGTGGCGCTCACGGTGGCCTCGTCGTCGTTCGAGGAGTCGGTGGCGCACCTGGAGCTGACCACGAAGACCCACGTGGCGAAGCGACAAGTGGAGAAGCTGGCTCGGGCGGCGGCGGTGGACTTCGCGGCGTTCTACGAGCAGCGCGACATGCCCAAGGCCGCCACGGAGTCCTCGCTCCTGGTCTTGACCGTCGACGGCAAGGGGATCGTGGTGCGTCAGGAGGACCTGAGAGCGGCGACCCGCAAGGCGGCGGAGGAACGAACTGCCAAGCTCAAGACCCGGCTGACGAAAGGGGAGAAGAAGCATGCCAAGCGAATGGCGACGGGGACCGCCGTCTACAGCATCGAGCCGCACTCGCGCAGCGCCGAGGACGTAATCTCCGACCTCGTGCATGAAAGTACGCCAGAGAAGCGAAGGCGTCCCAAGGCGGAGTACAAGCGCGTCTGGGCCAGCATCGAGAAGGACGCGGACCCGGCGATCGTCGAGCTGTTCGACGAGGCCGAGCGGCGCGATCCCGAGCGGCGCCGCCGGTGGGTGGTCCTGGTCGACGGCAACAAGGATCAGCTGGCGTTCATTCAACGGGAAGCGAACCGCCGGGGCGTCTCGGTGACGGTCGTGCTGGACTTCATTCACGTGCTTCAGTATCTGTGGGCCGCGTCGACGGCGTTCCACGACGAGACCGCGGCCGAGCGGGAAGGCTGGGTCCTCGAACGGATGGCCGAGGTTCTGCGCGGCAAAGCGGTCGGTGTCGCGGCCGGAATGCGTCGCAGCGCTACCCTGCGCGACCTCGACGACACGACGCGATCCCCCGTCGACAAATGCGCCCGCTACCTGCTCAAGTACAAGCGGCACCTCCGCTACGACGAATACCTCCGCGACGGCCTCCCCATCGCCAGCGGCGTCATCGAGGGCGCTTGTCGTCACCTCGTGAAGGATCGGATGGACCTCAGCGGGGCTCACTGGAGCCTGCGCGGCGCCGAGGCGGTCCTCCAGCTGCGCGCGATCAAGGCCAGCGGCGACTTCGCCGAATACTGGACCTTCCGCGAGGAGCAGGAATACCACCGCAATCACGCCGAGCGGTACCAGGGCGACGTCACCCTGCCGAACCGCCCCAACTCCCCGCCGAAGCTCCGAGTGGTCAAGGGAGCGTTCTCGTCGCTGTCGTCATAGGGGAGCCGCACCCAGATCATTTGCGATCAGCCCGCCGGGGAGGAAGCCGACCACATAGGTCTCGACGGGATGGAAGACGGACTCCACGCACTGACCTTCTCTGCAGGCACCACTCGAACAGTCCCTGGGTGCCTTGCAGCCTTTTCCAATCCCGCACTTTCCACACAGGGGCCCTCCGCAGTCGACACCAGTCTCCGCCCCATTCTCGATGCCATCCATACACTGGGCAGGCGGCTGGCTGTTCCCATCGGAGGGGGTACCGTCCGCGGCCGATCCCGCGTCCCACTCCACCAGCGTGCCGAGGTCTTCGCTCGCGCCCGCGTCCCACTCCGAGGGCATGGCGAGATCTTCGCTCGACCTTTGATCGATCACCTCCAGAATGCTGGAGTCCGTGACGCCGGCAGGCAACGGCGTTGCGATGCACCCTTCTATCAGGAGCAACGGCAACAGCAAACGGCGTGCGGTGACGAGCGTGTTCCGCGGGCTCGACCCTTCAGGGGTGATCGCCATCGGCGGAAAGGTCTCGCGATTCGGCGGCCTACTCTCGTCCCTAGCATTTCGTGCAATTTCCGTCGGGAAACGGGGGGCAGCGGCGAGATCACGCGTCCCGTGTCGCGCGAGGCGAAGGGGGCTGGCAAGCGGGCCCGCCAGGGCATCGGGTCCATCATTTTCCGAGGGAAGGCGGGGCTCGCTTGGCCGGGAGCCGAGAAGGGGGGACCGGGGGGACGGCCAAGCTCCAGTTGAGCGAGGACCTCGGCGCTGCCGCCGGACGGCTGCGGCACCAGCGGGACGAAGGGGCCTGTCCTTGGGGGCGGTGGCTCGCAGAACGGGCTGCCCTCTCTTGGCGCGGGAACGAGCGGCGTGAGGCCATGGATCCTGCGGGAGCGTTCCAGCGCCGCCAAGACCTCCGCGGCGCCGGGGCCAAGGGGCATGGTGGGCGCAATCGGCGAGGCAGGCTGCGGCAGGGCGGCGAGCTCGAGCGCGTTGCCGGCCCCAGACGCGTCGGGGTGCGCGTCGGAGTGCGCGTCGCGCTGCCCTTCGCTTCCGGTGTCTCGCCAGTCGCTCATGTGATTTGGTAGGTGCCGATCATGAGTGCCATGGTTCACTCCCGGGAAGAGTAGCAGGCCGTCGGAAAGGTTCCCCTCCGTCGCTCCGCCCCCCGGAGGGACGTTAGTTCTCCCTGCACACCAACGTGATCTCCACGACGAGGGCCTGGGCGTTCGCCGCGTCGAGGTTGGTGCACTTCCATCAGGAGGCCCCCTGCCGACAACCGCCGTCAATAACGAATTTGTCGTTTTGACGTATTTTCGCACAACGCTCTTCCAAGTCGCTTGCGTTCGTGGCGCCTTCGCCGCCCATGAGCGCAAGAAAACGACCCCAAGGCCCCGAAGCGACCCCCATCCCCCTCCCGCCGGCGGACGTGGCCTTCAAGGGCGGCGCCGCACTGAAGGAGATCAAACCGCTCCTCGACCTCCTGCCGGCCTCCGAGCACGCCGCGCGCAACCTCCCCGTCACCGTCGCCGCGCAGGCGGTGATCGCGGTGGCGCAGCGGATCACCGGGAAGGGCGGCGAAGAGGAGTATCGCCGGTTCAAGCTGCTCCCGAAGGAGCTGTTCGATATCCAGCGCGTGGACTTCCTCGAACGGGTGGCCTGGGCGACGCTCCACGTGGCGATCCAGGCGGACGCGGCGCGCGGCGCGGCGAGCATGGCCAAGCTGCCCAGGGCGCTGGTCGACGACGCCAAGGCGATCGAGGAGCGCATGCAGAAGTGCTGCGAATACTACTTCGACGACGACCCGGTGCTCGGCCCCCGACTGGCGCTGCTCCGCCCCGGCAGCAGCTACGAGGATCTCGCCTCCGACCTGGTCGGCTATCACGAGATCTACCTCGCCAAGTTCGAGGTGGTCCGTCAGGACGCGAAGCACTTCCGCGAGTCCGACCTCACCCTCGCCCCGAAGCGGGCGGAGGAGATCTTCACCCGGCTCGGCGAGGCGATGACGCCCGAGGCGCTGGCCAGCGTGACGCTGCTCGATCGGGTGTGGACGCTGCTCTCCAGGATCTACACGGACGTGGCCAGGACCGGGAGCTGGATCAACCGCTTCCACGAGGATCCGCTCGCCGGCTATCCGTCGCTGTTCGATATCAGCCGCGCGTCCAGCAGCGAGAAGAAGGAAGCGCCGCCGCCGGTCGAGAAGCCCGCGTAGCGCCTCCTTGGAGCGGCCGTCTCAGGTCGACCGCTCCGGAGGATGCACCGGCGACTGGATCCGGCCCGCGCGCCGCTCGGAAGTGCGCAGGGGAGGGCGATCCCGCCTGAGCTGGCTCGGCAGCTCACCCGGCAGGCCCCTGAACCGGGCCCGGTTCCTGACCGCCATCACCAGCACCTCCTTGGCCACCTGGTAAACGTGAAGTTTCTCGAAAGGGAAAAATTGGTCGTCGTTCATCGCCGCACCTCCTTTACCCGCGAGGAGGAGGTGCGGCGATGAACGACCCCACGAAATCTCGACGGATCGATCCGGAAGCGTCTTCCCTTGCGACGGCCGTGACGGGCGCACTTTGCCCGGCGCGGTCGCCGCTCCGCCGTCCCCGTTACCGTCCCCGCTACGTTGCCGTTGCCGTTGCCGTTGCCGTTGCCGTTGCCGTTGCCGTTGCCGTTGCCGTTGCCGTTGCCGTTGCCGTTGCCATTGCCATTGCCGTTGCCATTGCCGTTGCCGTTGCCGTTGCCATTGCCGTTCCCGTTGCCGTTCGCGTTCCCGCACCGGGCAAGACCTGCCCCAGGGTTCGACACCGCCCCCGCTTCCGGCGTACCCTCTCCGTCGGTGACCCGCACCGCCCTCCACCTCTCCATCCTGACGCTGACCCTCCTCGCGGCTGCCTGCACCTCCTCCACCGCCCCGGTCGGCGCCACCCTCCTTGTCGGCCGCCCCACCGACGCGATCGGCCTCGACCCCGCCCGCGTCACCGACGCCGAGAGCGCCGAGACCTGCGAGCAGATCTACGACCACCTCGTGCGTAGCGCCCCCGGCTCCCTCGAGATCGAGCCCGCCCTCGCCGAGAGATGGACCGTCTCCGAAGACGGCACCGAGTGGATCTTCCACCTCCGAAAGGATGTCCTCTTCCACGACGGCACGCGCTGCGACGCCGACGCGGTGATCTTCTCCCTCGACCGCCAGCGCGACCCGCGCCATCCCTACCACCGCCAGGACTTCCCCTACGAGCCGATGCTCCGCAACATCGTGCTGCTGGAGAAGCAGGGCGACTTCACCGTCCGCATGGTGATCGAGCGCGCCTACGCCCCGTTCCTCGCCAACCTCTCGATGTCCGCCGCGTCGATCGTCTCCCCCGCCGCGGTCAAGCTGTGGGGCGACGACTTCCCCTTCCATCCGGTGGGCACCGGCCCGTTCCGCTTCGTCGAGTGGTCGCGCGGCGAGCGGATCACCCTCGCAAAGAACCCGCGCTACTTCGAGGGCCCGCCGCGCATCGCCAACCTGGTGTTCGTCGCGGTGCGCGATCCCCGCCAGCGCCTGGTCGCGCTGGAAGGCGGCTCGATCGACGTCGCCGAGCGCCTCGCGCCCGAGGACCTCCAGTTCGTCACGCTGCATCCCGAACTCAAGATCGAGCGCGCCGCCGGGAACAACGTCAGCTACATCGCGATGAACACCGAGCACCCGCCGTTCGACGACCCACGGGTGCGGATCGCCGTCAACCACGCCATCAACAAGACCCCGATCGTGAAGCTGGTGTTCCAGGGAATGGCGCTGCCGGCGCGCGGGGCCCTCGCCCCTTCGTCGTGGGCCTACATCGCGCTGCCCGAGTACCGCTACGATCCCGCCCTCGCGCGGAAGCTGCTCGGGGAGGCGCACTATCCTCGTCCGACGGCTCCGGGCGCCGCTGCGATACCGCTCAAGCTCTACGTGATGTCCACCCCGCGCCCCTACCTGCCGGCGCCCGAGCAGGTGGCGCGAATCGTCGCGCGCAACCTCCGCGACGTCGGGATCCCCGTCGAGGTGGTGGTCAACCCGATGGCCGCGCACCTCCGCACGATCGAGAACGGCGAGCACGACCTCTGCATCGTCGGCTGGAGCGGCGACAACGGCGACCCCGACAACTTCCTCTACGGCCTCTTCGACAGCGACAACGCGGTGCGCGGCCACGCGCGCAACTTCAGCTTCTTCCGCGACGCCCAGCTGCACGGCGTGCTCCGCTGGGCCCAGGAGACCCAGGATCGCGCCCAGCGCATCGCCCACTACGCCAAGGCCCAGCGGATCATCGCCGACAGCGCACCCTTCGTCCCGCTGGCCCACGCCGAGATCCTGATCGCCCATCGCCGCGACGTCGCCGGCCTCCGCCTCGACCC
>SHYY01000082.1 GCA_009692555.1 Myxococcales bacterium
AAAGGCATCCACGATCGCCTTGCACTCCATCGCGGAGCCCCGGGCGATGCTGTAGAAGCGGGCGCCATCCGGCGCTCCGAACCGGCCCGCTCCCTCGGCGATGTTCCAGGGGATGGAGAGCGCCGCACGGTTGAGCTGATCGGTGAGAACCGAGTTCCCCCTGGGGGCGCTCGTCGCGATCTGCGACGCCAGGGCGAGGAACTCGATGGCGCGGCGATGGACGTCGAGCTTCTGGTAGGCCAGGCATCCTCCTGCGTGGCCAGGGTGGTCGGTTGGCAGGAGGAATTTGTTGCGGGAGGAAGTTCGATTGCCGTCGCGGCGGACGGGACGACTACGACTACGACTACGTGACGAGCAAGAGCCAGCAAGAGGGCCCCTCCGCTGTTAAGCACCCCTCGGCAGGGCCGGACAGCTGTCGGGTGGGCTATCCTCCCGGGTTACAATCACGGATCATGAGGAACCTCCTCCCGATCGCGCTCGCGCTCCTCGCCGGATGCGGCCCGAGCGGCAAGCCGTTCCACTATCCGCAGGACGGTGAAATGCGGATCCAGCACCTCCAGGTCAAGGCCACCCACAACAGCTACCACCTGGAGACGCCGGGCAACAACATCCCCGACTGGCACTACACGCACGCTGCGCTCAACGCGCAGCTCGATCGACAGGGCGTCCGCTCCCTCGAGCTCGACGTTCACTGGGAGGCGAGCACCCGTTT
Source organism: Myxococcales bacterium (assembly GCA_009692555.1). Taxonomy (GTDB): domain Bacteria; phylum Myxococcota_A; class Polyangia; order Palsa-1104; family SHYY01; genus SHYY01. The sequence continues at coordinate 713 of SHYY01000082.1, forward strand.
CGAGGTCTACCACATCGCCGCCGCCGACGAGCGCTCGAGCTGCCGCGCGCTCACCGACTGTTTGCGCGTGATCCTGGACTGGTCCAATCGGTACCCGGGCCATCACCCGATCTACGTTCAGCTCGAGCCCAAGACGGGCTTCCGCGGCTCTCCCCCGGAGGTCTATTTCGCGGCGCTCGAACGCGAGATTCTCTCGGTGTGGCCGCGCGAGAGGATCATCACCCCCGGGCAGATCAAGGGGGCCGCCCCATCGCTGCGGGAGGCCGTGCGCGATCGGGGCTGGCCCACCCTCGGGACGGCGCGCGGAAAGATCCTGCTGGCGTTCAATGACACCGGCGAGGTGCGGGCGGCCTACACCCACGGCGGCGCGGATCTCGACGGGCGCCTGATCTTCGTGGAATCCGATCCCGCCGATCCCTTCGCCGCAATCGCCATCCTGAATGACCCGGTCCGCGACTCGGCGAAGATTGGCGCCGCGCTGGCGGCCAACCTGCTCGTGCGCACGATGGGCGACGGGGATCTCGCGAAGCTTCAGGCCGGCGATCACTCCACGGCGGACGCCGCGCTCGCCAGCGGCGCGCACTTCATCAGCACCGATCATCCGGTGCCCGGCGCCGACCTCGCCTACGCGCTGAACATCCCCGGGGGAGCCCCCTCGCGCTGCAATCCGATCACCGCGCCGGCGGGCTGCACAGCGAGGGCGATCGAGGATCCAGCCTTCGTCGGAAGCGAGGCGCCGTGACCCGCTCATCCATCGCTCGATGGATCACGACCGCTCCGATCGCGCCATCGTGCGGCCCAGGCCACGCCCTCGACGTGCTTCATCACCAGCACAGGCGCACCCTGCTCGGTGCGCGCCAGCGCGTGCACGGGGACGATGTTCGGGTGCTCCAGCGAGCCGGTGATGCGCGCCTCCCGGATCAGCTGCTCGACGGAGCCGGCGTCGACGCGGTCGGGCCGCACGGTCTCCACCGCCACCTCGCGCTCGAGGGATCGCTGACGCGCCAGCTCGACCCGCCCCATCCCGCCCTCGCCCAGCCGCCGGACGATCACCAGGTCACGCGTCTCGTCCGCTCCACCGGCCCCCTGCACCGTCGAGAGCGTCGGCAGCGAGGGGTGGGCGGGGAGAGAGCCGCTCGTCGCTGCGCCAGCCGGAAGCGCGATCGTCGCATCCACCGCGACATCGGAGCGCACCCCGACCAGGGCGAGCGTCTCGCGGAGCGCGGCGATCCGATCGTCGACCGTGGGCGGCATCAAACCACGAGCAGCCCGCGCTCGGCCAGCGACGCCACGCGCTCCAGCAGGGCCTCGCCCGGGGCCAGCTCACCGACGGTGCGGCCGTCGCAGGATTCGATCAGCGCCAGCTCCTCACCGTCGAGACGGTGGGCCCCGAAGCGCACCTCACGCGGCCGGAAGACACCGCCATCATGGACCGCGCTGCGCGTCAGTTCGAGCCAGGGGGCCGGACGGAGCGTCGCCGCGCGCAGAGCCTGGGGACGCAGGAAGCGCGACGCGACCAGCGCCACCGTCTCGTGCAGCCGATCGATCACCTCGCGCCCGAGGTGCGGGCAGGCCGGTCCGAGCGGCACCCGCACCCGCGCCGAGGCGGGCGGTCCACCCTCGCGGAGCGCCACCAGCGCGTGGGGTGTGCCGTCGGGGGCGCTGGCGAAGTGGACCTCGAGGCGACGCGCAAACCCGGCCGCGGCCGCCGCCTGATCGACCGCGGGCGTGAGCTGCGCGTGCAGGAGCGCCTCGCCCCCGTCGCTGACCCGGGCGCGCGCACCGGCGAGGAAGTCGATGATCAGCCCCTCGCCGCGCGGCGAGGCGAGGTAGAGCGGCGCGACGGTCGCTCCCACCGACTGCGCCATTTCGGCGCGCGCCAGCGGGGCATTGAACGCCACCGCCTCGAAGCGGCCCACCACGTCGCAAAAAAGGTCGCCCTCCAGCCATGTCGCCTCGACGCCGTTCAGGAGCGCGTTCACCCGCGCAAAGGCGAGCGCGCGCGGATCGATGTCCGTCCCCACCACTCGCGCCCCGCCGCGCGCCGCGAGCAGCGCCGCCGTCCCCGCGCCGGTCCCCACGTCGAGGAGCGAGGCCGCGCGCGGCAACGACGCGGCGAGGTTCCAGGCCGAGACATCGGGCGATCCCACCGCCAGGGAGGAGCGATCGTCGAGGCGATCGGCCGCCACCAGGACGCCGCGCACCGGCACCAGCGAGACCCGCGCGGTCAGCGCCTCCCCGTCGCGCCGGAGCCAGCCGATCGCGGTGAGCGCCTCCAGCTCCCCTTCCCCGAGCACGCCGAGCCTCTGCGCCTCCACCGTCTCTCCGCCGACCAGGAGCGCGATCCACCCGCCCAGCCCGCGCCGCGAGCGCGACGATAGCTCCGTCGCCCCGCGGACGTGCCGCGCATCCGAGACCACCGGCACCCCGAACCAGGTGCAGACCATCCGCTCGCCAAACCCCGCCGACGCAAGCCTCCGCCCCGCCTCGGCGAGCGCCGTGCGATGGCGCGTGGCCGCCTCCAGATCGATGTGCAATGGCAAGAATGGCCCGGCCGCGGTCAAGGAGCGCTCCCGAAGTGACGCGAAGTGACGTTTGAAGTGACGCCGGTTACTTTACCCCCGGCGAAACGCCATGGTATCTTCCATCGCGCAGATGTCATTCCGTTATTTGATCCGGTTGGTCGTCGCGGGGCTCGCCATCGCGGGCGCCGCAGAGGCCCGTCCGGCGCTGCCCCCGGAGGGCCTCGACCGCCTCGCGCACTACCAGGTCCTGACCTTCGCCGATCCCGGCGGCGGCGGCATCAATCGGGGCAAGGCGATCGGCCTCTTCGACGCCACCCCCGACGAGGTGTTCCGGGTCGCCAGCGAATACGAGCGCTACCCCGAGTTCGCCCCGCGCGTGATCGCCTCGCGGGTGGTCGAGCGCCAGAGCGAGAGCCGCGCCTTCGTGATCCTCACGACCGACTTGCCCTGGCCGGTCTCCAATGCGTGGGTCTACGCGCAGTTCGAGCACGACCGCCTGGGCCCCGACGTCTACCGGATCCGCTTCTGGCAGATCCACGGCTCGATGAAGCGCTACGCGGGTTCGATCTTCATCGAGCCCTGGGCGAAGTGGAAGGGCGGCGGCACCTCGGCCGTCACCTACGAGCTGCTCGCGGAGCCCGACAGCTCGGCCCCGAAGCGGCTGATCAACAGCCGCGTGCAGGACGCGGTGGCGAAGTACATCCATGCGCTCCGGCAGCGGATCAACCAGCTCCGTCAGGCGGGCCGGATCCACCCCCAGCTCCCGCCCGAGCCGACCCTCGCCTCGCCGCTCGCCGGTCCCAGGCAGCCGAAGACCGTGGCCGACGTGGCCAACGCCCACCCGTCGAAGTAGTCGCGCTCCCGCTCCCGCTCCCAATTTTCCGGGTTGAGCCGACCTGGCGCACTTCGCGGATCACACGGTCCATGGGACGGTCGATCACATCGCCAGCCCGACCGCGCCGTGGGCCTCCAGCAGCACCGCCGCCGCCTCGGCCGGGAGGTAGTGGAACGTCCCCTCGCCGGTGACCGCGCCGCCCTGCGCGGAGAAGCGGCACACGTTCAGCACCCCTCCCTTCATCGGCCGCGCGTTCAGGATCTCCCCTTCGAGAACCACCGCGCGTGCGCGCACCGGGGCGCGGCAGGCGATCGAGAAGCGCAGCAGGGTGACCAGGCTCTGCTTCGTAGGGGTACTTGCGCCGATCCGGCGCACGCTGCGGAAAGTGCGCCGAGATGGCGCTTTCGCTTGACCGCGTCCCGCCGCCGGCTGGACGAGCAGCTGGAGCGCGCGGTGCAGTTCGGGCGCGGGCTGGCGGTGCTCCAGATCGAGCTCGGCGGGCGCGGGGCCGAGCGGCGGATGCGCGTCGAGGGGGTGATCCGCGACCGGCTGCGCCTGATGGACATCGCGGCGTGGGACGGCGAGGGCCACCTGGTGGTGGCGGTGCCCGAGCTCGCCGCGGCCCATGCGCCGGGAGCCGCCGCGGAGCTCCTCCGTGTGATCACTGCCGTCGACGGCGAGGCGAAGGCGGGGTTCGCGGTGTTCCCGGGCGACGGCTCCGACAGCGACACGCTGCTCTCCGGAGCCCACGCGGCGGCGCGCGCGGCGGGGGCCGGCAAGGTGCTGCCCGCGGGCGGCGCAGCGACGACGATCCACCTCGGAGCCGACAGCGTGGTGGTCGCCGAGCCTGCGATGGTGCGGGTGTTCGAGCTGATCGCGCGCCTCGCCGCGAGCGATATCCCAATCCTGATCCACGGCGAGACCGGCTCGGGCAAGGAGCTGGCGGCGGCGGCGGTCCATCACGGCTCGTCGCGGAAGGACGGGCCGCTGGTGGCGATCAACTGCGCCGCGATCCCGGACGCTGATCGAGAGCGAGCTGTTCGGCCACGAGAAGGGCGCCTTCTCTGGCGCCGTCGCCGCCCGCGCCGGCCTCCTCGAGAGCGCCTCGGGCGGCACGGTGTTCCTCGACGAGGTGGGCGAGCTGTCGGCGTCCGCTCAGGCGAAGGTGCTGCGCGCCCTCGAGACGAAAAGGATCACCCGGCTCGGCGCGCAGCGCGAGCGGGCGATCGATATCCGCATCGTCGCCGCGACCCACCGCGATCTGCGCGTCGAGAGCGAGGCCGGGCGCTTCCGCCACGATCTTTACTTCCGCCTCGGCGCAGCGACGGTGGTGCTGCCCCCGCTGCGCGATCGCCCGCGCGATCTGCCGATCCTCGCGCGCCTGTTTCTCGAGCGCGCCTGCACACGCGCCGCGCGGTCGCCCCTCACGCTGGCTCCGGCGACGATGCGGGCGCTCGCGACCTACCGCTGGCCGGGCAACGTGCGCGAGCTCAAGAACCTGATGGAGTATCTCGCCGCCGCGGTCGTCGAGGGCACCGTCGAGCCCCAGGCGCTTCCGGCGACGATCGCCGGGCCCGCGCCCTCGCCTTCGCCGCCGCCGCCGCCGCTCAGGACCATGGACGGCACCGCCTTGCCGCCGCTGGCGGGCTTCGTGAACGTCGCCGACGAGATCCGCCTGCTGGAGCGGACGAGGATGGCGGCGGCGCTCGAGTCGGCCGCGGGCAATCAGTCGAGGGCGGCCGAGCTGATCGGCATGCCGCGCCGGACCTTCGTCACGAAGCTGAAGGAGTACGGCCTCCTCCCGAGAAAATAGCCCCCGATCAGAACGAGGTGTTGTGGAGGATGCGCACCCGGCTCCGGGTGGGGTCCGCCACCGCGAGGTCGAAGCGGCCGCGGCCCCGGAGGTTGGCCGCCACCACCGCAACCGGCGCCATCTCCGTCCCGGTATCGAGCCCCACTGCGAGCCGGCCACCGCCGACTCCGCGCAGGATCCCGAGCGACCGTCCGGCCACCGCCACGTCGGGGCGGCCGTCGAGATCGAAGTCGGCCACCGCGAGATCGTGGGGCTGCCAGGCGGCGTAGAACGCGGGTGGAATGAACGAGCCGTCGCCCAGGCCGCGGAGGACCGCCACGTCGTCACCCCGCTCGTCCGCGGTGACGATATCGAGCGCGCCGTCGCCGTCGAGATCGACCGCCAGCGCGCGCTGCGTCCCCGCCCCGACGGTGAGGCGCGCGCCGGGGGAGAATCGCCCACCGCCCAGGCCGCGCACGATCATCACCTCGCCAGCGTCGAGCGCGACGAGGAGGTCGACCACACCGTCGCTGTCGAGATCGCCGCCGGACACGCGGTTCGGCCGATCGGCGACCGCGAGTCGAAGCAGCGCGGCGAAGGCCCCGCGGTCGTTGTAGCGGAGCACCACCTCGGCGTCGCCGGTCAGCGCGAGATCGAGGTCGCCGTCGTCGTCGAGATCGATAGCAGCGACGGTGTGGGCCGCGCCCCCCGGGAGCGGAATGGCGGCTCCGAAGGTGCCATCGCCGCGCCCCCGAAGGATCACCGCCCCTCCTTGTCCAAGAGCCACCGCGAGGTCGATGTGCCCGTCGCCGTCGAGGTCCGCCGCCGCTAGATCGACCGCCTGGCCCGCCAGGGGCTGGACCGAGGCGGTGCGGAAATCGCCGTCGCCGCGGCCGAGCAGGATCGCCACCTGACGCCCCGTCTCGTCGCCCGCGGCGAGGTCGATCCGGCCATCGTGATCGAAGTCCGCTGCGGCGAGCGACCCGGGCTGCTCCCCGGCGGCGAGCGAGGTGCCGTCGCTGAGCGCGAGGGTGGCGCCCTGGCACTGGCCGCCTCCGCAGTGGCCGCTGGCGCAGTCCGTGTCGACCAGGCAGCGCAGGGAGAAGCCGCAGCCACCGCAGGCGCCCCCGCAGTCGAGGTCGGTCTCGTCGCCATCGGCGGCGCGGTCGCGGCAGTGATCGGGGCCGGTCGGCGCGGTCGCTGCCGGCGTGCCGCCTTGCGGATCGACCGAGGGGCAGCCTGCCAGGAGGAGGGTGAGCAGGATCGACGCGCGCATGGGATGCTCCTTTCGCGTGAGGAAGGCCCCGCGCCGGGGAAAGAGGGCCGACCCCGACAACCACGCGGGCCAGCCCGATCGACCGGCGGCTTCAGCACGCGACGTGCCATCCCGCCCCGCGCCGAGATCGCGGATCGCTGAGCCGATTCGGCGCAGCTTTCGCCCGGCTTCGAGCGCCGAATCCGCGCAGCAGGCCTTGGAGCGCCTCCGGTGCTATGGTTCGGCGGGATGGCCGGCCCGCCGCTGCTGATTGTGTTCGCCTTCGGGACGCGGGTCCGCCAGGAGGCGGCCTTCTCGACCGGCCTGCCGATCGTCGGGAACGGTCCACCCGGGACATTCGTGATGTTCCCGGGCGGGCGCCCGGTGGGCGGGCTCCTATCGGGAAGCCGGGAAGTGGCAGCGGGCAGGTCGCCCGGTCTGGGCTCGCAGGTGCCGCTGCCAACCGATCAGATCGTCGGGAGCGACCACCAGGGTGGCATGGCGCGGGTGGCCTTCGGAGGGATGCGCTTCGACGGGATCGAGGGCGGCCAGCTGGTCTTCCGGCGCGTGCGTGACCTCCTGCCGGCAGCGCTCCTCTCCCCCGAGCGCGGCATGCGGATGACGCTGGAGCCGTGGATGGTGGCCGCCGTCTTCGTCGACGGCGAGCGCGCGTGGCCGGCGCCGGAAGCGCTGCACTGATGGTGGCCCCGCCTGTCCAAATAGTTCTACAGATCGCGAACCATCAAGTTCGCGGCGAGGTCGCCCTGGTCGTTCCCCCGGGTACCGTCGCACGCGATCAAGACCGCCTCCTCGACGAGGCGCTGCGCGTTCGGCTCGCCGAGCTGGCCACCCGGCTTGGCGTCGTCCTCGGCGCCTCGCCCAGCTCGTACGCTTTCTCTCGCCCCGGCAGGGACGCCGAGGGTCGCATCGCGTTCGACGTTCGCGGGCGCATCGAGGGGGACCAGCTGGTCCCCGATCGCGCCCGATCCCGGTAGCCGAGGCTGCTCTACTTGACGTGCTTGCTGACCAGCTTGGTCATCTCGAACATCGAGACCTGCTTCTTGCCGCCGAACACGACCTTGAGGGCGTCGTCGGCGTTGATCATCCGCTTGTCCTTCGAGTCCTGAAGGCCCTTCTTCTTGATGTACACCCAGATCTTCTTGGTCAGCTCGGTGCGCGGCACGGCCGCCCCACCCACCACCGCGGCGAGCGCGGCGTCGGGCTGGACGGGCTTCATGAACGCAGCGCTCGGCTTGCGCTTGACCTTCGCCTTGACTGCCTTCGGCTTGCTCTTCGGTGCACTGGCCTTCTTCGTGGTCGCCATTTTTGGTACCTCCAGCCAGCGAAGATATCGACTCGCGCGAGGGATGCAAGTAATCACATCGCGGCTCTCTGCCCGCTGCTCTCCTTGAAGGTGCCGCTTCGGGGCGCTATAAGTCGCCACCTCTCACCCTCAACCAACCGTGGAGAACCCCATGAGCGACGTGACCCAGGCCTCCCTCCCGCGCCTCCTCGAGCCCGCGCCCCAGTTCGCCGCCAACTCGACCCACGGCCCGATCAAGCTGTCGGACTACAAGGGCAAGTGGGTGGTGCTGTTCTCGCACCCGGCCGACTTCACCCCGGTGTGCACCACCGAGTTCGCCGCCTTCGCCGAGCGCCAGGCCGACTTCGACAAGCGCGGCGTGCAGCTGATCGGCAACAGCATCGACAGCGTCTACTCGCACATCGCCTGGGTGCGCGACATCGAGCAGAAGTTCGGCGTCGAGATCAATTTCCCGGTGATCGCCGACCTCGACATGAAGGTCGCCGTCGCCTACGGGATGATCCACCCCGGCGCGAGCACCACCGCGACAGTGCGCTGCGTGTTCCTGATCGACCCGAACCAGAACATCCGCGCGATGATCTACTACCCGCTCACCACCGGCCGGAACATCGACGAGATCATGCGGGTGATCGACGCGCTCCAGCTCAACACCGAGAAGGGGCTGGCCACGCCGGCCAACTGGAAGCCGGGCGAGAAGTGCATCATCCCCGCGCCGGTGACGATGAAGGACGCGGCCAAGCGCATGACCGAAGGCCACGAGACGAAGGACTGGTACTTCTCCAAAAAGGCACCGTAGCCGCCCCCCATCCGGGTTTTCACCGCCGGCTGTCGAAGACTCGACAGGTCGCGCCAGGCGGGCACAGGCGACGCAAGGCCTACCAGAGGTGGCCCCGGCCTTGCTACGGTTGGCCAGCATGAAAAACACGCTGCTCCTGCTCCTCACCCTGCTCGCCGGGTGCAACAAGAATCCCTACTTCAGCGACGACGAAGGCGCACCGCGCCCCGGCTCCTCGGTGGGCGAGCACCCCGATGAGCTGAGCACCCCCTACGCCCTCGGCACCAAGGTCAACATCGCGATCAAGCAGATCGACGCCTCCGAGGCTGCGACCTTCCAGTTCAAGAGCGACAACCCGAGTGTTCTCTCGATCGACCAGATGATCGCCAAGGACGGGCAGCTCAGCGCCCTGTGCAGCGCCACCGGCGAAGGGGAGACGCGGCTCCATCTCCTCGACGGGAAGGGCGGCGAGGCGCGCAGCGCAGCGGTCTCGGTGAGGGCGCCCGATCGCGCGCGCCTGTTCGCCCACGGGCCGCTCCGCATCCTCGGACGCGAGGAGTCGCAGCTCGCCGCCGCCGAGGTCAAGGAGGCGCGCGTCCTCGTCGGTGGCAAGGCTGTCTTCGCGGTCGCCTACTACCGCAGCGATCAGCGTCTCTACGGCCGCGGCATCCTGAAGACCGAGCAGGCGCCGACGGTGAAGCCCGAGGTGCAGACCACCGGCGGCGTGGTCACCAACGAGTGGCTGTTCGTGTCCCCGTCGATGGCGGGCACCTCGGACCTCACGCTGAAGGTCGGCACCGCGACCCTCCTCACCGTGCCGCTGGTGGCGGTGCCGGAGGCCGATATCGAAGCGCTCACCCTCGGAGAGGAGGTCACCGAGAAGCGCAACGACAAGCAGGCGATCTGGCTGCTCGCAGAGGTGCGCGACGCCGCGGGACGGCCGGTCCACGGGGTCTACCTCGACTGGACGCTCGCCGGCGCGGCGCAGACCGGCAAGGACAACCCGAAGGTGACCTCGGGCGATCTCTACCGCTACCAGATCAATCCGTCCGGCACGGCGCAGGAGCTCACGGCCACGCGCGGAGGGCGGAAGGCGAGCGCCAGCATCAAGGCCCACAAGGGCTGGGTCGAGAACACCACCTACCTCGGCTGCTCCGCCGGCGGCCGTCGTGGCGGCACGCTCCCCGCGCTGGCGATGCTGGTGCTCGCGCTCGCCCTCGCCTGTCGCCGTCGGGCCTGATCCCTTCCGCTCGCCCCGCCCGTTCCCGTTTCCGTTTCCGTTTCCGTTCATCGCATCCATCTATATACTGCGATCATCATGAAGCAGATGATCATCTCTCTCGATGAAGGGACCGCGCGCGATCTGGAGCGCGTCGCGCCCGCCCGGAAAAGGCAGCGCTCGGCCTTCATTCGCGCCGCCCTCCGTCGCGCGCTCGACGAGGCCGCGGAGCGCGAGATGCGCGCGGCCTACCTCCGCCAGCCCGACGACGAGCCCGTCTACTTCGATCCCCGCGCCTGGGAGAAGGAGCCGCCCGGGAAGCGGGATCCGGCCCCGTTGCCGCAGAAGAGGCGACGATGAAGCAGTACGAGATCTGGTGGGCCAGCCTGGATCTGCCGATCGGGCGGCGCCCGGTGCTGCTCCTCTCCCGTCCCGCCGCCTACGAGTACCTGAACCGGATCATCGTCGCGGAGATCACCTCGACCATCCGCGGCATCGCGGTCGAGGTCGCGCTCGGTTCGCAGGACGGTCTTCCCCGTCGCTGCGTGGCCAACCTGGACAACCTCCATGTGGTGCCAAAGGAGAGCCTGAGGACCCGCATCGGCGCCCTCGCCGCGGCGCGCGTTCCCGAGGTCAAGCGGGCGCTCGGGAGCGCTCTCGACTGGCCGGAACTGAAGTAGCCGGCAGGCGCCTACATCCGCGCCCAGAGCCGCGCAGCGACGGTGCGCGCGCGCGCCATCAGCGCCTCCTCGTCGATGTTGCAGAGCCGGCGGTCGCGCAGCACCTCCCGCCCGGCGACGATCACGTCGCGCACATGCCTTGCGCCGAGGCCGCACAGAAGGTGGCCGGCGAGGGTGTGCTCGTCGAGCGGGGACGGCGGATCGTAATCGAGCACCGTCACGTCGGCCGGGCAGCCCGGCTCCAGGCGGCCGAGGCCGGCGTCGAACAGCGCCGCGGCGAATGATTGGCTGCGCGCCAGCGCGGCGAGGGGATCGAAGGCGTGGCCGTGATCGCGCGCGACGAGGAGGGCGGCCTGCGCCTCGCCGAGCAGGTCTGCGCCGACCCCGTCCGTGCCGAGGGTCACCCGCTCGCCGAAGCGCCCGGGACGCGCGTATCCGACGCCACGGTTCATGTTCGAGCGCGGCGTGTGCACCACGTGCGCCCCCGAGGCGACGATCCGCTCCGCACCCGCGTCGTCGACGTGGACGCAGTGCGCGAGCAGCGAGCGCGGCCCGAGCAGGCGGTACTGATCGAGCCACTCGACGATCGAGGCGTCGCGCACCGGGACGACGTGGCGTGCGTCGCCTGCGTCCTCCGCCACCTGGATGTGCACCCCGGCGTCCCAGCGCACCGCGACATCGGCCAGCGCGACGGTGGTGGCGTGGCCGAGCGTGAAGCCGGCGTGCGCTCCCACCAGACCGCGCAGCAGTGGCCGCTCCCCCCGCAGGCATCCCAGGAACCGGTCATTCTCGGCGATCCCGGCCTTCGCCTCGTTGGTGGTGCCGCGATCCGACACCGCGTAGGAGAGCACGCCACGGAGTCCGATCTTCTCCACCGCGCCGCCGACGAGATCGAGCGATCCCGCGATCAGCGACGGGGAGGCGTGGTGATCGATCAGCGTGGTGACGCCGGCCCGCGCCGCCTCAGCCGCGCCGCAGAGGGCCGACACCTCGATCGCCTCGTCGTCGAGCGCGCGCTCGAGCCGCCACCAGACGGGCTCCAGGATCTCGCGGAAGGTCGCGGGCGCCGGCGAAGCGGGCGGCATCCCGCGAGCGAGCGCCGCGTAGAGGTGGGTGTGAGCGCACACCAGGCCGGGCAGGACGATCGCCCCGGCGCAGTCGATCACCCGAGTGCCCTTCGGGATCGGCTCACCGACGGTGCGGATGGCCTCGCCGTCGAGCAGGAGGTCGGCGCGCCGCACCCGCCGCGGCCGGAGCTCGACGAGGGTGGCGTTGACGAGGGCGAGCACGCCCCTTGATACCCGCTCGGTCCAGCGCACCGCAAGTCCGCGACGCCCAGACCAGCAGCAGGCTCACAGCGTCTCGCACGAGGCGCGCTCGGTGGTGCGAGGCGGCGTCGCCGCGCCGCTGCGGTCGATGGTCACCCCGAGCCCCTGCGGCGAGATCCCGGCGCAGCGGTCCTTGGTCTCGATCCGCCAGCACGGGAAGACCATGCCCCCGTCGCTGGCGGCGCAGCGCGGGAGGACCTTCGCATCGTCGGTACCGTCGAGGTTGTGGGTCACCTCCTCGACCGTGCAGTCGGCGCTCGCCGCGTTCCCTGGCAGCTTCTTCGACAGGCAGCGGCTCCCGAGCTGGGCGATGATCAGCCGCGCCATGTCCTGCAACGTGGTGCGGTAGTCGCCGTCGCAGATCGAGCTCACCTTGTGGTTCGCCGCAGCGGTGATCACCTGGTTCAGGCGCACCGCCGGATCGCCGAAGAACACCGGCCGCGCCTTGTTGACGCAGCTCTGTGCTGCACCACCGGCACGCACGGCGGATTGCTCGCCTCGTTGAGCTGGCTGCACGGCACGTAGGGCTCTCCGCCGGTGGTGCCGGGGTTCGAGAGCAGCACCTCCACGCTCTCCGACGGGGCATCGACTCCGACCAGGAGCACGTCCTGCGGCGAGAGCTTCACCCCGCCGCGGAATGACGGCTTCGTGAAGTAGTCGATGTGGCGCGCCACGTCGTGGAGCTTGCCCGGGCCGGCGCCGCCCGGGTTCGGGGCGGAGACGCACATCGGCAAGGCCCCGCCCGACGCCCCGTAAGGCGGCCTCACCCCGCCGCACACCAGGCCGAAGCGCGGGCAGCGGTAGGAGGTCCCGTAGCCGTACTCGGCCACTCGATTCGCGTCGAAGAGATCGCTCCCCGACGGCGCGGAGCAGTCGTCCTCGTTGGCCAGGAATACGACCACCAGCAGCGCGCCCTCGCGCACGAAGCCGCCTGGCGCGCCCGTCTCGTTGTGCAATGCAGCATAGACGGACTCCAGCGGGTGCTCGAAGCCGCAGCCGTTGGCGCCCACCGAGGCCTCGCAGGTGAAGGCGGCGGCGAAGCCCTTCTCCGTCACGTTGCCGGCGCCGGTCGCGAAGTTGTAGGCGATGTAGTCCTGCTCGCCCGCGACGCAGCCCATGAGCCGCCCCGGGACGAGCCGGCCCCCGCCGCCGCCGCCGGAGCGATCGCACCCCGGCGCTCCGGTCGCGCCGGCGCCATAATCGGACGTCACCACCCCGACGTGGAGGTCGAGGAAGGTGCCCTTCTTGGCGAGGTCGAAGAACACCTCCAGGAACTGCGGGAAGCGGGCGCGCAGCTCCTCCTGCATCGCCTCCATCGAGTTGGAGTTGTCGATCATGAAGAGCACGTCGACCTTGTTGCTGGCCTGCGCCTGGCGGCAGTCGGCGATCACCTTGCGCCGTGCACCTTCGCCGCCGGGGATCCCGCCCTCGATGACGCAGTCGACCAGCTCGTCGGCGGGCGTCCGGCACGCGAGGAGCGCCCGCGCGCCCGTCGCCGCGATCCGATGGATCATCGCCATTCGCCCCCATGGATCGCCCTCGCTTGTGCTGTGAATCATCGCACATCACTCCCTCCCACGGCTTCCCGCGCGCCTTGGAGTCGTGCTACAGGTTGCCACGTCGGTTGGTGGTCACCCCCGCGGCGGCCATTCACGATTTCCCGAAACACGGGAGAGAGGAGGCCCGCTTGAGCCAGGAGACGACGTTCGGTGCGGCGCCCTTCCGCAAGCTTCTGCCCAACGCGCGGCCCGAGGCGCCCGACAACTGGTCGCTCTACGACCGCTTCCTCGACCTGTGCGAGGCGCACCGCTGGAAGATGGCGGATGTGCGGAGCGAGATCGAGACGGTCGATCCCGCGTCGCTCTCCGCGCGCGACCTGCAGGTGATCGACTGCGTGGCGGAGGTGGCGGTGGTCGAGGGGAACGCGCCGTCGATCGTGGTCAACCAGCTGGCGATCATGCTCTACGACGCGGAGTTCGCCTCGTGGGCGACCTACCAGGCGGGCGAGGAGCAGAAGCACTTCCACTGCGTCCGCCACTACTGCCGGCGGGTCGGCCACCCGATGGCGGCGGAGCACGGCGAGGCCAAGCTCGCGGAGCGGCAGAAGGGGTTCGACCCGAACGACTTCCAGGACGAGTTCGCGCTGGTGCTGATCAACATCCTCGGCGAGACGCTGAACATCCACCTCTACCAGGTGCTTGCCGGCGCCGCCGACGAGCCGGTGCTGAAGGGCCTCTTGCAGCGCATCGCGCGCGACGAGCGGCGCCACCAGCAGTGGTTCGTGGCCTATTTCCTCAAGCGGGCGGGGCAGGATCCGGCGTTCGTGCCGAGCGCGCTCGCGTCGCTGAAGCGGATGCTGCGGATCGACAGCGCGCCCGACCGCGGGGCCCAGCAGCACCAGGGCACCGGCGTGGAGAACTACCTCCAGGCGACGGAGAAGGTGATGCGCTACGGCTACTCGCTCCAGATCATCACCCGCACCGTCGACGAGCAGTGGCGGGTGCTGCAGGAGTGCTTCGGCGCGGCGCTCGACATCGACCGGCGGCAGTTCGTGGTGCGCCAGATGGCGCGGCCCGACAAGATCGCGGCGCAGATCAGCGCGACGTGAACCCGTCCTGCGCGTGAAGGAGCTGCGGAGCGGGAGACGGAAGGCGCTGGTTGCCGTCGCTGCGCTCGTCCTGCTCTCGGGCGCGGTGGCCGCTGCGGTGGTGCTCGTCGCCGGCGAGGTCGGCGGCGTGGTGCGGGGCAAGGGGATCGCTCTCGCCGAGGGGTGGGGGCAGCAGATCGGCCGCGCGATCCAGGTCGGGCAGGTCGAGCTCGACCTCTTTCCCGAGCCGTCGGTGGAGCTGCACGAGGTGGTGATCGCGGCGGCGGACGGGGAGGGCGCCGGGGCTCCACCGCTGCTGCGGGTGCCGTCGCTGCGGATGGGCGTGGCGCTGTGGCCGCTGGTGACCTCCCTCGGGCGTGAGGTGGAGGTGCGTTACCTCGAGGCGCGCGGAGCGGAGCTGAGCCTCGCGCGAGGCCAAGGCGGGCGGCTGTCCTGTCAGGACGTGCTCGATCGGCTGGCGGCGCGTCCGCTGAGCCTCATCGACCCGCCGAAGGCGGCACCACAGCGTCCCCTGGGTCTTCGAGGGCGAAGCGGGCTCACCGACGAGCAGCGCGCCTGGCTGCGCGGGATCACGCTGTCGCGGCTGGCGCTCGTCGGAGCGACCGTGAGGCTGCGCGATCGGGAGCGGCTGCCGCTGGCGATCGAGCGGATCGACGCCATCGCGCGCGATGTCGCGATCGGACGCCCGCTGGCGATCACCGTCGACGGGGCCGCCCTCGCAAAGGAGCGCAACCTTCACCTCGCCCTCGCGCTGGAGCCGGATCGGGAGGGGCTTCCGCACCTGCGGCACGCCGAGGTCAAGCTCTCCTCCGTCGAGATCGCGCCGCTGCTGGCGCTCCTGTCGGCCCGCGAAGGGCCTCTGGCGCAGGGAGCCGCCCTGTCGGCCGATCTCCGCTTCGCGATGCCGGAGGGGCCGGGGCC
This sequence comes from Myxococcales bacterium, assembly GCA_009692555.1. Classification (GTDB taxonomy): domain Bacteria; phylum Myxococcota_A; class Polyangia; order Palsa-1104; family SHYY01; genus SHYY01. The sequence continues at coordinate 15,975 of SHYY01000082.1, forward strand.
GCTGGAGCTTTCGGGGAGCGCGGGAGCCCGCGGCGTCGTGCTCCGGTTCCCGTCCGGTGGCGGGCCTCCCACCGACATCGAGGTGCGGGCCCATCTCGCGATCGAGCCCGCGGCCGGCGATCTCCTGGCGCGCTCGGTCGAACTCGTGGTCGACGGGATGGCGCTCTCGGCCAGCGCCGACCTCCGCGGTCTTCGTGGCGCCGCGCCCGAGGTCCGGGAGCTCGATCTCCGCTCGCGCGGCATCACCCTCGAGAAGATCGCCGCCCTGTTGCCGCCGGGGCTGCTTCCAGGCGGGTTCACGCTGCGCGGGCCGGTCGCGCTGCACGCCCACGGGCAGGGCTCGAAGGAGGGCGCGCGCATCGACGCGGCGGTCGATCTCGGCCAGGCGACCTTGCGCCTGCCCTTCCTGGACAAGCCAGCCGCAATGCCCGCGTCGGTGGAGCTGAAGGCGACCGTCGCCAAGGCGGGCGCCACCATCGAGCGGCTGGCGCTGGTGATCGGGCCGGCATCGCTGGTGGGCGAGGGGACGATGCGTTCGCCGGAGGATCTCTCGCTGCGCTTCTCTTTCGGCGAGGTGGCACTCGAGCGGCTCCTTCGCCTCGTGCCGCCTCTGCAGCGGGCGCTTCCGCCGGAGGTCCATGTCGCCGGTTTCGCCGGCGCGGGAGGAACGGTCGAACGGCGCGACGGCGCACTCCTGGCGCGCGCGAAGGTCACGCTTCGGGAAGCGGACCTCCGCACCCCTGGCCTGATCGTGGGCGGCGGCGCGACCCTGGTGACGACGCTGCGCGCGGCGGGAGGATCGCTCTTCGTCGACGCCGACGTCGACCTGACCCGGGCCCGGATCGCGCGGAAGGACGCGCTCGACAAGCCGGCCGGGGTGGCGATGCGACTGCGCCTGCTGGCCGATCACGGCACCGGGGGTAGCGACGGGCGGACCGCTCCCCGGACGGTGGTGCAGCGGGCGCTGCTCGACCTGCCGGGCGCACGGATCGAGGCGAGCGGCGAGCTGGATCGGGGGCGCCACCGCCTCGCCGTAAAGGTGCCCTCGTGTGACCTCGATCTAGCCCGCCTCGCGACCGTGCTTCCGCTGCTCGGGCGGGCCGGCCTGCCGCCTGCGCTGATGTCGGGAAAAGTACGCTTTTCCCTTCGCCTCGACGGAGATCCCGACGATCTCGGCGCTGCGCGGGCCCACATCGAGGGGCTTGACCTCGCCGCCGCGGGGGGCCGCCTGCGCGGCCGCGTGGAGGTGACGGGACTCGATCGCCTGCGCAAGGTGACCTTCGATCTCGCCGGAAGCGGCCTCGATCTCGACCGACTCTTGCCCGGCGCGGGCGCTCGACCCGCGACGAAACCGGCAACGGCAGCGGCAACGGCAATGGCAACGGGGCCGCCCGACGTCGACGGCAGGTTGCAGCTGACCGATGCGCGCGTCCGCGGCGTGCCGGTGCATGGGGTGACCACCGAGGTGTCGTACGCGAAGCGCACCGTGACGCTCCGGTTGTTCCAGGCATCGACCCTCGGGGGTACCGTGACCGCGACCGGCAGCGCCGTCGACCTCGCCGCCTCGCCGCCCCGGCTCGCCCTCCGCCTCGTCCTCGCGAAGATCGACCTCGCGGCCCTCGCTGCCATGGGCGACGGCAAGCCCGGCGACAGCGTCGAGGGCCACGGGACGATCGACCTCCACCTCGACGGCGCCGGCGCCACGCTGGCGGAGCTCACGCCCCACCTCCGTGGTGACATCCGGCTCGACCTCGACGACCTGCGCGTGCGGCGCGCCCAGCCCCTCACCGTCACCGTGGTGAACCCGCTGCTCGCGCGTCTCAAGACCGGCGGCAAGCAGCCGCGCGGCCAGGGCATGGAGCTGCGCGACCTCCACGCCGTCCTGCGCGTCGAAGGGGGCCAGGTGCGTACCCGCGATCCGATCCGCTTCTACACCGACGTCGGATCGGTCCGCATCGGCGGGCGGGTCAGCCTCGATCGCGCGCCCATCATCGCCCTCGAGGGCAGCCTCGATATGTCGCCCGCCGACATCACTGCCGCCAGCGGTGGCAAGCTGGCCGCCGCCGATCCGGTCTCGATCCCGATCAAGATCACCGGTGCGCCCGGCAGCATGAAGGTCGAGGTGATCGACCTCGCGAAGACCACCGCGGCGCTCGCTGCCTCGGTGATGCGCGGGCGGCGGGCCGAGCGGCGCGGGAAGATCCGCGACGCGCTGGGCCTGGAGGGAGGAAAAAATTGACGCCCGGGGCGCGCGGGCGAAGATGGAGCAGGCTCCGCGAACCGACCCTCCGATGCGCGTCTCCCTCCCGATCGTCCTCTTGCTGGCGCTCCCCTCCCCCGCCTGCTCGCCACCCGACGAGTGCGAGGCCGTCTCCTCGTCGCTGTCGGGGAACATGGGACACGACGTGATCGGCACCTGGGAGAGCCTCGCCACCGACGCGCCGATCGTCTACGAGTTCGACGACGACGGCGCGGTGCACGTCATCGAGCCCCCCTCGGGGCGCGGCGCCGGCTCGATCCGCTCGGGCTCCTTCGCCGTCGCCGACCACCTCCTGACCCTGCGCCTCGGCGGGCGCGCGCGCACGACGCCGATCGCTGTCACCCCGACGCGCCTGATCGGCCTCGGCCCCGACTACCGTCGCGTGACCTGCCGCGGCTACGGCTTCTAGACCATGACCCGCGATAAGCCCAATGAACCGCTCGACTCGCCACCTGCTGATCGCCGCCCTGTCGCTCGCGCTCGCCGCCCTCAGTGGCTGCGCCGCCGGCGTCCTGGCCCCGGGCGCTGCCGGGTCGACGTCCGGCGGCGCGCACTGCGTGGTGTCTCCGCTCGCGATCGCGACCGCGCGCCAGGTCCGCGCCACCTGCTCCGGGAGCGCCACCGTCGACTGCTACCAGCGGCTGGGCGAGCGCGCGGCGGGCGAACCGCTCGCCCGCTGAAGGCAGGACCGGATCCTCGCCTGCGAGGTCGCCTACCAGATCCGCCGCGCCACCCTGACCGCGTGCGTCGCCGACCGCCGCGGGTGAAGGCCCGCCGCTAATAGCGCCCGCGCATCCGCTCCTTGGGCGGCAGGATCTCCAGGCAAGTGGTCCAGAAGCCGGTCTCGATGGTGGCGACGAACTCGGGCGGCAACCCCTCGGCGCGCATCTCTGCCGCCAGCCGCGGGTGGTCGTAGGGCAGGCGGCAAAGCTCGGCCGACACCCGCTGTGCGGTCTCCTCACCGACGGTGATCAGCGCGTACCACACGTCGGTGGTGCCATCGTTCGCCGGGCGTCCGATCGCGCCGACGTTGACCACCAGCCGACCGTCCGGGAGCGTGCGTTGCCATGGGATGCCGGTGTGGGTGACCAGCAGGACATCCGCCCGCTCGGCGTCCATCAACCGCGCCAGGAAGGCGTCCGGCGCCGCGGACTCCCAGAGAAACTCGTTCACCCGGCGCGGCGAGCCATGCGCCATCCGCACCCGCTTGCCGGCCCATTCCTCGACGATCACCTCCGGCAGCGCGCGCTGGTAGGCGCGGAACTCGTCGCCGGTGCGGGCGAGGGTGTAGTCGTAGGAGAGCTGCGCGTAGTGGTTGTCGCGCGGGTCGGTGTAGCCGCACCCGCAGTCGGCGAGGCCGTGGCCGACCGAGTGATCGTAGTTGCCCTGCAGCACCGTCACCTCGTGCTCGCGGAGCAGCGGCAGGACCTTGTCGGGGTTCGGCCCGAAGCCCCCGAGATCGCCCAGGCAGTAGAAGCGCCGCGCCCCCCGCCTCCACGCCGCCTCGACGGTGGCGGCCAGCGCGAGGTGATTGCTGTAGACCCCGCCGAAGACGCAGATCAGGTCCGGCACTGCAGCCCTTCCGCGACGCAGGTGTGGCAGGCGGCCCAGCGCAGGCGGATCGGCGCGAGCGCCTCGCGGAGCGTCGCGCCCAACCGCGCCTCCGGCTCGTCGAGGAGCAGCGGGCAGGTCCACACCCCGTCCGCGGTGACGAGGCGGCAGGAGCCGCACTGGAGGGCCTCCGCGGCGACGCGATCGAGGCTACCGGCGCGCACGAAGTCGTCATCGCCGTAGCCGTGCGTGCGGCGCACCTCGCGCCCGATCCGGAGCAGCGGCAGGAACTTCACCCGCGGGCGGTCGAGGCCGAGGCCCTGCAGGAAGGCGAGGAACGCGCTGCGCTTCGCGGTGGCCGCCATCCCCAAGGCGTGCTCGACCACCGTGACCACCGGGGCCAGCCCGGCGCGCGCGAGCAGGCCGATCCCGCGCACGATGTCCTGGAAGGTCCCGCGCCCGCGCACCGGATCGTTCTCCTCGGCGGTCATCCCGTCGAGGCTGATCCGGCAGTCGAGGCTGTAGCGCGCGGCGTCGAACAGCGCCCGCAGGCGATCGGCCGCCGCGGGATCGATCAGGATTCCGTTCGAGAGAAAGGAGGTCGGCGCCACCGCGAGGCTGTCCTCGATCACCGCGAAGAACTCGGGGTGCAGCATCGGCTCGCCGCCGGTGAAGTAGATCTCCTTCACCCCGAGGGCGCGGCACTCGTCGAGGCTGTTCTGCACCTCGGCGCGGGTCATCATCCGCACCCGGTCCTCTTTCGGGCCGCAGGTGATGAAGCAGTGCCGGCAGGCGATGTTGCACAGCGTGCCGGTGAGCTGGATCCACACTGTGTCGAGCGCGGTGAGGGGAAGATGGGCCGCCTCGTCGGCGGCGAGGGCCGCCAGGCTCTGGCGCAGCGCGGCGGAGCGAATCACGGGCCGCATCATAATTCTTTCCGTCCCCCAAAAGGAAAGAGGGGAATCGCCGGGCGGCAATTCCCCTCTGTCCATCCAACCGGTCGGCCCCGCAAGGCGGGCCACGCGCGCCGCTCACCTTCGCGAGCGCGCGCCTCCCGCGAAGCGGGCTCGTTCAACGACCAGGAGCCGACTCCTCCGCCTACTTCTTTTTGCCCTTCTTGGCGGCCGGCTTCTTGGCGGCGGCCTTGGCGGGCTTCTTGGCGGCGGCCTTGGGCTTCGCCTTCGCCTTCGCCTTCGCCTTGGCGGCCGGCTTCTTGGCGGCGGTCTTCGCGGCGACCCGCTTCTTCGCCTTGCGCTTCTGCCCGCCGACGGCGCGCTTGGCGCGGGCGACGTTGCCCGCCCCGTCGAGGAAGTAGAGGTACCCCTCCTCGCGCTTGAACCCACCGCCAGCGACCTTGGCGGCCTTCCCGGCGGCCGAGGGGCCACCAGCGCGCTTCATCGGCGTCTTCCAGACGTCCGACCCGCGCAGGAAGTAGAGGTAGCCAGACTCCCGCTTCACACCCATCTTCTCGACGACTTCGGCCATTTTTATCCTCCCTCGTGTACGAGGTTTGGCACAAACTACGCGCACCACCGACGGGCTGTCAACACTTTTTGCATTGCAGCAGCGTTTTTCTCGACGGGAGCGGTTTTTTCCTTCGCATTGCACACAAGAAACAGCGACGGGCGGGGTCTGGATGCTGCACTTGCACAGTTGTCGATTCCCGATCAGTTTCAAGGGGTTATTTGCCGTCGGAGGCCCGACGGAGAATGCCCCGACGGGCTCCTAACCCACCCGGCAGCGCACCACCTGGGCGTCGGACTCGCTCTCGAACGGCTCTCCGGAAAACCCCCCGTCGCGCGCCTCGAGCGCGAAGCCGGCGGAGGTCAGGAGCGCGCGCAGCTCCTCGGGGAAGAACTGGCGGTGGGCGAGGTGCACGATGCGGGAGCGCTGTGCACGGCCTTCCGGGGGGGGCCCTTCGGGGTCGTAGAAGATCCGGATCCAGGCGATCTGCGTCGCTGCGTCGTAGGTGTGGTTGGTGGTGTAGATGTAGCTGCGGCCGGTGCGCGGATCCTTGCAGCGGGTGCGCGACCAGCGACGGTCGGGGTCGCGGGTGAGCCAGTGCAGATCGGGGTTCTGGACATCGAACGCGAACAGCCCGTCCGGCGTGAGATGGGCGCGGACGCAGGCGAGGAAGGAGGCCACGTCGTCAAGGGTGTAGAGGTGCATCATCGCGTTGAACGGGCAGACGATGAGCGGGAAGCGGCGCCCGAAGGCGAACCGCCGGAAGTCGCCGCGCACCAGCGTCGCGCGGGCGCGCACCGCCGGGCGGAGGCGCAAGGTCCGGTCCTGGCAGCGATGGAGCATCGGCTGGCTGTAGTCGAGCCCCACCGCGCGCGCCCCGTCGCGGAGGAGCGGGATCAGCAGGCGCCCGCTGCCCGAGCCCAGCTCGAGGACGTCGCGCCCGGTCGCGGCGGCGAGGGAGCGGTAGTAGTTCACGTCGGCGCGCCTCCGACGGTACTCGTGGTCGTAGAGGTCGGGATCCTGGTAGTGCTCGACCGTGGCCTCGTGGAGCTGGCGGCGCCGCGCCGCGTCGGGATCGTAGCGTTTCATCGCGGGGAATATAGGATGGGTGGATGGAGCGCGCGGTAATTCTCCTCTCGGGTGGCCTCGACTCGGCGACGGTGCTGGCCCTCGCCCGCGAGCGCGGGTACGACTGCTACGCCCTCTCGTTCCGCTACGGACAGCGGCACGCCGTCGAGCTCGAGGCGGCCGGGCGGGTGGCGCGCACCCTCGGGGCGACCCTGCACCGGACCGCCGAGGTCGACCTGCGCTGGATCGGCGGGAGCGCGCTCACCGCCGATCTCGCGGTGCCCAAGGATCGCCCGGTCGAGGCCATGGGCGACGGGGAGATCCCGGTGACCTACGTCCCGGCCCGCAACGCGCTCTTTCTCTGCTACGCGCTCGCCTGGGCGGAGGTGCTCGGCGCGCGCGACCTGTTCGCCGGGATGAACGCCCTCGACTACTCCGGCTACCCCGACTGCCGTCCCGAGTTCCTCGCCGCGTTCCAGACCATGGCCCGCCTCGGCACCCGCGCCGGCGTCGGCGGGGCGGAGATCACCGTCCATGCCCCGCTGATCCGGATGACCAAGGCGGAGATCATCCGCGAGGGGATCCGCCTGGGCGTCGACTACGCGATCACCCACTCCTGTTACGACCCCGCCAGCGACGGTGGAGCCTGCGGCCGGTGCGACTCCTGCGCCCTCCGGAAGAAGGGCTTCCGCGACGCCGACGTCAGCGACCCGACGCGCTACCAGGGTGCGTAGGGCCGGGGCTTGCCCAGGGCTTGCCCCGTCCTTCGGTTGCTCCGGCTCTGCCGTTGCCGTTGCCGGCTCATGATTCATCAAGTTTTTGGTGGACGCGGACTGCGAGGTCACCTGGGCGGTCCCTCCTCCTCGTCCTGCGTCCACGTAGCCTCGTGTCACCTGCTCGTCCACGTGCTCGTGAGTCGTGCGCGTGCTCGCTGTGGATCGCTGTGGATCGCGTCGGTCTTGGCCTTTTGGCCTCCCGCGCGTTACAGTGCGCGCCTCGAAAAGAGGAGCTGAAATGCACATCGTTCGTTCGCTCGCCGCCTGCCTCGTACTCGCGGCCATCCCGGCGCTCGCCCACGCGGATGCGACCGCGCCAAAAAAGTCGAAAAAGGAGAAGGCCGGCGCGGCCGAGAAGGTGGTGAGCACTCCCTCGGGCCTGAAGTACATCGAGGTCACGCCCGGCACCGGGGGCTCGCCCACCAAGGGCAAGCAGGTCACCGTGCACTACACCGGCACCCTCAAGGACGGCAAGAAGTTCGACAGCTCGGTCGATCGCGGCCAGCCCTTCCAGTTCGTGATCGGCATCGGCCAGGTGATCAAAGGATGGGACGAGGGCGTGATGTCGATGAAGGTCGGCGGCAAGCGCAAGCTGATCATCCCGGCCAACCTGGCCTACGGCGAGAAGAACGTCGGCGGGGGCCTCATCCCCCCCAACTCGGAGCTCACCTTCGACGTCGAGCTGATCGGCGTCGAATAGGCGTGAGCGCCGCCGGGCTCTGCCTGGCGGTGCTCGTCGCGGGGGGTAAAAGGGACCCTTTCAGGGTCCATTTCTCAACAGTAGAAAGGAACCCATGGACGCCACCGTCACCACCGCATCGGGTCTCAAGTACATCGACATCAAGGTTGGCACCGGCGCCTCGCCGAAGAAGGGCGGGAAGGTGACCGTCCACTACACCGGCACCCTGAAGGACGGCAAGAAGTTCGACAGCTCGGTCGACCGCCACGAGCCGTTCGCCTTCAACATCGGCGTCGGGCAGGTGATTCAGGGCTGGGACGAGGGAGTGATGTCGATGCAGGTCGGCGGCAAGCGCACGCTGATCATCCCGCCCGAGCTTGGCTACGGCGCGCGCGGAGCGGGCGGGGTGATCCCGCCGAACGCCGAGCTGCACTTCGATGTCGAGCTGCTCGGGGTGGGCTAGTGGCGCGCTTCGACGAGCTCGAGCAGCGTGTCACCGAGCTCACGCAGAAGCTGGGCGTCGAGTTCAAGGACCTGGGCGACGATCTGCGCTGGTCGATCACCCGCGCGCTCATCCACCGCGCGGTGCACTACGCTGCCGAGCGCCCCGGGGTGGAGTACTGCACCCTCGCCACCTACCTCGGCGACATGGTGGGACACGCGCACCGCCTGGCCCACGGCGACAACCCGAAGGCCCCGACGCACAACGACCTCAAACACTAAGGGGCTGTACTTTATTAACTTGGCCACATTCTGCCTTCCAAGGAGGCGGTTCTTCGACGACAACGCCCAGCGCCTTGCGGGATGGAACACGACGAACATTACCGTTTCGGGTACGCGCGCCCGTCGCCGCGGTCGGGGAAATGAACGGAAACAGCAGTTCGCATC
>SHYY01000083.1 GCA_009692555.1 Myxococcales bacterium
CGTGCGTCGACCTGGTGAAAAACGCAGCCGAGAGCGACGCGGATTGCGGGGGTCCTTCGGCAGGCTCAGGATTGCCCGGGACTTGTGCGAAGTGCGAGGCCGGCGCGACGTGCGGCGTGGCGGCCGATTGCCAGAGCGGGGTGTGCGCGGCGGAGCGCTGCATGCCGGCGAAGTGCGGCGACGGGGTGAAGAACGGCGGCGAGAGCGACGTCGACTGCGGGGGCGCATGCATGGCCCGCTGCGGCGACGGCAAGGCGTGCGCGAAGGGTGGCGACTGTCAGAGCGGGGTGTGCCCGGTCGCCGTCTGCGCGGCGCCGAAGTGCGACGACAAGGTCAAGAACGGGAGCGAGACGGACATCGACTGCGGTGGCGGGTGCGCGAAGTGCGCGCCCGGTCAAGCGTGCGGGCAGGCCGCCGACTGCGCGAGCGGCAAGTGCGAGTCCGCCGCGTGCGTGGCGCTCCGCCTCGACCTCCTTTGTCCCGGCAGCGGCAGGCTCGGCCGGCGGGCGCAATTGGCTTGACTCCCCGTTGCGGTCAACTATTATACGCCCCTCGCATGAGGCGCTGAAGGTGCATCTTGTTGATTAAAATCAGGGACATACCAGATTCCGGGCTGGCCCTTCGCCTGCCGCTGGGACAGGACCTGCTGAAGGATGCGCTCACCAGCCTCGACGGGGACGCCGTGCGCTCGCACGCCGACGCGGATGTCTCGCTCTCGTGCATCGGCGACAACATCTTCCTCCAGGGGGCGATCAGCGGCGTGGTGATGGTGCCCTGCGTGCGCTGCCTCGTGGAGGTCCGCACGCCGGTGCGCGTGCCGTTGAAGATGATCTTCACCCCCGAGGGTGAGCCGGTGGAGGACAAGGCCAAGCCCGACGAGGACGTGGAGTTCGCCACCCACGACGGCGTGCGGATCCTGCTGGAGGACCTGCTCCGTGAGGCGCTGATCCTCGCCATCCCGATGACCCAGCTGTGCCGCGCCGACTGCAAGGGTCTGTGTGCAGTGTGCGGGGGCGACCGCAACGCGCGCGCCTGCGGCTGCTCGGTCGAGGTGATCGACCCCCGTCTGATGGCGCTCAAAGAGATCAAGCTGTAGCTCGTTCGTAGTCTATCCCTGTAGAGGTTGTGAAATGGCCGTTCCCAAGAGAAAAAAATCGAAGGCGATGCGCGATCACCGTCGCGCCCAGTGGATGCGCAGCGTGGCCATCCCGGCGGTGACGCCGTGCCCCCGCTGCCAGGAGCCCAAGCTCTCGCACCGCGTGTGCGCGAACTGCGGCTACTACCACGATCGGGAAGTGCTCCCCCCGAAGGCCGAAGAGGCGTAGCTGGGCCCCCGCCGAAGGACGGGGTAGGTTGTCATGCCCCCTCCCGTTCGCATCGCGGTCGACGCGATGGGCGGTGACGAAGCGCCGCTGCCCGAGGTCGAGGGGAGCCTCGCCGCGGTCGAGGACCGCGAGCTCGAGGTCATCCTCGTCGGGGACGAGCCGCGCCTGCGCGAGCTGCTCGGCGGACGCAGCCATCCGCGGCTGACGCTCCGCCACGCCTCGCAGGTGATCGCCATGGACGATCCACCGTCGGCGGCGGTCAAGTCCAAGAAGGACTCGTCGATGCGCGTCTGCTTCGATCTCGCCCGGCGCGGCGAGGCGCAGGCGGTGCTGTCGGCGGGCAACTCGGGCGCGATGATGGCGTGCGGGCTGTTCGTGATGAAGCGCCTGCCGGGGGTCGAGCGGCCGGGGATCCTCACCATCGCCCCCACCGCCGACGGCTCGCAATGCGTCGCGCTCGACGTGGGCGCCAACACCGCGGTCAAGCCTTCCACGCTGGCGCAGTTCGCGGTGCTCGGCGCGACCTACGCGCGCACCATCCTGGGCAAGGAGCGCCCGCGGGTGGGGGTGCTCTCGAACGGCGAGGAGGAGTCGAAGGGCACCGACCTCACCCGCGAGGCCCACCGCATTCTCCGCGGGGTCGGCGACGCGGCGGACTTCGTCTATTCCGGCTATGCCGAGGGGCGCGACTTCTTCACCGGCGAGTTCGACGTGGTGGTCACCGACGGCTTCACCGGCAACATCGCGCTCAAGACCTTCGAGGGCGGGATGCGGATGATCTTCGCGCTCCTGCGCGCGGAGGTGGAGGCCTCGTCGCGGGCCAAGATCGGCGCGCTGCTGATGAAGCCGGCCTTCGATGCGCTCAAGCGGCGCATGGAGCCGGACGAGTTCGGAGGCGCGCCACTCCTGGGCGTCGATGGGGTGGCGATCATCGGCCACGGAAAATCGAGCGCCCGGGCGATCAAGAACGGCATCTTCACCGCCGACCGCTTCGTCGCCGCCCGCCTCGCTCCCGCGATCGCGGAGGCGATCGCCCGCCATCGCCCGCTCCTCGAGCGGCCCGCCGGAGAGCCTTCCGGCGCCGCGGTGCGCGGGTAGACGGCCCATCGCGGGTGGTCCGACCTGTTGAGAGTTCACATCTTTTCGCCTTCCGGCGCGACCGGTTCTGGTAGAAGGACCGGGCAGCCCGCAGGCGGGCTCAGGACAGCGCGAAAGGAGCACGAGCCGATGCGGCGCACACGAATTTTCGGCACGGGCAAGGCCGTCCCGGCGAAGGTCGTCACCAACCGCGACCTCGAGAAGTTCGTGGACACGTCCGACCCGTGGATCACGCTGCGCACCGGTATCAAGGAGCGCCGGATCCTCGAGGAGGGGCGCACCACCAGCGACCTCGCCGCCGAGGCGGGACGGGCGGCCCTGCTCGCCGCCGGGCTGCCGGCTTCGTCGCTGGATGCGATCATCGTCTGCACGGTCACTCCCGACTCGCCGCTCCCGGCGTGCGCCGTCCATGTCCAGCAGAAGCTGGGCGCCACCTGCCCCGCCTTCGATCTCGCCGCCGCCTGCGCCGGCTTTATCTACGGGCTCTCCGTCGCTGACGGGCTGTGTCGGACCGGCAACTTCCAGCGCGTGCTGGTGATCGGTGTCGAGGTGCTCTCGCGCGCGATGATCGACTGGAGCGACCGCAACACCTGCGTCCTGTTCGGCGACGGCGCGGGCGCGGTGGTGGTCGGCCCTTCGCCAGTGGACGATGAGCGCGGCATCCTCTCGACCCACCTGTTCGCCGACGGGACGCAGGCCGGCGCGCTGAGGGTCCCGGCCGGGGGCGTCGCCCTCCCGACCTCGCCCGCCACCGTCGCCGAGCGGCAGCACTTCGTGAAAATGAACGGCAAGGGCGTGTTCGCGCACGCAGTCCGCAACATCGCTCGCGCGTCGCTGACCGCGATCGAGAAGAACGGGTTCGCGCCCGAGGACGTGACCTGGGTGATCGCGCATCAGGCCAACCTCCGCATCCTGGAGGCAGTGGCCGAGAAGACCCGCCTGCCGATGGCGAAGTTCTACCTGAACATCCATAAGTACGGGAACACGTCGTCGGCGTCGATCCCGATCGCCCTCGACGAGGCGGTGCGCGATGGCACTGTCAAGCCGGGCGACCTCCTGCTCATGAGCGCGCTCGGCGCGGGCTTCTCGTGGGGTTCGGCGCTGGTCCGGTGGTAGGCCGAGCAGGGCCAGTGGCTCTGGCGACGGGAATCTGATAAAACGCCGCCAATGATCGCATTCGTCTTCCCCGGGCAGGGCTCGCAGAAGGTGGGGATGGGACGAGCGCTCGCCGAGGCGCTGCCGTCGGTGCGTGCGCTCTACGCGGCGGCGGACGACGCGCTCGGCTTCAAGATTTCGGCGCTCTGCTTCGACGGGCCGGAAGCCGATCTGCAGCTCACCGCCAACACCCAGCCGGCGATCCTCACCACGTCGCTGGCGGCGTCGTTCGCCTTGAAGGAACTGGCGGGGATCGAGCCCGACGTGGTGGCAGGCCACTCGCTCGGGGAGTACTCCGCGCTGGTGCACGCTGGCGCCATCACCTTCGTCGACGCGGTGCGCCTCGTCCACCTGCGCGGCAAGTTCATGCAGGAGGCGGTGGCGAGCGGCGTCGGGGGGATGGCGGCGATCATCGGACTGCCCTCGGACGCGGTCGCCGACACCTGCCGCGAGGCCAGCGGCAGCGACGGTGGCGAGTGCGCGCCGGCCAACTTCAACGGCGCCGGGCAGGTGGTGATCGCCGGCCACGCCGCGGCGGTCGAGCGGGCCATGATGCTGGCGAAGCAGAAGGGCGCCAAGCTGGTCAAGGCGCTTCCGGTGAGCGCGCCGTTCCACTGCGCGCTGATGCAGCCGGCGGCCGAGCGGCTGGCGGTCGAGCTCGAGAAGATCGCGATCTCTGCCCCGCGGATACCGGTGGTGAGCAACGTCGAGGCGACGGAGAATTCCGATCCGGCGCGGGTGAAGGATCTCCTCTACCGGCAGGTCACCGGCTCGGTGCGCTGGGAGGAGTCGGTGCAGCGGCTCGCGGCGATGGGCGTCACGCGCGCCATCGAGGTCGGGCCGGGGAAGGTGCTGTCGGGGCTTTGCAAGCGGATCGCCCCGTCGCTGAAGCTCGCCTCCGTCGAGGATCCGGCGCAGGCGCTTGCGTTGAAGGAGTCGGCCCATGGGTGAAAAACGGGTGGCACTGGTCACGGGCGCGTCGCGCGGGATCGGCCGCGCGATCGCGGTCGCGCTGGCGAAGGATGGATTGCATGTGATCGTCAACTACACCGCCAACGAGGCCGCCGCGAAGGAGGCGCTCGAAGCGGTGGTGGCGACCGGAGGCACCGGCACGCTGGCGCGCTTCGATGTCGCCAGGGCGGCCGAGGTCGACGCCGCGATCAAGCAGATCGTCGACGAGAACGGGCGCCTCGACGTGGTGGTCAACAACGCCGGGATCGCGGTGGACGGCCTGATCCTTCGCCTCAAGGAGGAGGACTGGGCGCGGGTGATCGAGGTCAACCTGACCGGCGCCCTGCACGTCGCACGGGCGTCCGCGCGCCACCTCCTGAAGGCCAAGGAGAGCGGTCGGCTGGTCAACATCACGTCGGTGGTGGGCGAGATGGGCAGCACCGGCCAGGTGAGCTACGTCGCCGCCAAGGCGGGCCTGATCGGGATCACCAGGACGCTCGCCCGCGAGTTCTCGTCGCGCGGCGTGACGGTCAACGCCGTCTCGCCCGGCTTCATCGAGACCGAGATGACCGCCGCCCACGTCAACGCCGAGGCGCGCACCGAGCTGGTCGCCAATATCCCGCTCGGGCGGATCGGCCGCCCCGAAGAGGTCGCCGAGGCGGTGCGATTCCTCGTCTCTCCCGGCGCCAGCTACATCACCGGGCAAGTCCTGCGCGTCAACGGCGGCCTGCTCATGTAAGCTTCCCTGACCGAACGCCCGATCCCACAGCGAGTCAACCGGAGGAGTGACCATGTCCCTCGAAGAAGAAGTCAAGGAAGTCATCTGCGCCCAGCTCGAGGTGTCGCCCGAGAAGGTGACCCCCGAGGCCTCGTTCACCGACGATCTCAAGGCCGACTCGCTGGCGGTGGTCGAGCTGGTGCTCGCGCTGGAGGAGAAGTTCGGGATCGAGATCCCCGACGAGGACACCGAGACGATCAAGACCGTCCGCGACGCGGTCAACTACATCACGAGCCACGCGCCGCGCGCCTCCTGACCCCGCGGCAACGCGCGCCAGAAAAAACCAGCCGCCATGGAGCCGATGCGGAGAGTCGTAGTCACAGGACTGGGCCTGCTCACGCCGCTCGCCAACGACGCGGAGGGGACCTGGGCCGCGCTGCTCGAGGGACGGAGCGGCATCGGGCCGATCACCCACTTCGACACCACCGACTTCGCGACCAAGATCGCCGGCGAGGTGAAGGGCTTCGATCCGACGAAGTGGATCGAGCCGCGCGAGGCCAAGCACCTCGATCCGTTCGTGCAGTTCGGGCTCGCCGCGGCCGACATGGCGGTGGCCGACGCGGGACTCGACAAGGCGATGATCAGCGCGGAGGCGGACCGGGTGGGGGTCTACGTCGGCTCGGGGCTGGGCGGGGTGACCTCGATCGAGCGGACCCACAAGGCGCTGGTCGAGAAGGGGCCGCGGCGTGGGATGTCGCCCTACTTCGTGCCGATGATCATCGTCAACATCACCCCCGGGCACATCTCGATCCGCACCGGCGCGCGCGGCCCGAACATGTCGCACGTCTCCGCCTGCTCGACGGGGGCGCACTCGATCGGCGAGGCGCAGCGGACGATCCTGCGCGGCGACGCCGACGTGATGATCGCCGGCGGCTGCGAGGCGACCATCACCCCGCTCGGCGTGGGCGGCTTCAACGCGATGCGGGCGCTCTCGACGCGCAACGACGAGCCGCTGCGCGCCAGCCGGCCGTTCGACATCGGGCGCGACGGCTTCGTGATGGCCGAAGGGGCGGGGATCGTCGTGATCGAGGAGCTCGAGCACGCGCGGCGGCGGAGCGCGCGGATCTACGCCGAGCTGGCCGGCTACGGGTTGACGTCGGACGCCCATCACATCACCTCGCCACCCGACTCCGGCGAGGGCGCGGTGCGCTGCATGCGGATGGCGATCAGCGATGGGAAGGTGGCCCTCGATCGGATCGGCTACATCAACGCCCATGGCACGTCCACCAAGCAGGGCGACGTCGCCGAGACGCGGGCGGTCCACCGGGTGTTCGGCGATCACGCGCGGAGGCTGGCGATCTCGTCGACCAAGTCGATGACCGGGCACCTCCTCGGCGCGGGGGGCGGCGTCGAGGCGGCGATCGCGGTGCTCTCGATCCTCCGCGGCGTGCTGCCACCGACGATCAACCTCGATCAGCCGGACCCGGCGTGCGACCTCGACTACGTGCCGAACGTCGCCCGCGAGGTGACGATCGACGCTGCCCTCTCGAACAGCTTCGGCTTCGGCGGCACCAACGCGACGCTGCTTTTCACGCGCTACGCGTAGCGCTCGCATCAGATGGAGGGTCGCCTTGACATCTGATGCAGTGCCGGCCACGATCGACCCATGCGCACCACCCTCGACATCGATACGCCCGTCCTCAACGACCTGAAACGCCTTCAAAAGCAGGAGGGGAAGACGCTCGGCCGCCTGGTGTCGGATCTGCTCGCGGAGGTGCTCGGACGCCGCCTGGCGACCCACAAGAAGCCGACGCCACTTCGCTGGAACGCCTCGCCCGGCGCCCTGCGGATCGATCCGCTGGACAAGGAGGCGATCTACGCCCTGCTCGACGAAGAGACCCGCGGAAAACGGCGTTGAGCTTCGCGATCGACGTCAACGTCCTGCTCTATGCGTCGTCGGTCGAGAGCCCGTTTCACCAGCGGGCGGCTTCGTTCCTGAAGGAGCGCCGGGCAGGCAGAGAGGTGTTCTGCCTGGCCTGGCCGACCGTGATGGGGTACCTGCGGATGGTGACCAACCCGGCCATCCTCTCGCCGCCGCTGTCCCCCGATCGGGCGATGGAGAACATCGCGGCGCTGATCGATCTACCGCAGGTGCGCCTCCTGTCGGAGCAGGAAGGCTTCTTTGGGATCTACCAGGAGGTGACCCGGGGTCTGGTCGTTCGCGGCAAGCTCGTCCCCGACGCGCACCTCGCCGCATTGCTCCGCCAGCACGGCGTCGACACGCTCTACACCAACGATGCCGACTTCCGTCGCTTCGCGTTCCTGCGCGTCAAGAACCCGGTGGCCTGAGAACCTCCCGTGAGCCGCTTCAGCGACGACGATCGCCGCTTCATGCGCCGCGCGCTGGCGCTCGCCGGCCGGGCGCGCGGGCGGACTGCGCCGAACCCGATGGTCGGCTGCGTGCTGGTCAAGAGCGGCCGCATCGTCGGCGCGGGTTACCATCATCGCGTCGGGCTGCCGCACGCCGAGGTGGAGGCGCTGAAGGACGCCGGATCGCGGGCACGCGGGGCGACCGCCTATGTCACCCTCGAACCGTGCAATCACACCGGGCGCACCGGGCCGTGCACCGAGGCGCTGATCGCCGCCCGCGTGGCCAGCGTGGTGATCGCGATGAGAGATCCCAACCCGCACGTCGACGGTGGAGGCACCCGGAAGCTGCGCGCGGCGGGCATCGCGGTCGCGACCGGCCTGCTTGGCGATGAGGCGCGCGCCGGGAACGCCGGCTTCATCCATCTCGTGACCACCGGGCGGCCGCGCGTGACGCTGAAGGCGGCGGTCAGCCTCGATGGGCGGATCGCGGCCTCCTCGGGCGACGCGAAGTGGATCACGGGAGAGCCGGCCCGGCGCGAGGCCCACACGCTGCGCGACGCCTGCGACGCGATCCTCGTCGGTGCGGGGACGGTGAGAGCGGATGATCCGGCGCTCACCACGCGCCTTCCCGGGGGGCGCGGGCGCGATCCACTGCGCGTGATCCTCGACGGGAAGCTCACCATTCCGCGGCGCGCACAGGTGGTGCGCGAAGGCACACTGATCGCGACCACCCGCGCCGCGCCGCGCGCCGCCGAAGCACGCCTCGTCGCCCGGGGGGCCGAGGTGGTGCGCCTCCCGGGAGCGAAGGGCCGCGTCGATCTCCCGTCGCTCCTCGACGAGATGGGTCGGCGCGGCGTGATGGAGCTCCTGATCGAGGGTGGAGCCGAGGTTCACGGCCAGTTTCTCGCGGCCAGGCTGGTCGATCGGGTGATGATCTTCGTCGCGCCGATCCTGATCGGCGCCGCCGGAGTGCCGCTGTTCGCGCTGCCGGGCGCCGCGCGGATCGCCGACGCCTGGCGGCTCCGCGCCGTGTCGACCCGGCGCCTGGGCGATGATATGCTCCTCGTCGGTTTGCTTGACGGCGACGCTTCGCGGCGGTAGTCGTCGCGGAGTCCACATGTTCACCGGCCTGATCGAGGACGTCGGCAGCATCGCGGCGGTGGCAGTCATCGCCTCGGGGGAAGCCGGCGCGCGTCGCCTCACCGTCGCCACGTCGCTGGCCGAGCACCTCCCGATCGGCGCCTCGATCGCGGTCGACGGAACCTGCCTCACCGTGGTCGAGGTGGCCCCCGGGCGCTTCTCCGCCATCGCCGGCGCCGAGACCCTGGCCTGCACCTCGCTCGGCGGTCTCGCCGCGGGCGACCGGGTCAACCTCGAGCGCCCGCTGCGGATGGGCGATCGCCTCGGCGGTCACCTCGTCGCCGGCCACGTCGACGGCGTCGGCCGGGTGAGCGCGCGCACCGATCGCGGCGAGGCGCTCGACGTCACCATCGAGACCCCGCCCGCCCTCCTCCGCTACGTGATCGCCAAGGGATCGATCGCCCTCGACGGGATCAGCCTGACGGTCAACGTCGTCGACGCGCGCGGCTTCACCGTCTCGCTCATCCCTCACACGCAGACCGCCACCACGCTGGCGGCGAAGGCGGTCGGAGCGGCGGTCAACCTCGAGGTCGATCTCATCGGCAAGTACGTCGAGAAGCTCGTATCGCCTCTCGCCGCGCAATCTGCGCCTGTACCCCGCGTCGGTCTCACCCTCGACAAGCTCAAGGAGCACGGCTTTGCCGACTGAAGCGAGCACGTCCCAGGATGCCACCGCGCGCGTCCGCGCCGCGATCGACGCCGTCCAGGCCGGCCGGATGGTCATCCTCGTCGACGACGAGGACCGCGAGAACGAGGGCGACCTGTGCATGGCCGCCGAGAAGGTCACCCCCGAGGCGATCAACTTCATGGCCAAGCACGGCCGCGGCCTGATCTGCCTCACCCTCACCGAGGAGAAGGCCGACCACCTCGAGCTGCCGTTGCAGTCGACCCGCCGCGGCGGCCCGCCGCTCGGCACCGCGTTCACCGTGACCATCGAGGCGCGCCGCGGCGTCTCGACCGGGATCTCGGCCCGCGACCGCGCCCACACCATCCTCACCGCGGTGCGCCGCGAAGCCCGCCCGGACGATCTCATCACCCCCGGCCACGTGTTCCCCCTGCGCGCCAAGAATGGCGGCGTCCTGGTGCGCACCGG
The DNA here is from genome assembly GCA_009692555.1 of Myxococcales bacterium. GTDB lineage: Bacteria > Myxococcota_A > Polyangia > Palsa-1104 > SHYY01 > SHYY01. Next base: position 9,851 of record SHYY01000083.1, read on the forward strand.
CCAGACCGAGGGATCGGTCGATCTGGCCAAGCTCGCGGGCCTCGATCCGGCCGGGGTGATCTGCGAGATCATGAATGATGACGGGTCGATGGCGCGGATGCCCGACCTCGAGCAGTTCGCCGCCACCCACGGCCTGATGATCCTCAGCATCGCCGACCTGATCGAGTACCGGCTGCGCCAGGAGTCGCTGGTCGAGCGCGCCGTGGTGGCGCCGCTGCTCCCGGGGCTCGGCGGCCTCTCGGCCGAGTTCAAGGCGCAGGTCTACCGCACCACCGTCGAGCGCACCGAGTACGTCGCGCTCACGCTCGGCGATATCACCGGCGACGACGTGCTGGTGCGGGTGCAGACCGCGTGCATCCCGGGCGACGTGTTCGGCTCGGCGGCGTGCGACTGCGGCGCCCAGCTGCGCGCGGCGCTGAAAAAAATCGAGACCGAGGGGCGCGGGGTGTTCCTCTACGTGCTGCCGGGCGGGCGGATCTCCGCCGTCTCCGACGTCGAGGCGCACGTGCTCCACCTCGACAGCACGCGCGGCGCCGGCGCCGATCAGAAGCTGCGCGACTTCGGCCTCGGTGCGCAGGTGCTCGCGGCGCTGGGGGTGCGGCGGATCCGCCTGATGACCAACAACCCGCGCAAGATCGTTGGCCTCGAGGGCTACGGGATCACCGTCGCCGGGCGGGTGCCGCTCGAGATGGCGCCGACCAAACAGAACATCACCTACCTGCGCGACAAGCGAAACCGCGAAGGGCACCTGCTGGCCGACGAGCGCTTGACGGGAAAGGAGTAGCCGATGGAGACGCGCGTGGTGGAGGGCAAGCTCGGCGCGAGCGGCATGAAGGTCGCGATCATCGCCGGGCGGTTCAACGCGTTCATCGTCGACCGGCTCGTCCAGGGCGCGGTCGATGCGCTCACCCGCAGCGGTGCGCTTGCGGCCGACATCGCGATCTACCGCTGCCCGGGCGCGTTCGAGATCCCACAGGTGGCGCGCCGGGTGGCCGAGGCGGGCGGCGTCGATGCGGTGGTCTGCCTCGGCTGCGTGATCCGCGGGGCCACGCCCCACTTCGATTACGTCGCCGGCGAGGCGGCGCGCGGTATCGGCGAGCTGGCGCGGACCGCGCGCTGCGCGATCACCTTCGGCGTGCTGACCACGGAGAACATCGAGCAGGCGGTGGAGCGGGCGGGCACCAAGGCGGGCAACAAGGGATTCGACGCGGCGATGGCGGCGATCGAGATGGTCTCGCTGCTTCGCCAGATCGACGATCGGGCGGGCTGAGCGGAATGGGGATGCGTCGCCGCGCGCGCGAGACCGCGCTCCAGGTGCTCTACCAGCTCGATGTCCAGCCGGAGCTCGACGTGGGGCTGGCGCTGGCGCGCTTCCAGTCGTCGTTCCAGGTCCAGGGCGTCGCCCCACAGGAGGCGGAGTCGGAGTCGGGCGAGGCGGTGCTCCCCGGGGAGAGCGGGAGCGAGGGCGAGCGCGACGACGAGACCTGGCGGTTCGCCGAGCGGCTGGTGCGGGGCGTCATGGAGCACCTCGCGGCGGTCGATGCGCGCATCGTCCGCGCCTCCCGGAACTGGCGCCTCGAGCGCATGGCGCGCGTCGACCGGAACCTGCTCCGGCTGGCGGCCTACGAGATCTGCTTCTGCCGCGACATTCCGCCGAAGGTCGCGATCAACGAGGCGATCGAGATCGCCAAGCGCTTCGGCGCCCACGAGACGCCCGCCTTCGTCAACGGGATCCTCGACCGCGTGCTCGACGAGCTGCCGTAGTGCCTCGCAACGAAATTCCCTGAGCTGAGAGGACCCGGGCGTGGCGCTCTCCTTCCTGAGTCCGGAGCTGGCGAAGTGGGACGCGCTTGCCCGCGGCGAGACCGCGCCCGAGCTGGTGGTGATCCCCCTCTTCTCCGACGAGCGGCCGCTGCGCGGTGCGGCCGGGCTGTGCGACTGGCGGCTGTGCGGGCGCCTGTCGCGCCTGCTGCTGGCGGGACGGGTGACCGGCGCGTTCGGCGAGACCACGCTCCTGCCCGCGGGCGGGCTGGCGTTCCGCAAGCTGGTGCTGTTCGGCCTCGGGAAGGCAGATGAGTTCGGCGAGGAGCGCTTCCGCGAGGCGGTGCGGGCGATCGCGCGGCTGACCGAGCGCCTCGCGGTGCGGGGGCTGGCGCTGTCTCTGCCGGGCCGCTCCACCGGGCTGCTCGCGGCGCGTCGTGCGTTCGACCTGTGGACCGAGGAGGTGGGGAGCGCAGGCGATGTGTGGCTGCTCGAGCCCCCGGCGGCGCAGAAGGAGATCCGAGCGTGACCCTCTAGCTATCCAGGGGAGGCGAGCAGCGGGGCGGGCGGCCTCAGCGCGCGGGCCACCGAGGGGCCGAGTCGGAGGAGCGCGTGGAGCGCGAGCGAGCCGTAGCAGAGGGCGACGATCTTCACGTTGAAGTCGAGCAGCTCCCCGAGGCCGGCGGCCTGGGCGGCGTCGGTCCAGTCGCCCGCGCCGCGGTCGCTCCCCGCGAGAAAGACGATCTGCGCCGCCACCAGGAGCAGGCTGCCGCCGGTTCGCAGTCGGCGCGCCGCGAGCGGGTGGCGGAGATGTGCATCCCGCAGGTGCAAGGCGATCCGGGCGATGCGCGAGCCGCGAAGCGAGGACGAACTCGGGTTCCTGTCCATGGTCACTCTCCTGGGAAGCGGGGCACTCAGGGGCCGGGCGGCGCCCACGCCACCTTCGGGCGCGCCTTGCGCGGCGGTTCGCCTGCGGGGAAGAAGGAGTCGACCCAGTCGCGGCCGGAGCGTCGCGCGGCCGCCAGCGTCTTCAGCGCGCCCTCGATCCCGAGCAGGACCGCGTTGGCGTCGTCGCGCCACGCGCCGATCCGCGCGCCGGTGCGCCCCGCCGCGAGCTGTGCCTCCTCGCGGGCCTTCAGTGCCCCATCGCCGCGCTCGATCGTCTCGGCGAGGGGCGGGCGATGCGCCTCCCGCAGCGTCTCGGGCGTCTCCGGCTCGGAGAGCGTCCCGTCGAGTCGCCGCAGCTCCGGCAGCTTGCTCGCCAATCCGACGCGCAGGAACGGCGTCAGCGCCTCCGGGAACAGACGCACGAACACCGGGTGGCCGCGATCGAAGTTCACCTCGGCCAGGGCGCCGTTGCGGATCGCGGTGATCCGCTCGTCCGCCTGGAGGGCCCGGCGGCGCACCAGCGCGTTGGCGTGGAGGATCTCGCGGTGCCGGAGCCGCTTCTCGACGTGCAGCAGCTCGCCGCGCTGGAGGATCGTCTCCACCCCCGACGCCAGCGCCGCCGCGTCGGTGTCGCCGTCCTGTCCCGCGAGCGTGAGCGCGCTCGCGACGTACGACACCTGGTTGAACACGTCCTCGATCGCGGTTCGCAAGGTGATCTCTCTGCGGCCCATCGTGGTCCTCCTTGGATGAGCCGCTTGAAATGCAGTCGATGGGCCAGCGCGGGGAGGGTCGTGGTTTCAGCGGGTTGCAGCAGTCGGGCGGCCACCAATGCCAGCGGGATGGCGCGCCAACGTCAGGCGCCCGGGTGGGCGATCACGGATCCGGGGAGCGTGCCTCCCGAGGTACTGGCCGAGCGCGAGGAGCGCGGGGGAGCGGGAGCGCGAGTGGACGCGGCGGCGCCGGGTGGCGGGGAGCTCGCCGCGGGCGCCGTGATCCGGAGGCGCGGAAGTGGGAACCCGGTCTGCTGCGGGTGTGGAGAGAGCGCCGACCGTGCGGGGTGACGATGGCGGCGTCATCGCAGCGGACGCGGCGTGCGCGGGGCGGCAGATGCACCAGAGAAGTCCCCGTACCCAGGGGACGCTGGGGAGCGCCTTCGGCGGTCGATGAGGCTTAGGGTATGGAGCGGGCCGCCCGGTGGTATAGACGGGGAATGCGGCTCCGCCTGCAGCTCCTTGCCCTGGGATGCCTCGGGGCAGCCCCGTCATCGGCGGTGGTGGAGGATCTCGATGGCGACCAGCGACCGGAGCAGATCGCGGTCGATGAAGCCGGGGCGCTGGTGGTCACGGGGGGCGATGGGCGGAGGTGGGGCGAGGTGCCACCGCCCGGCGGCGCGGTCCGGCTGGCGCGCGAGGCCGCAACGATGAAGGTGGTGCGGGTGCGCGGCGCGGTCTACGTCCATGCGCGGGCACCCGTCCGCGGTGCACCGGCGGCGGTCGAGACGGTGGCGCTGGTGGAGGGAACGACAACGGGAACGGAAGGCGCAACGGCGGATCGTCTCCCTCTCCCGCTTGCGGGAGGGGGTCGGGGTGAGGGCAGCGCGCTGCTGCGGGCGGTCTACTCGGGCGTCACCGGTCCGGTCGGTCGCGATGGCGAGCGCGCCGAGCGCCTGCGGGTGGATGGGGAGGGCGTGCTGCGCTACCAGACCGCCGCCGGGGTCGACCGCTGCGATGGCTTCGATCTCCTCTTTCCGGAGCTGTACGATCCCTCGGCCGCGCGCTTCCGGCGCGTCTCGATCGCGCCGCCCGAGGGGCCACCCCTGCGCGCGCTCGCCGTGGTTCCTCCGGCGTTCGCCGATGCTCCGCTCGGCCTGTTCCGCTTCGTCGCTGCCTCGACGGTCCGCGGTGACGGGGGGCGCGCCGACCGCCTTGCCCCCCCGCGCGAGATCGAGGATGGGCGCGCCGACACCGCCTGGGTCGAGGGGCTCCCGGGCTTCGGCGAGGGAGCCTTCGTGACCGCGCGATCGCGGGTGGCGGGCCGCCAGGTGGTCGGGGTCAAGCTCACAAGGCCCGAGGGGCGGCGCTGGAACCGCCTCACCGAGGTCGCGCTGATCGTGGGGACGGAGAGCTTCCGGGTCGCGCTACCGGAGGGCAGGGTGCTCTACATCCCGCTGCCCGCGCCGGTGGCCGCCGACTGTGTGACCCTCGCGCTGGCGGGCGCGCAGCCGGCCGATCGCGGCGACACCGCGATCGCCGAGGCGGCGATCTACACCGATCGGGATGGGCCGGACGGCCTGTCGAGGCTCGCCGCGGAGATCACCGCCGGGGTGCCCGGGTCGGATAGCCTGGTCGCGCTGCTCGCCGCACGCGGGCCGCCTGGCCTCCTGGCGGTGCGCGCAGCCCTGCCGGGCACGACCGGCGATGCACGGCGCCGCCTGCTGCGAGTGGCGATCGCGGCCGGTTCCCCCGAGGCCGCCGCGCTCCTGGTCGGGTCGCTCGGCACCGCCGACGAGGACGAGCGTCGGCTGCTCGCCTCGGCGCTGGCCCCCGGGGCGGCGCTGGGCCCGATGGCCGAGAGGCCGCTGCTCGATCTGCTCGCCGACCGCGCCCAGTCGTCGGGAGCGCGCGCTGACGCGGTGGTCCTCCTCGGCCGCCTCGTCCACGGCCCGGCGCTGAAGGAGCTGTTCGAGCGCGCGACGGCGGGGAGCGGCAGCGAGGACACGCCGGTGCGCGAGGCGCTGGTGGCGCTGGCCGAGACGGCCTCGCCGGGGGATCTCTTGCCGGTGGTGGCGGCCATCGCGGTGGGTGGCGGCGAGCACCCGGAGGACTCGCTGCGGATGGTCGGGATCCTGGGCGGGCGCGCGCGGGCAGCCGGGCTGGCCGACGTGGCCGCGCTGGCGGCCGAGACCGTCTTGCGCTCCTGGATCCCCGCGGGCGACTTCGCGCGGCGCTTCCTGTTGCTGCGGGCTGCCGGGAAGATCGGAGCGCCCCGGCTCGCCCCGATCGTCGAGGCCGCATGCAGCGACGGGGACGAGGTGATCCGCTGGGCCGCGGTGGAGGCCGCCGCGGGGATCGATGGTGAACCGGGCTCGCAGCTCCTGGGAGTCGCCCTCGGCGACGGCGACCCGCGGGTGCGGACGGCGGCCCTGGCGGGGCTGGCGGCGCGCAAGCATCCCGGCTTCGTCGCCGCGGCGGCAGGCGTGCTGGGCGGGGATCCCTGGCCGATGGTCCGGCGGACCGCCGCGGAGTACCTCGCTTCGGGGTGCGTGGGAGCGGCGCCGGCGCTGGAGCGGGCCGTGGCCGGCGAAGGTGAGCGCTCCCTGGAGGTGCGGCGGGCCGCGCTTTACGCCCTCGCGCGCTGCGATGCGACGCGAGCGGCGCCGCTGCTGCTTCGCCTCACCACCGACGGCACGACGCCGCGCGAGCTGCGCGAGCAGGCCGCCGTTCTGCTGGCCGCGGGGCGCGGTCCCGGAGCGGTCATCGCGATCGCCAGCGCCCTCGACGAGGTGCTGGCCGACCCGCGCGCCGATGATCGCGCAGCCCACCTCGCGTCGTCGCTGGCGCGCGCGCTCGGACGCCTCGCCGACGCGCGAGGGGAGGGCGCCCTCCAGCGCGCGGCGAAGGCCTCCGAGCCGCTGATCCGCGCCGCCGCGGTGGAGGCGCTGGCCGATCTGCCGACAGCCACGGCCGCCGCGACCGTCGCCGCGGCGAAGAGCGATCCGGATCCGGGCGTCCGCCGCGCCGCGGATCGCGCGCGAAGGCCCACCCGCTGAGCCTGGTTCCCGTTCCCGTTGCCGTTTTCGTTGCCGTTTTCGTTGCCGTTTTCGTTGCCGTTCCCGTTGCCGTTCCCGTTGCCGTTTTCGTTGCCGTTTTCGTTGCCGTTTTCGTTGCCGTTTTCGTTCCCGTTCGCCCGTCGCGATCCGCAGTGGATCGTGGCTCAGTCCGGTGGGGCGATGTCGAGGCGGAGGGTCTCGAAGCGCACGCCGAGGGGGCGCGGGTCGTCGGGGGCGAAGTGATCGGGCGGGCCATTGCCGAGGGCGTAGCGCAGGCGCAAGAGATGGGCGCCGGCGGTGGCCGGGACGCGCAGTGAGCGGTCGGTCATCCCGCTGCGGATCACGCTCTCCCAGCGCGCGAGGGTGGTTCCATCGAGCGCCACCTCCACCACCTGGCCGCGCTGCGGCACCCAGAAGCGGGCATCGAGCACGACGGTGCGCGCCTCCGCGAGGCTGAACTCCAGCGTCGTCTCGGGCGCCAGGCCCCACGACACGACCTGGCCCCCGCTACCGCACTCCTCACACCGGCCCTCGAACTCGATGTCGTCGAGCCCGTGCGCGCGGAGCTCGAAGCGGTTGCGTCGCGGCCGGAGCACGTCGATCGGACCGTCGAGCGCGCGCAGGCGCCGCTTCGCCGGGAGGACCACGCGCTTCCCCGCCTCGCGGTCGACCCGCACGAAGGTCGCCGGATCGCGCGGGAGGAAGGCGAGCCGGCCGGCCGTCGCCAGCGCCACCTCGCCCATCGGGGCTCCGAAGCGCTGGTAGAAGCGCTCGGCGCAGCCGGCCGGCAGCCGGTCGATCGCCAGCTGGATCCCGGAAAAGTCGTTGTTCATGTAAAAGTCTGAAATGAAGTCCATCGCCTCTCCCTCGGGACAGCGATCGATCCGCTGGCTCTTGCCGTTGTCGTCGGCGTCGCCGAGGAGGAGGAGGGGCCAGCCGGCATCCACGAACGGCTGCGCCTGCAGCGGGTGCAGTCGCCCGAGGTACTGGCCGATCACCTTCTTGTGGTGGAAGCGCTGCAGGGCGTAGACGCTCCGCACCTGCTCGATCGGGCAGAGGTTGCCGATCGCGCCGTTGCCGCCGCACAGGCAGAACGGGAAGTCGAGCACCGCCTCGCCGGGGAGCGCGGCGATCCTGCGCATGTGGGCGTGGAACTCGGGCGGGTAGCTGTAGGCCGGCTGGGCGAGCTTGATCGCCGCCACCGTCCACAGCTCGAGCGCGCCGATCACGCCGAGGGCGAGCGCCGCCATCCGTCGCCAGCCGGGGGTGAGCGGGCGGAGCGAGAGGTCGATGGCGCACAGGGCGAAGAGGACGCTGTAGACGACGGTGGAGCGCGAGAGGACGCGCAGGAAGGCGAACCAGGGCATCCAGCGCATCAGATCGAACCCCGGACGGCTGAGCGCGAACACCCCCAGCGTGACCAGGAGGGGGACGTAGCGGAGCAGGCGGCGGCGCGCCTGGAAGAGGCCCGCCATGGCGAGGACGAGCAGCAGCCAGCCCGCGCCACCGGAGCCGATCCCCACCTCCGCCTGATCCCCGAACAGACGCAGATAGCGTGGTTGCTGCGAAGGATGTAAAAACGGGAAATAAGGGATTATCAGTCGAATCGGGTGCGCCCACCAGGTGCCCGCGTAGAGGCCTCCGAAGTCATAGACGGTGGCGGCGCGGACCACGCCGACCACCAGCGCGCCGTAGATCCACGAGACCCCGGCGATCCCGACCGCGAGGAGCACGATCCGCCGCCGGTGGGCGCGCCAGTCCAGGGAGGCGGCGGCCCGCCACGCGCGCCATGCGGCCCGGGGATCGGCGCCGCGTCGCCACCTGACCATCCACAGCGCGAGGATGAAGGCGCCGGAAAAGAGCAGCGAGGTGAGCGCGAAGCCGAGGATGTGCCCGAGCTCGAGGCCGAAGGCGAGCACGGCGAGGAGGGCGCGCAGGAGCAGCCACGTCGGGGTGAGCGGGCGGCGGGAGACGGCGCGCCCGGCGAGCACGAAGTCGCAGACGATCCCGAGCGTGGCCCAGTGAACCACCGCCATGTTGAAGTGGCAGGGGTACTTCTGCGCGCCGTAGTAGTTGAGGACGTTGGCGAGGAGGGCGGCGACGGTGGCGCGCGTGTCGCCGTGGTCGCCGCGGAGGAGGGCGAAGGTGCCGAGCGTGCCGCACAGGAGCGACGCGAGGTAGTAGAGCTGGAGCCACGGTCCGACGCCGAAGTTGCGTGCCAGCGCGGTGTAGAACAGCTCACGCTCGATGCACCAGCTCTGCAGCGCGCCGTTGGCGCCGAACGGGTAGAGGACGCTGTCGTTGGTGAGGTCGAAGCGCGGCACCGGCAGGAGCTGGACGTGCGTCGAGAAGTACCAGGTGAGGTACTCCGAGAGGAAGGACTCGGAGTGGTCGCCGATCGGCCCGTGAAAGTCGCGGATCACCACCGCGGCGTAGGCGCCCACCGCGAGCAGCAGGGCCGCGACGCAGGCGAGCAGCCGCCGGTCGACCTCTGCGCCCTGGCGAGCCATCGGCCACTTTCTACCACACCGGCGTTCCGCGGCTGTGGCTCGGCCGCGACCGGGCAGCAGCGCAGCGCGGCGGTTGACGCCTCGGGATCGCTTGTTATAGTTCGCGCCCCGTGAAGATGACGTCCCAGCCGATGAACCTGCTCGACGAGCCGGCCTCTCCCGATGACAGCGAGCCGATCCGCGCGGCGCGCGCCTGGCTGGCGGGTGGTGCGGCACCGGGGGCGCTCGATGAAGGGGCGGCCGGGGCCCTGATCGCGGCGCTGGTGGCGCACGGGGACGCGGAGCGGCTGGGGGCTCTCGCGGCGCGCCCGGAGAAGGCGCTCGCCAAGCAGGCGCGGCGCGGGCTGCACCTCCTGCGGAGCCGCGGCGTGGCGGCGGAGATCCCGCGTCCGGCCGCGCAGCCGAAGGTGGCGCAGGCTCCCGAGGCGGAGGTACCATCGCTGGCGTCGGTGGCGATCCGCGACGGGGAGCGGGTGATCTGGTACGTGCGCCCGTACCTCGAGGGCGGGATGGAGGTCTGCCAGGCGCAGCTCACGGAGCGGGACGGGATGGTCACGTTCCAGATCGGGAATCCGTCGCGGCGGCAGTGGCGCGAGGCGGAGCAGCAGATCACCGCCGATCCCCTGCTGGCGATCGCCCGGATCCCGTCGTCCTACGCGCGCTGGTTGATCGAGGAGGGCTGGCAGCGCGGCGTCGACGCGGGACGAACGCCGCCGCGCGAGTACGCCGAGGCGCGCCACCAGCTGGACAGACCGATCGCCCCGCCGCGCCACCCGGCGCTGGACGCGGTGGAGGGGATCCTCGCGTCGGGATCGCGCGATCGGGTGCTTGATCTGCCCGAGACCAGGAGCTGGATCCCCGACGAGGAGGTGGCGAAGAAGGCCTACCTCGAGCTGGAGCAGCTGTTGGTGAGCCAGCTGATGGTCGACGAGCGGCAGCGCCGGGAGCAGGCGCTGGCGATCGTCCGGCGGGCAGCCGCCGAGGCCCTCGCGGGGCCGTGGCGTGCGCGGCTTTCGCGACGGCTCCTCGACACCGCGCACATCATCGCCTGCCTGCCGAGGCGTGAGACGGCGAAGGGCCCGCCGCGCGACCCGCTCGCCGATGCCGCGCTGTGCGTCGCTGCCGCCGCCGAAGTGGCGGATCGGACGCTGCCGGAAGGCGCCGCGGCGGTCGCGCGGGGTCTGTTCGAGCGCATGCTTCCGCCCGATGAACCGGACGACGCCGACCTGCCCCCAGCGACGGCGGGCGGGCTGATTATCTCACCCTGAACCGCACATCAATCACCGGAAGGTGACGAGGAGCGACCGATGGAAATGCGCAAGGCAGTGACCAAGTGGGGCGGCAACGACACCGATCTCGCGGGCCCGGAGATCAAGGTCGGGCAGCAGGCGCCCGAGTTCACCGTCACCGGCAACGACGGCAAGCCGGTGACCTTGAAGGACACCTCGGGCAAGGTGCGGATCTTTGCCAGCATGCCGTCGCTGGACACGCCGGTGTGCGACATCGAGACGAAGCGCTTCAACACCGAGGCGGCGACCATCCCGGGCGTCGAGATCTGGACGATCTCGATGGACCTGCCGATGGCCCAGAAGCGCTGGTGCGGGGCCGCGGGCGTGGACAAGGTGCGGACGGTGTCCGATCACAAGGCGGGCTCGTTCGGGGAGGCGTTCGGCGTGCTCGAGCCGAACCGGCGCCTGCTCGCGCGCGCGGTGTTCGTCGTCGACAAGGGCGATGTCGTGCGCCACGTGGAGTACGTCGCCAGCGTCGGTGATCAGCCGAACTACGGCGCCGCGCTGGAGATCGCGCGCAGCCTGTAGGCGCGTCACATCTTGATGTTGGCCGCGCCGGGCGTCGGCTTGGCGGTGAGCAGCCAGTCGGTGGCCGCCTGGTCGGTGTCCTTGCCGTTCGGGTGGCGAATCAGCGAGCCCACCCCGGTGTCGGAGGCCGGGGTGGCCATCCCCTCGACCAGGTTGCGCGGGCCCAGGAGGCCCTTGATCACCGCGTTGGTGATCGATCCCTCGTAGGAGAGCGCGTCGACCACCTCGCCGGTCATCGTGTTGATCAGCGCGAGGCCGTCGGGGGAGCCGTTCTGGAGGGCGTCCCCGTTCCCGAACGGGATCTCGGTGGCGTTGACGTCGACCATCACCCCCGGCGCGGCGATCACCAGGTAGGCGTCGGCCTCGAGCTTGCCCACGAGCGCGATGCGCGCGTACTCGGTGCTGTTGCTGCCGTTCACCAGCACCACCGCCAGGTTGGTCAGGTCGACCGGCCCTCCAGTAGGGTTGTAGATCTCGATGAACTCCTCGCTGTCGGTGCCCGGCTGGTCGTAGTCAACCTCGTTCAGCACCAGGTGCCCCTTCACCGCGACGGTGGCGGTCTTCATTCCGCCGAGGGTGGCGGTGATCGTGTCGGTGCCGCCCATCCCGATCTGCTGGTAGGTGAAGGTGGCGCTCATCTGGTTCTCTGGCACCGTCACCGACGCGGGCACGGTGCCCATCGTGGTGCTGGCGAGCGCCACCATCGTCGCCGCGGGCGCCGGCAGAGCGAGAGTGACGGTCATCACCACCGAGCCATTGAGGGCGATCGACGAGGTGGCCGGCGTGAGGTCCGCGATCACCGCCGGCTCCAGCAGGTTGATCACCCGGACCCCGCCCATCACCACCACCTTGTCGAGGGTGGCGGTGATCACCACCGGCTTGTCGGAGCGCGCCACGCCGGTCACCGGGACCATCGCCGAGGTCTGGCCCTTGGCGATCGTCACCGTCGGTCCGAGGGTGAGCTTGAGCGGCTCGGCCGACGCGAGCGCCACGACGGTATCGGCCAGCGCGGCGCGCGAGAGCGTCACCTGCAGCGGCGAGGGAAGGGTCGGCTTGTTGACGTCGCCGACGCGGATGAAGCCGGCCGGGCCCAGCTCGATCAGGCGCGGCGGACCGGAGATCGCATCCCCGTCGCTGCGCGGCTCGATCTTGTAGTTGGTGTGGCGCAGGTCGAGGACGCCGGTGAGCGACTGGTAGGACTCGCCCTTTTGCGGCGCCGGGAGGAGGTGGATGAAGTCGTCCACCCGCAGCGCGCCGTCGACGACGAACTCGTTGGTGGGCAGCATGTCCCCCGGCGATGCCGCGGGCGAGGTGTCGGTGACGGTGGCGTTGGAGAGCTTCACCAGGACCCCTTCCAGCGCCGCCGCGGTCGCCCCCATCGCCAGGTCGGCGGCGGTGAGCGGGACGCCCTTGGACTTCTCGGTCACCGGGAGCGGCGGCGCCACGTTCTTCGCGGTGACCACCGCCGACGCCTTGTAGAGCTGGATCTGCCCGAAGTAGTTCGACACCGTGGCGCTGGTCATGTCGACGCGGTCGCCGGCCGTCACCGTCGGCAGGACCTCGTAGACGAAGATGCCGGAGTTCTCCGGCCCGAGGTAGCCCGGGTCGCCCTCCTTCACCTGCAGGAAGTAGCCGCCCGCCGCCGCCGCGGTCACCAGCACGCCCTTCAGCGAGACGACGGTCGACAGCGGGATGACGCCCTTCTTGATGGCGTAGATCGTCGCCGTGCAGCCGGCGTTGCCGAGGTTCTTGTCCATCGGGCAGGGGTCGCAGAGGTCGCCCTTCAGGTCCATGTCGGCGTCCTTCTGGTCGGGGTTCGCCTTGTCCGGGCAGTTGTCCATCGCCGTCGGGATGCCGTCGCCGTCGGGATCCTTGGGGTCGGGGGGCTGGCACATCATGTTGTTCTTGTCCTGCGGGCAGATGTCGCAGGCGTCGCCGATCCCGTCGCCGTCGGCGTCCCCCTGCTTCCCGGCGTCGACGGGGCGGATCGGGTTGAAGGTCTTCGGGCAGTTGTCCATCGCGTCGGGGAGGCCGTCACCGTCGGCGTCGCCGCCGCCCGGCTTGCCGGTGTAGACCGTCGAGCCCGCCACCGCCTTGGGCCGCGAGGGGACGCAGCTCGGCTCGTTGGTCGGCACGCCGCAGAAGAACAGCGGGTAGTTCGCCATGCCCACCTTCGCCTGCAGCTCGGCCAGCGTCTGCGCGATGTCCGCCGACACGCATGCCTTGCGCGCCTGGCCGCACACGTCGAGCGCTTCGCACGCCCCGGCGTCGGGGAAGGCGTCGATCAGCGCCGCGTCGCCGTAGAGCGGCTTGCCCGTGCGCAGCACCAGCACCACGTCCTTGGCCTCGGCGGCGATCACCGCGCGGTGATCCTTTTGCGCCGCGCCGTTGAAGATCGCCAGATCGGCCACCAGTCCGACCTTGAGCACCCCGATGGCGTCGTCGGTGGCGGTGGCGAGGGCGGCGTTGCGGGTGACCATCAGCCACAGCTCCTCGTCGGTGAAGTAGCGGTCGTAGTAGGTGCGGTTGAGATCGTCGGCGCAGCGCAGCTCGCGGAGGAGGTTCATCGAGCCGGAGAGCACCCAGTCGGTGCCGAGGGTGATGAGGACGTTTTGGCGCGCCGCCTCCGTCACCACCGCGGTGTCCCCGTAGAGGCGGATGTTCGAGCGGGGTGACCACACCAGCGCCACGCTGTCGGTCGCCATCAGCGCGTAGTCGCTCGGCTTGAGCCCGATCGAGTGGATGAACGCGCTTTGCGGCTGGGCGAGGTCCTGCCCGCCGCCCATCGCCGAGCTGGCGCACAGGAACTCGTTGCGCGCCGGCTGGTCGATCCCCTCGGCGATGTGCGGGAAGTAGGCGTCATCGCCGGCGATCGAGCTGGTGGTCCGGATCGCCGGGTAGGCGCAGGTGGTGGTGAGCTGCGTGCCGCCGGTGTCGCCGAGCGGGAAGGTGTCGAAATGAACCGGCTTCTGCGCCAGGCCGCCCTGCGCGGGGTCGGGCTTGTCGAGGTTGCGGAGCAGGCCGAGCCCGGAGCCGGAGCCGACGGTGGAGGTGGCGCCGCCGAGGATGAAGCGCAGCTCGGCGTAGCGGATCTGCTCGTTGGTGGCCGAGCCGCCGGAGGAGATCTTGGTGTGGCCGTTCTTGGCGAGCCGCCAGTCGTGGCGGTGCTCGTAGCGCTCGCCGCTGTCGGCGCCGGGGGAGGACTGGAAGGTGATGTGATCGTGGGTGTTGATCAGGCCCGGCGAGAGCACGCCGGTGGGGCAGGTGATCTCGGTGGCGCCCGCGGCCTTGCCAGCGCAGTCGCAGTCGACGCAGGTGATCTGGCCCTTCGGGTCGACCAGCACCTGGCCGCCGCGGAGCACCCTGCCGGGGAGGAGCACGGTGGCGGTGAAGAGCTTCGCGTCGCCGCCCTTCTTGACCTCGCAGGTGCCCTTGGCGAGCGCGGGGAGGTTCGCCTTCGGGCACATCGTGATCTCGACCCCCGGCTTGGTTCCCCCGTCGCTGTCGGGGCGCGAGAGGTCGGGCTCGTCGGTGGCCCCGTCGGGCGGCTCCGTCATGGCGAGATCGGGGAGCGCGGTCTGCGTGGCGGGCGTGCAGGAGGGGAGGGCGAACGCCACCCCTGCGAGGAGAAGGCAGGTCCATGTGCGGTGCATCGGGGCTCCTGGTCCATCCGTGTCGATCGGTTCGGGCCGCGAGGATGCCACAGGAGTGCCTGGGTGGATCGGTCTCTTACGCGGCGGCGAACATCTCCCGGGCCATCCAGCCTGGGCTCGGACGGGGATCCGAGGCGAGGGGCCGGCGGGCCGGCGCGCGGAGGTCGGCGGGGCTGTCGGCACGCGGTGACGGGGATGGGACGCCGGTATTCCCTTTGCGGTGGCGCGGAGGAGTCTTGCCGAGGACAGGCCGGTGCCTCCGCGCGCCTTGCGGTGCAAGAAAAGGACGGAGGCGGACGGCGAGAGGCCAGGGAGCGGTCATGACGTGTCCATGGGTTGGACGCCGCGCCCGTCGAGTGGATGCGGGATCATTCTCCCCTCGCCGCAGCGTGGGCAGCG
>SHYY01000084.1 GCA_009692555.1 Myxococcales bacterium
GAACCGGCCCGCTCCCTCGGCGATGTTCCAGGGGATGGAGAGCGCCGCACGTTTGAGCTCTTCGGTGAGAAACGAGTTCCCCCTGGGGGCGCTCGTCGCGATCTGCGACGCAAGGGCGAGGAACTCGATGGCGCGGCGAGAGACGTCGAGCTTCTGGTCGGCCAGCATGGGCTTCCTCCTGTGTGGCCAGGGTGGTCGGTTGGCAGGAGGAATTTGTTGCGGGAGGAAGTTCGATCGCCGTCGCTGCGGACGGGACGACTACGACTACGACTACGTGACGAGCAGGAGCCAGCAAGAGGGCCCCCTCCGCTGTTGAGCACCCACCGCCGGGGGTGCGGTTCCCATTTGTAGGGAGAATCGTTCCCGGTCGGGTTGTCTCCCTCTCCCGCTGGCGAACGCTGGCGGGAGGGGGAGACGATCCCGGGCCCACCGCCTGTCCCTACAACCGGGAACCGCGCCCGACCGCCGGGGTGCGGGTCCTCACTCCAGATCGCAGGGTCTCACCGTCATCACGCGGACCTAGGAGAAATCGCTCGTCTCCGCCGTCCAGAGGCCGAGGTTCTCGGTGACTGCCCAGTAGCGGCCGTGCGCGTAGCTGATGCCCGTGAACTTGCCGGAGTTCGCGCCTCCGGTGCGCTGGAAGAGATGAACCTCCTTGTCGCTCGTCATGCTGGGAATTGGGACCTGGTTTTCCCGCATCCAGGGAGGGCGAGCCCGTACTGGCGCCTGGCCCGGCGCAGGGCTACCTTCGGGGCGATGTGGCCCCTCCGATGCTGGCTCCTCCCGTGGCTATGCGCGAGCGCCCTCGCGGGCTGCGGCAGCACCGAGCACGACGCCCAGCGCGCCGAGAGCGTGCCGATCACTGCACTGGTGGGTCAGATCAGCCTGCACCAGTTCCCCCTCGGTGGACACGCCTGGGCCGGCTTCCTCGCCACCCCGGTGCCGCTGGAGGAGGTCCACGGCGACCAGATCATCCAGTACGAGTACCCGCGCACAGCGACGGTCGGGTCGTGCGCGCTGTTCGTCCAGCCGCGCTGCCAACCCGAGTGCGCGGGAGCGAGCCACTGCACCGGCCCGGACCGCTGCACGCCGCTCGAGCGCGTCACCTGGGTGGACGCCGGTGAGGTGCGCGTCACCGGCAGCCGGATCGTCCCGACCATCCGGATGTGGTACGGCGGTCCCGCGAGCGTCTACGAGGCCGATCCGATGCCGGGCTCGGCGCTCCTGTTCCAGGGCGGCGAGCGGCTGCAGATCCGCGGCGGCACGGGCGCCTTCGCCCACGCCGGTACCGTCGCTGCGCCCCCGCCGGTGGTGGTGACCGCGCCCGACCTCTCCCGCGATCTTCACCTGCCGCGCGACGAAGCCCTCGAGGTGACCTGGGTCGGCGAAGGCGGGGCGGCGATCGTCGTGCTGATCACCGCCAGCACCGCCGACCGCGGCTCGTCGTACATCCGCTGCGTCACCGCCGATATCGGATCGCTCACCGTCCCGCGCGCGATCATCGCCGGGCTGCCCGCGCCGCCGCGCAGCACGCGCTTCGAGGTGGAGCGCGACGAGGAGCGGATCTTTCGGACGGCACGCCCAGGGATCGGGGTGCTGGTGCACGCGGCGCAGTCGACGTGGAAGAACGGCGGAGATTGAGGCGGGACTACTGGACGGTGACGGTGCCCTTCATCCCGGCGCCGGCGTGGGGCGCGCAGAAGTAGGGGTAGGAGCCCGCCATGGTGAACTTGAAGTCGTAGGTCGTGCCGGCGTTCGAGGTGGGGGCCGCGGCGCAGTTCATGCCGTTCGGCGAGCAGAACTTGTTGTCGGCGCCCTTGTCGCCGCTGACGACGTTGTGGCCGGCGCCGGCCCACACCCAGTGGACGGTGTCGCCCACCTTGATCTTCGCGTCCGCGGGATCGAAGTTGAGGCCGCCGGCCCCGACCATCACCGTGACGGTGGCGCCGCTGCCCTTCGCCATGTCCGGGGCGCCGGCCATATCGCCGCCGGCCATCATCGCCATGTCGCCGCCGGCCATCATCGCCATGTCGCCGCCGGCCACAGCCATGTCGCCGCTTGCCTTCGCCATGTCGCCGGTGGAGGCGGGCCCGTCGGTGGTGGAGACGGCGGTGCCGCACCCGGCCAGGGCGAGCCCCAGCGTGGCGAAGACAATCGATCCGATCCTGAGCGCGCTATTCATGAAGTCCTCCGTTGGGGATTGATGTGGGACTATAACCTACCTTGCCGCGCGATCGCCAGTTTCGGCGGGGCGACGAGGCTTCAGCCGGCCTCCTCGCGCTCCCGGCGCTCGTCGAGCTCGCGGAGGGCGGTGCGGGCGCGCTCGCCGCGGGGGTCCTGGCCCGCCGCCCAGGTCTTGAGCGTCCACTCCGCCTCGCGGCGGACATCGGGCGCGGCGTCGAAGAGCGCGACGTGGCGGAGCAGCGGAACCGCGTCGGCGTCGCCGAGCTTGCGGAGCGCCAGGATCAGGTTCTTGCGCCCCGGCGGCTCGGCGGTGTGCAGCGCCGCCTCGAGGGATGGAATGGCGCGCCGACCGTGGCGGCAGAGGCGCTCGGCAGCCGCGGTGGCGGACGATCCCTGGAGGAGGACGAAGCTCTGGACCTCCCTGCGGATCCCGTCGTCCTCGCGCTCGCAGCCGACCGCCAGCGCAAGCGACAGCGCGAGCAGGGCATGCCGCCCGATCATGAAAAGTCTTCCGGACCCTGGCCGTAGCGGGCGTTGATGAAGCAGCGTAGGGCCGCCCCGTCGACGGTGTCGGACTGGTAGACCCAATCCCACGCCACCGCCGAGACCCGCTTCGGCGTCAGCGGGTCGGCGCTGATCAGGATCCGCACCACCCCGTGCTTGTCGAGCGGGCGCTCGCTCCGCAGTTGCCGGAGGACATCGGTGACCTCGGGGCATGGCCACTCGGCGCCACCGTCGCCCGCGCCACCGTCGCCCACGCCACCGTCGCCCGCGCCGCCATCGGCCCCCGAGCCACCGTCCAGGCCCTTGCCGCAGTTGAAGAGCAGGACGATCCCGCCGTGCTCCAAGTTGTGGACCCAGGCCTCCCGGGGCACCACGGTCGAGTAGGCGGCCCATGGAGGCTTCGGCTCCGGCCAGTGCGGCCCCGAGGCGGGCGGATTCGCTTTGTAGTTGACGCCCACCCCCACGTCGACATGGGCGCCCCCCTCGTTGGGGACGGCCTTGACCAGCGGGCCGCACTTCGTGGCATCGGTCATCTGGGTGACGGCGAGATCGCGTGGTCCTCTCTCGCCCGGGAGGCTGCGCTGGCAGGCCCACAGAAGCGGCAGGCAGAGAAGCAAGGCGATGCGTGGTAACTGCATCCCCTGACCATAAATCAGGCAACGGGATTCACAAGAGCGAAGCGATCGGGCGACGCGATTTGCCAAATGGCGCAAGGGCGGTAAGTTGATGCAATGCGCCCCTCGCTCTGGTCCATCGGCCTCTTCATGATCGTCCTCGGCGGCGTGTCGCTCGGGGTGGCCCAGAGCCACGGCATCTCGCCCACCGCCTCGTCGGGGATCGCCGCCGCGGGGCTGGCGATCGGCGGGCTCACGCTGATCCTGGGACGCCCGTGGTCGGTCTGGTTCGCGCTCGGGGGCGGCGCGATCACCGTCGGGTTCGCGCTCGCCAGCTTCATTCTCAAGCGCGAGGTGGGCCTGCCGCTGCCGCCGATCATCTCCCTGGTGGCTGGGCTGTACGTCTGCGTGCGGATCGTGATGGCGCGCTCGGCGCTCAAGCCCCGCTCCGCGACGCCGGAAGAAACGTGACCATGGAACCCGCCCGCGTCGCGCGCCTGCTTCTGAGCGAGGAGAAATACCTGGCGCAGGAGCGCGCCACCGAGCTCAAGCACGAGTTCGTGAACGGCGAAGTCACGAACATGGCGGGCGCGTCGCCGCTCCATAACTTGATCGCCAGCAACATCACCCGCGCCCTCGGCAACCTGCTTGCGGGCCGCTGCGTGGCTCTTGGCAGCGACCAGCGGGTCCACGTCGCCGCCACCGGCCTCTACACCTACCCCGACGTCACGGTCGTCTGCGGGCAGCCGGAGATCCACGCGAAGGACTCGTGGATCATCACCAACCCGTCGCTGATCGTCGAGGTTCTGTCGCCCTCCACCGAGGCCCACGACCGCGGCGCGAAGTTCGCCCACTATCGCAACCTCGCCTCTCTCCAGGCCTACCTCCTGGTCGCGCAGAGCGAACGCCGCGTCGAGCACTTCCGCCGCATCGAGCGGGGCGAGTGGGTGCTCACCGAGTACCTCGACGATGCCGTGGTCAGCCTCTCGACGCTCGGCGTTCAGCTCCCCCTCGCCGAGATCTACCGCGACGCGGAGCTGTTTCCGGCGGCCTCGCCCGACCTGGCGTAGCCCCGCCGATCCGTCGCGCACCAAAATGACTTGACAGACCGTCAGGTAATTATTATCTGACAGGGTGTCAACTCATGGCACGCACCGTCGATCACGCCAGACGCGCCGAGCTGGCCGCGCAGACCTTCGAGATCCTGCGGCGGCGGGGCGCCGGCGAGCTCTCGATGAGCGAGCTGGCGGACGCGCTTGGCGTGAAGCGCCCCACCCTCTACTTCTACTTCCGCGACCTCGGCGAGGTCCACGAGGCGGTGCTCGAGGAGAACCAGCGGCGGCTGCGCAAGTTCGCGCTGGAGCGCCTTTCGGGCGTCGAGCACCCGCTCGATCTGCTGCGCGGCGCGGTGCGCGCCCTCGGGGAGTTCTACCGGGGCCGGCGCGACGCCGCGATCGTGCTCGGGCAGGTGATGGCGGCCAGCGGCGGTCGCGACCTCAGCCGCGCCACCGCCCGCGCCAAGGAGTTCTTCGCGCCGGTGCGAGACGCGCTGATCGAGCGGCTCACCGCCGGCGTGGAGGAGGGGGTCGTCGCGCCGTGCGATCCCGCCCAGGTGGTCGATCTCACGCTCGCGGCGGCCGACGGTGCGCTGCTCGGGCGTGTGCTGCGCGACGACGATCCCGAGCCGGTGCTCGATGCGATCGATGCGCTCATCCTGGCCCCGCTGCGGGTGCGCGCGGTCAAGGCAGCGGTACTCAACAAGAGGAGATCCACATGATCCGAAAGGCACCATCGAACGCGGTTGCACTGGAGAACCCGCCGACGACCGCCGGCCGGCCGCTCGCCGAGGCGGCGCCGCTCCTGGTCACCCACCTCCGCGGCACGCAGGCCGAGATGGGAGCGCAGCACGGGCGCGTGGTGGCGGCCCACGGGGGCGCGGCGGAGCTGCTGCGCTTCTACCCGGATCTCCCGGCGCGCCTGCTCTTCAATGGCCTCGACCCGAGGACCGAGCGGCGCGTGCGGCAGCTCGCCAGGCCCTTCCTCGAGGCCTCCCTGTACGCGATGGATCGCAGCCGTCCAGCGTCCTATCGCGCGCGCACCCGGGCGTTCTTCACGGCGGTCGGGTTGCCGGCGCGGCAGGCGCGTTTCCTGTCGGTGATGGACCTCTTCCAGAACGTGGTCGGGCTCGCCGGGCGGATCGCGCTGCCGCCGTTCGACCGCCTGCCCGCGCGGGCCATACCGGCATGCTCCACCACCTCGGTGTGGGGGCGCGCCAGCGTCGATGGCACGCTGCGCCATGCGCGGAACTTCGACTTCCCGGGCATCGGCGTGTGGGACACCGCGCCGTCGGTGGTGTTCTGCTCCCCGGACGCTTCCGAGGGAGGCCTGCGCTACGGCTTCGTCACCACGCGCGGCGCCGACACCGTCGGTGTCACGGCCTTCAACGAGGGGGGGATCGTCCTCACCGCCCACACCCGCTTTCATCGCCAGGTGAGCTTCGGCGGCGCCGCGATCGTCGACGTCGGCCACGAGATCGTCCGCCGCGCGGAGACGCTCGCCGACGCGGTGCGGATCGCGAGAGAGCGGCGCAGCGCCTCCTCGTGGGGCCTCTGCGTATCGTCGGGGCGGGAGCGGCGCGCGCTGGTGATCGAGATTCACGCCGGGCGCGTCGAGGTGGTCGAGCCGCGCGCGGGCGACGAGTTCCTGACCTGCGCCAACCGCTATCGCCACCCGTCGATGCAGGTCGGCGAGGTGCAGGGTTCGCGGGCCTGGGCGGAGCATTCGGACGCGCGCGAGCGGCGGATGCGGGAGCACGTCGAGGCGGCGATCGGGCGCGGCGGAGCGACGGTGGAGGACCTGTGGGCGCTGCTCGCCGATCGGCGCGATCCCGATGCCCCGGAGGTGGCGCGCGCGGTCGGAGGCCTGCTGTGCGCGACCACCACCGTGAAGAGCGTGGTGGTCGAGCCCGAGGCCCAGGCGGTGTGGGTCTCCGTGGGGCGCGTGCCGGCGTGCGCGGGGCCGTGGCAGCGGCTGCCGTGGTCGTGGGATCGGCCGGTGGGGGCCTCCACGCTGGCGCCCGAGCTCGCGCGCGGCGGCCAGGAGGTGGCGCCCGCTCTCCTCGCGCTGGTCGAGGCGGTCCGTCTCGACTCCGAGACCCACGACCCGGGGCGCGTCTCCGAGGCGCTGGAGCGCGCCGTGGCGAAGGCGCCGTCGGACCCGTCGCTGCGCTTCCTCGCCGGCGGCCTCGCGCTGCGACTCGGACGGATTCCGTCAGCGCGCGAGCACCTCGAGGCCGGCCTCACCGCCGAACGCGCGCCGTTCCGCCACGGGCAGCTCCTCCTGTGGGCCTCGCGGGCGGCGGATGCGGGCGGCGACGCCGGTCGGGCGCGAGCCCTGCGCGGTCAGCTCGCAGCGACGACGGATGCACGGCTCGACCTCGCGCGGGCGGACGCGCTGCGCGACGCGAAACGGCCATGGAACGAGGTCCAGGCCAGGAAGACCCGCGCCCACCTGCACATGTCCGAGCTGGGCGTCGGCTGAGCCTCACTGACCCGCCGCAGGCGGCACCACAGCGTCCCTGGGTCTTCGGGGGCTGAAGCGACCGCCTTTGTGGCACAGTCCGGGCCATGCGCGAGAACCGGCTCTCCGGCGAGACCAGCCCCTACCTCCTCCAGCACGCGAAGAACCCGGTCGACTGGTACCCCTGGGGACCCGAGGCGCTCGCCCGCTCGAAGGCCGAAGGGAGGCCGATCCTGCTCTCGATCGGCTACTCGGCGTGCCACTGGTGCCACGTGATGGAGCGCGAGTCGTTCGAGGACGAGGCGACCGCGGAGCTGATGAATCGCCACTTCGTGTGCATCAAGGTCGATCGCGAGGAGCGCCCCGATCTCGACGAGATCTACATGAAGGCGACGCTGGCGATGAACCAGGGCCAGGGCGGCTGGCCGATGACCGTCTTTCTGACGCCCGAGCAGGAGCCCTTCTTCGCCGGCACCTACTTCCCGCCGACCGATCGCTACGGCCGCCCGGGCTTCCCGACGGTGCTCACCCGGCTCGCCGAGCTGTGGGCCGCGCAGCACGACAAGGTCGTGGAGCAGGCCGGACGGCTCACCCAGCACCTCACCGAGCAGGCGCAGGCGAATGCGCCGATGGAGGTCGCGGCGCAGGAGTTGCGCGCCGCGGCGGCCCACTACCGGCGCGACTTCGACCCCACCCACGGTGGCTTCGGCGGCGCGCCCAAGTTCCCGCCGTCGACCGGCCTGTCGCTGCTGCTGCGGGTCTGGCACCGCTTCGGCGATCAGGAGGCGCTGCACATGGTGCGAAAGACCCTCGACGCGATGGCGCGCGGCGGGATGTACGACCAGGTAGGCGGCGGCTTCTGCCGCTACTCCACCGATGAGAAGTGGCTGGTCCCGCACTTCGAGAAGATGCTCTACGACAACGCGATCCTGGCGCGCACCTATACCGAGGCCTATCAGGCGACGGGCGACCTCTTCTATCGACAGATCGCGACAGAAATATTCGATTATATCGAGCGCGAGATGACCGGTCCCGAAGGCGGATTCCACTCCGCCACTGACGCCGATTCCGAGGGGGAGGAGGGGAAGTTCTTCGTCTGGACCCCGGCGGAGGTGGAGCGGGCGGTGGGCCCTTCGGACGCCCGGATTCTGTGCGCCTGGTTCGATATCTCGGAGGAGGGAAACTGGGAGGGCAAGTCGATCGCGAATACGCCCCGCCCGGAGGCGGAGGTGGCCTCGGATCTGGGCATCTCCGTCGACGAGCTGCGCCGCGTGGTCGCAAGCGGGCGGGCGAAGCTCCACGCCGCCCGCGCGCTGCGGGTCCACCCCGGCCTCGATGACAAGGTGCTCACCGCCTGGAACGGCATGATGATCGGCGCGCTCGCCGAGGGTGGGCGGGTGTTCGGCGAGCCCGGCCGGATCACCGCCGCGATCCGCGCCGCCGACTTCCTGTGGTCCACGCTGCGCCGTCCCGACGGCGGCCTCCTCCGCACCTACCGCGCCGGCAAGGCCCACCTCGACGCCTACCTGGAGGACCACGCCTACCTCTGCGAGGCGCTGATCGATCTCTTCGAGGCCTCGGGCGAGGCGCGCTTCCTCGACCGCGCGCGCTCGCTCGCCGATCGACTGCTGGCGGATTTTCTCGACCCCACCAGCGGCGCGTTTTTCACCACCGCGACCGGCCACGAGCGATTGATCGTGCGCCACCGCGAGGCGATGGACGGCGCCATTCCGAGCGGCAACGCCGTCGCTGCGAGCGCGCTGCTGCGCCTCGGGTTCCTTCTCGATCGCGAGGATCTCCGCCGCGCCGGGACCCGCGCCGTGACGGCGTACGGCCAGATGATCGGGCGCTACCCGCGCGCCTTCGCCAAGAGCCTCCAGGCGGTCGACCTGCTGCTCGACGGACCGGTCGAGCTCGCGCTGAGTGGCCGGCCGGGCGACCCGGGACGCGCGGCGCTCGAGCGCGCGGTGGCGTCGGTGTACATCCCGAACCGGATGATCGCGCTGCAGGATCCGGACGCGCCGGCCGCGACCCCACTGCTCGCCGGGAAGACCCTGGTCGACGGCAAGGCAGCGCTCTACATCTGCAAGAAGTTCGCGTGCCAGGAGCCACTGACCGATCCGGTCGCCGCGGCGGCGGCGCTCACCGCCCTGCGCTCCCCTGCAACGGAAAGGGGAACGGCGACGGGAACGGCAACCGGAACGGCAACGGAAACGGAAACGGCGGCGACCTCCGAGGCCACCCGCCAGCACACCAACCGCCTCGGCCCGCACGGCGTGGCGCTCCTCGGCACCACCGGCCTCACCGTCGGAAAGATCGGCTTCGGCGGCTACCGCGTCGATGATCGCCACCCCGAGTACGCCGAGGCGCTGGCCCGGGCGCTCGACGCCGGCTGCAACCTGATCGACACCTCCACCAACTACACCGACGGGGGCAGCGAACGATTGGTCGGCGAGGCGCTGCGCGAGCTGATCGACGCCGGCGAGGTGCGCCGCGCGGCGGTGGTGGTGGTATCGAAGATTGGCTACGTCCAGGGGCAGAACCTCCGGCTGGCGAAGAGCCGCGAGGCGGAGGGCCACCCCTTCCCCGAAATGGTCAAGTACATGGACGGGTGCTGGCACTGCCTGCACCCGCTCTTCCTCGCCGATCAGCTCGAGCGCTCGCTCGGACGCCTCGGCCTCCGCTCCCTCGACGTCTGCCTGCTCCACAACCCGGAATACTTCTTCTCCGACGCCGAGCACCGCGGCGGCGGGCCCATCGAAGAGCTGCGCGGCGAGTTCTACCGACGGCTGCAGGCGGCGTTCGGCTACTTCGAGACGCAGGTGGCGACGGGACGGATCCGCTGGTACGGCGTCTCGTCGAACACCTGCACCGCGCCCGCGGAGAGCCGCGAGGCGACCTCCCTCCTCCGGATGCAGGACGCGGCGCGCGCCGCGGGGGGCGAGAATCACCACTTCCGCGTGCTGCAATTGCCGATGAACCTGATCGAATCGGGCGCCGTGTTCGAGCCCAACAACGAGGGCAAGACGGTGCTCGATCGCGCCGCGGCGAGCGGGATCGGGGTCCTGATCAATCGGCCGCTGAACGCCATCCGCGGCCGCGGAATGGTCCGCCTCGCCGCGCTCACCGACGGGAGCGAGGGGATCGACCCGGCGCGCCAGGAGCAGACCATGGCCTGGGCGTCGGAGCGACTCGACCCCGTGCTCCCTGCCGAGCGCCACCGCGCGCCGCTCCAGCAGAAGGCGCTGTGGGTGCTCACCAGCACGCCCGGCGTCTCGTGCGTCCTCCTCGGAATGCGCCGGCCGCCCTACGTCGACGACGCGGCAGCGGTGCTCGCCTGGCCTCCCCTCGACGATCCGCGGCGCGCCCTCCTGCCGTTCCGGACCCCTGTGACCTGACCTCCTGAACTTCACCAGGGGCGTCATCCCTGATACCGTGCCGCACGGGAGGCAATCCTTCGGAGGCTCTATGCGACACCCGTTCAGCCGATCCGCCGCCGCAGCCGCCACGCTGCTCTCGTTCCTCTCGCTCTCGATGGCCCCCTCCTTTGCCCGCGCCGACGACGAAGGGCCCGAAGCCCCGCGCCCATCGCAGCCGATCTACATCCCGCCGCCGCCGCCGCTCCCGCTGCCGCAGGTCGAGTCTCCCTACCCTCCCCCGCAGTACGCCCCGCCGCCCTACTATGTTGCGCCGCAGCAACCGAGGCCACGCTACGAGGAGCAGCCGCGGATCGGGCTGGCGATCGCCGGCTTCACCGTCTTCGGCGGCCTCTACATGCTGAACGCGATGAGCGGCTACATCAACAAGGAGGGGTGGTTCGCCGCCCCCGTGATCGGGCCGTGGGCGTACATCGCAACCTACCGCAGCCGCTTCGACTGCCCCTCCACGCAGGGCTACTGCCGCACCGAGGACAGCAACGATCGCTTCGTCTACATGCTCCTGGTCCTCGATGGGCTGCTCCAGGCGGGCTCCCTGGCGATGGGCATCGCCGGCGTGCTCACCAAGCGGCGGGTGGCGGTGTACGATCGCCCGCGGGTGAGCATCCTGCCGTCGGTGAACGCGGGCGGCGCCGGCCTGGCCGCCCTCGGCACGTTCTAGTCGCCGCTGGTCTGGAGATTTCCATGACGATCCGGAACCTTCCGTCGCCGTTCAGGTCGCCGACGATCACTCCCGGAGGGTTCGCGAGCACGCCACATGTACACCGTTTCACGGGCACCGCGACGTTGACGTCCTGTTCCGTCGCGCTATCCTGACGGCGATGGACGTGTCGCAGTCGCCGTGGCCGATCGATCCGGGTACGACCGTCGCGGCAGGCCGCGTCGTCGACGGCAACGGCGTCGATCTGCTGCTCATCGACTGGATGCTGGCGATGACCCCAGCCGAGCGCCTGGCCGTGCTCCAGGATTTCGTGGACACCTTCGCCGCCGCCCGGATCATTGGAAAAGACCCGCTACCTTGAGATAGCCCGCGTCTGCGCGCGGCATGGCGTGGAGTCGGTGATCATCGGCGGCGTTGCGGCGGTGCTCCACGGCGCGCCCGTCTCGACCTTCGACTTCGACCTCGCCTACCACCGCAGCGACGACAACATCGCGCGCCTGCTGGCGGCGCTCGACGAGATGGGCGCCGAGTTCGTGCTCGATCTCGCGCACCGGCACCTGCGACCCACCGCAGGTCATCTCGCGACGGCAGGCCCCAAGCTCCTGGCAACGCGCCTGGGCCGTCTCGATCTCCTGGGCGAGGTGAGCCCGGTCCCGTCGTGGGAGGCGCTCTGCTCCGACGCGGTGACCATGCTCCTCGCCGACCAGGTGCCGGTGCGCGTCGTGTCGCTTGACCGCCTGATCGAGATCAAGCGCTGGCTCGCTGATCAGAACCTGCCCGAGCGCGGTGGCCGCGACCGCCTGCACCTTCATCAACTGGAGGCAGTCAAACGCCGGCTCTCCGAGGGCTGAGACACGCGCTCGCGAGCCCAAGGCGATCGGCGCGCACGGAAGGGCCTGCGACGGCGTTGCGGCGGTCAGCGCGAAAAGGGCGAGGAGCCGGCACACCCCCCTCCTCGAGCGATCCCGGGTGCGCGGCGACCTCGACGGGACGCGCGTCGTCCCGCCAGGCGCGGAGGTTGGCGCGCCAGAGCGCCCGGTCGAGGAAGTCCCCGTCGGGAGCGAGGCCCGCGACGCCGCCGCGGACCAGCAGCCGCTCGAGGAGCCGCTCGAAGTGGACTCGACATCCGATCGGCGCGTCTGCTAGCCTGCCGCCGATGGTCAGCGAGGACACGACCGGCGACGCGCAGTTCCACTCGCTCGCCTACCACCCCCCGGAGATCGTCCATCGCTACGGCGCGGCGGTGCACATCCTGGCCGATCCGCTGGCGCTCAACCTGCTCGGGCGGCTGTGCGCGCGCACCACGGTGCAGCCGGAGGTCAATCGGCTCGTCGGTGAGCTCTACCGCGTGCTGCTCCACGCGGCGATCGCGGCCGAGTTCCCGCGGCGACGGATCGCGATCGAGACCCGGATGCTGCAGTTCACGCCCGCTGGCGTCTGGAGCGGCGAAACCATCGCCAGCGACACGCCGGCGGTGTGCGTGGCGCTGGCGCGCGCCGGGCTCCTGCCGTCGCAGGTGGCGTTCGATTTCCTGAACCAGGTGCTCGATCCGGCGGGCGTGCGCCAGGATCACCTCCACCTCGGGCGCACCACCGACGCGGCCGGACGGGTCACCGGGGCGGGGCTGCACGCGGTCAAGATCGGCGGCCCGATCGACCGCGCCTGCGTGCTCATCCCCGACCCGATGGGAGCCACCGGATCGACGGTGTCGAAGGTGCTCGATCACTACCGCGCCGAGGTGCTCGGCACGCCCGCCAAGGTGATCGCGGTGCACCTTATCATCACGCCGGAGTATGTCCGGCACGTCCGCCAGCACCACCCCGAGGTGGTGGTCTACGCGCTCCGGCTCGATCGCGGGCTGTCGTCGCCGGAGGTGCTCGCCACCGTCCCCGGCGAGCGCTGGGACGACGAGCGCGGGCTGACCGATCACCACTACATCGTCCCCGGCGCCGGTGGCCTCGGGGAGATCATGAACAACTCGTTCGTGTAGAAGACGATGACCCCATGACAATGACCGAGACGCGGCAGGTGAAGGAGCTGTTGTCGCGCGACCAGATCGCGCGGCGGGTGCAGGAGCTGGGGGCCCAGATCGCCGCCGATTACCAGGGTAAGGAACTGGTGCTGGTGGGCGTGCTGAAGGGGAGCTTCCTCTTCCTCGCCGACCTGGCGCGGGCGATCCCCGGCACCGACGTGCTGGTCGATTTCCTGGGTCTGGCGAGCTACGGCGACGCCACGCGCTCCTCGGGGGTCGTCCAGATCACCGCCGATCTGACCAAGCCGATCGAGGGCAAGCACGTGCTGGTGGTGGAGGACATCGTCGACACCGGGCTGACCATGGAGTACCTGCTCGACAACCTGAAGACGCGCCACCCCGCGTCGGTGAAGCTGTGCTCGCTGCTGCACAAGCCGTCGCGCTCGGTGAAGCAGATCCCGATCGACTACCTCGGCTTCACCATCCCCGATCTGTTCGTGATCGGCTACGGCCTCGACTACGCGCAGCGCTACCGGAACCTGCCCTACATCGGGGTGCTCGAGTAGCCGTGCTGACCACCTGGACCGGCTGCGCCGTCGGCTTTCTCCTCGGGATGCGGCACGCATGCGAGCCCGACCACGTCGTCGCGGTGGCCACGCTGGTGGCGGAGCGCCCCGGGGCACGGCGCGGCGCGCTGGTCGGTGCGGCGTGGGGGACGGGGCACGCGGTGGCGCTGTGCGCCGTCGGTGCGGGGCTGGTCACTGTGCGAGCGCAGCTGCCGGCGTGGCTCACCGACGTGCTCGAGCTCGGCATTGCCGCCCTCCTGCTCGCGCTGGGCGTCCGCAGCCTGCGCCTCGCCCTCCGCATCGGCAGCGAGGGGCCGGCGATCCCGCACCACCACGGAGCGCGCCGGCACGTCCACGGCGGCACCACCGATCACCTCCACCTCCGCGGCTGGACGCTCGCGCGGCGCCCGCTCTGGATCGGGCTGTGCCACGGACTCGCGGGCAGCGGTGCCCTGGCGGCGCTGGCGATGGCGAGCATGCCGTCCCTGCCGATGGGGCTCCTCTACATGCTGCTCTTCGGGGCGGGATCGATCGCCGCGATGGCGCTCTTCACCGGGCTCGCCGGGTGGCCTCTCCGCCGCCTCGCCGAGAGCCGGCGCGCGCAGACCGGCCTCGCGCTGGCCGCCGGGATGGCCTCGCTCTCCCTCGGGATCCTGTGGGGCTCACCGATCATCGCGCGGCTCTGCGGCCCACTCGGGGGCTGAGGCGACCGCCTCCTCGCGACGACCCGGCTTCCATTTCCGTTTCCGCCGTACGGACTCTCCCGGCGGTCTGCGTGTCCGGAGGTGCCCACCCCCTCCACCCGAGGAGAGTCGCCATGCGCAGACTGAATCGCCTTGTGTTGCTCGCCGCCGCATTGCTGAGCCCGCTCAGCTTCACGCTCCCCGCGAAGGGATCCCCGCCGAAGCCGCCGCACGAACGATCGCGGCGCCAGCCCGCGGCCCGGGCACCGTTCGTCGTGCAGTGGACACTGCCGCCCATCCTGGTGACCGCGAAGGCGCCTTGAAGGGACGAGGCGATTGGGATTTTCAAGGCGTCCGGTCGGAGCTTCCGCTCGTACAGCGCAGCGCGTCGGCTCTCCGCCGCGCCTCCACTGCCGTCAGCGAGCGCGGGCGAGCCAGGCCCCAGCGCGTGCTCACGACGCCGTAGGCCGCGCACGCGCGGGCCAGGTCGCCCTTCGCCTCGCGCGCGAGACCGACGTGGAGGTGGGCCCGCACGTGCGCGAACGGGTGCTGGAATGACCAGCAATGGCGGGCCGCCCGCTCCAGCTCCGGTAGCGCCTCGTCGGTGCGGCCGTCGCGCGAGCAGCCGCTCGGTCAGCACCTCCAGGCCCGCCGGCGCACCGGGCGCCAGCGTACGTAGCCCGGGCGCGACCCGGTCGAGGCGCCGCGAGAGTCGCTCGAAGGGGGTCCCCTCGAACGGCGGGCGGCGCGCCCGCAGGACGTGGATCATGCACCCGAGCGAATAGAGGTCCGAGGGCGGCCCGACCGCGTGATCGAGCACCTGTTCGGGCGACACGAAGTCGACCGTGCCGACCATGTTGCCGAGAGTGGTGGGCGAGCTCATCCCGTCGCCGGTGACCTTTGCGATCCCGAAATCGGCGAGCCGCGGCGTCCACGGATCCCCGGGCGAGAGGAGCACATTGGCCGGCTTCAGATCGCGGTGGACGATCCGGCGCGCGTGCACGTAGCCGAGAGCGCCGCAGAGCTGCACCAGCACCGGCAGAGCACTGCGTCAGGCGCGCCGATCAGTCGCTGCAGATCGCCCCCCGGCACGTACTCCATCGCGATGTAGCGCCGCGTGCCGTGCAGCCCCTCCTCGAACACCTTGACGCAGCACGGGTGATCGAGCCGGGTGACGGCGACGAACTCGCGGCGGAAGCGGCGCAGGTCGCGGGGAAGGGCGGCGGCGTGCAGGAACTTGATCGCCACGTCGCCCCCGCCCTGTTCGCGCGCGCGGTAGACGCTCCCATAGCCGCCATCGCCGATCGCCTCTTCGATCAGCCACCGGCCGCCCACCAGCTCGCCGATCAGCGACGCTGGCGGGCGCGCGGGGCGCGACGACGGGGCCGGCAACGGCGCAAGCAGGAGGCGCGGCGCAATTCCCGGTAGCGCGCTCGCATGGGGCAGCGTGTGCGACCCGCTCACCACCTCGTCGGCCAGACGCGCAATCCCCGAGGCCGCCGCGTCGAGCCGGCCGGGCGCGCCACCATCCCGCGCGAGGAGGCGTGAAACCTCCTCCGCCAGCGCCGGCTCCTCCGACCGCAGGACGGCAAGCCGCAGCTCCCGCTCCGCCGCATCGACGTCGCACAGCGCGTCGAACAGCTCCATCACCCGCTCGAAGCGCGCGCTCCCCTCCGCCATCGCTCTCTACGCCGCCGGCTCCTCGAGCGCGACCTGGATCCACGCCCGCGCCCGCCGCCACTCCTTCTCCACCAGGCTCTTCGACACCTCCATCGCCCGCGCCACCTCCTCGACGGTGAGACCACCAAAAAACTGCAATTCAACAATCCGTGCCTGGCGCGGCGAGAGCACCGCCAGCCGGGTCAGCACCGCGTCGATCGCCAGCACATCGACCGCGTGGTCGGTCAGGATCTGCCGCATCGCGGTGGCGGCGACGGCGATGAAGTGATCGCGATCATGGATGCTCTCCGGATCCTGGCGCACCAGACGCAGAAACGCCTCGTGAACCAGCGCCGTCGGCTGGAGCGTGTGCGCGGCGTTGCGCCCGCGGAAGTAGCTGCCGGCGATCTTGCGGAGCTGCGCGTAGACCAGCGGGAGGAGCTTCGCCGCGTCGTGGTCCTCGGGGCTGCCCTCGTCGCTCATCGCCCGCGCGCCATAGCACCGTGGGCGGCGAGCGATGCGATAGGATACCGCCATGCGGAGCGTTCCAGCGACCACCAGGCGACTCCTCCTCTGCCCGCTCCTCCTCGCGGCCCTGCTTGCGCCCGGCTGCGGCGATGGCGTCACCGCGCCCATGGGAGGCCTCGATCTCCCGACCAAGCAGGGCATGATCCACGGCGCGCAGGATGGCCCGGCGCGCGCATTCCTGGGCCTTCCGTTCGCCGCCCCGCCCGTTGGTGACAACCGCTTTCGCCCGCCGCAGCCGGCGCCGTCGTTCGCCGGCGTGCGCGACGCCACCGCCTACGGCAAGACCTGCCCGCAGTTCAATCCCACCACCGGCGCCTACGACGAGAAGACCAGCGAGGACTGCCTGACGCTCAACGTCTGGACACCCACCGCCCCCTCGTCGCCGCGCCCCGTGATGGTGTGGCTCCACGGCGGCGGCTTCGTGCTCGGCTCGGGCAGCGAGGACCTCTACGTCGGCACCAACCTCGCGGCGGCTGGCGACGTGGTCGTGGTGACGGTGAACTACCGCCTCGGCGCCCTTGGCTTCCTCGCCCACCCCGCGCTCGCCGCCGAAGATCCCGGCCATCCCTCGTCGGGAAACTACGGGCTGCTCGATCAGCAGGCCGCGCTCCGCTGGGTGCAAAGCAACATCGCCGCATTCGGTGGCGACCCGAAGAACGTCACCCTCTTCGGCGAATCGGCCGGCGGGATCAGCGTTTGCCAGCAACTGGTCTCTCCGGGCGCGGCGGGCCTGTTCCACCGCGCGATCGTCGAGAGCGGCCCCTGCGTCGTCCTCCCCGCGCCGACCCGCGCCACCTGGGAGGCGCAGGGCGAGGCGCTGGCCAAGGCGCTCTCCTGCGGCGGCGACGCGCCGGCACTACGAACCTGCCTGCGCGTCAAGAGCGCGCGCGAGGTCGCCGGGGCGCTCCCCCGCCGCACCGAGATCATCTTCGGCGAGGGCTACGCCTGGACCCCGCACCAGGACGGCGTGGTCCTCCCCGACTCACCGCTCGCGCTGCTCAAGGCCGGCAGGGGCGCGCGCGTGCCGCTGCTCGTCGGTGCCAACCGCGACGAGGGGACGATCTTCTTCGCCCTGGGGGCCAAGGTGGAGAACGAGGCCGACGCCCGCAAGGCGCTCGGTGCGATCATGCCCGCCGCGCAGGTGGACGCGGTCTTGAACCAATACAAGCTGGCCAGCTACCCGACGCCCAAGGACGCCGCCCTTCAGGTGATGGCGGACGCCTTCGCGTGCGACGCCCGCCGCCTGGCGCGCCTCCACTCCGCCCACTCGCCGGTGTTCGAGTACCACTTCACGCGCGCCTTCCAGTGGGCGATCCCGAACCTGGGCGCCTTCCACAGCGCCGAACTGCCCTTTATCTTCAAAAACCCCTATACCTTCATCAACTTGAAAGACGAGGAGAAGCCCCTCTCCGACGCGATGCAGTCCTACTGGACCCGCTTCGCCGCGAAGGGCGATCCGAATGGCGGCGCGCCCACGGGCGGCGTCGCCTGGCCCGCCTACACCAGCGACGGCGACCAGCACCTCAAGCTGGACCTGACCATCGAAACCGGCAGCGGCCTCCGCAAGAGTGCGTGCGACTTCTGGGACACCCTCCTCCCATAGCCGGCGCTACTTCCCGGCGCGGATCCGCTCCACCTCGTCCATGAACAGGTCGCACTCCTCGTCGGTGGAGTAGAAGTGCGGCGACATCCGGATCCCGCTGAAGGGACGGTGGTCGCACAGGAAGCGGCGGCGATTGAGCTCCTTCGCCACCTTGTCGGCGCCCTCGAAGTCGAAGCACACCGTGCCGCCGCGACGGGCCTCGGCGCGCGGCGAGTTCACCAGGTAGCCCGCGCCGTCGCAGCGCGCGAGCACCCGCGCGGTCTGGCGAAGCGACTTGGCGCGGATCTTCTCCACGCCGATCTCCCCGATCATCTCCGCCCCCGCGCGCGCCTGGTAGAGCGCCGCGATCGCCGGGGTCCCGCCCGCGTAGCGCCACACCGAAGGCGAATACTCCTGCTCGGGCATGGTGAAGGCGAACGGCGAGCGATGCCCGAACCAGCCGGTAAGGCGCGGCGCGAACTCGGAGATCCGATCGGGCCGCACATACAGGTAGGCCGCCCCGGGACCCCCGCACAGCCACTTCACCGACCCGCCGCACGCGAAGTCGACGCCCAGCTCCTCGACGGAAAACGGCACCGTCCCGGTCGACTGGTAGCAGTCGAGCAGCACCAGCGCGCCGACCTCCTTGGCCCGCGCGACGATCGCCTTCACATCCTTCTGCGCCGACGATCGGAACAGCACGTGCGAGATCGGAACGATCAGCGTCCGCTCGTCGATCGCCTCGATCATCCGCCCGGTGTCGACCTCGATCCCGTCGTCCGACGGCACCACGCACACCTCCGCCCCGCGCCGCTCCTCCGCCTTCCAGACGTAGCTCACCGACGGAAAGTTCAGCTCCGAGTAGACCACCTTCGGCCGCGCCCGGTAGTCGAGGCAGCTCGCGATCACCGCCTGGATCGTCGAGACGTTGGTGTTCATGATCACGGTCCCCGCCGGCGCGCCGAGGATCTTCCCGATCCGCGCCGCCGCGAGGTCCACCTCGGGCAGCCACTGCTCCCACGCCACGATCCCCTTCTCCACCCACAGGTCGGTGAACTCGGCCATGTGCTCGCGCGTCTTCCTCGGCATCGCCCCGAGCGAGTGCGAGACCATGTACACGGTGTCCTTCAGCGACGGGAACTCCTCCCGCCAGCGCAGCAGCTCGTCGGTCATTCCACGACCTCCAGATCAACCGTGATACCCATGGTCCGCGCCGTGCGGATGGGCGCGCGTCCACTCGGCGAACAGCTCGTCGCGCACCTCCCACAAAGGCGGAAAGAAGCGATGCTTCGCGCCCTCGGCCAGGAGGTCCGACGGCTTGCCCTTCAGCGATGGCGTCCCGGTCCCGATGATCCGGTAGACCAGCAGCAGGTGCCGCGCCCGCCACGCCTGCAGCCACTGATCGTAATCGACCAGCCCCTCGGCGACGTTGAACAGCTCGGCCTGCGCGTCGGGCGCCTCGTAGATGGTCCGCAGCGTCACCCCGCGGCGCGCCAGCAGCGCCTCGAAGCTCGGCCAGATCTCCGACGGGAGCTGCAGCATCCGCTTGAAGCCCGGCGACTCCTGCCCCGAGCCGCGCCCGAGCACGCCGCGAATGATCATGTAGTCGCGCGGGGCCATCGTATCGAGGAGCGAGAGCTGATCGCCAAGCAGCCCCTCGATCTGCCGCACCCGCGCCAGAAGCCGCACCGCCCGCGCGCACTCCCCGTCGCGCAGCGCCACCGCCACCGCGAGAAGCTCATGCTCGCACAGCTTCATCCACAGCTCGGCCACCTGGTGCACCGTCTGGAACTGCAGCTCGTCGTGGCACACCAGCGCCTCGGGCGGCTTCTGGAGCGCCAGCAGCTCCTCGGTACGGATGTACTTCTCATAGTCGGTGAGCGGCCTGGGCTGGTGGGTCATGGCGGGCCGTTCATAGCACGCTTCCGCGCCGCCGTGGTGCCCTGCAAGCGCCCCGGCAGTAGATTCACAAGATGCGATTACTGCTAATGTTTTAGCGATTTCCTGGCACTCTCCATGCTCTATTGACAAGCGCGCGGAAGTGACTACCCTGCGTCTCATCCGGAGCACGGAGAAGCGATGCCGACCTACGAATATGGATGCGAGGGCTGCGGCCACCGGCTGGAGATCCTGCAGAAGCTGGCCGACGCGCCCCTGAAGACCTGCCCCGAGTGCGGCAAGGACCTGCTGGAGAAGCTCATCTCGCCGACCGCCTTCGTGCTCAAGGGAGGCGGCTGGTACAAGGACGGCTACAGCGGCAACGACCCGAAGAAGCCGCCGCGCACCGAGAACCAGCGGGGCGACCGCGTGGAGAAGGCGATCGCCGACGACAAGAAGAAGACCGAGACCGCCGCGCCGGCGTCCGGATCGACCCCCGCGGCCCCCGCCTCGTCCACCCCCGCGGGCGGCGACTCCGGTGGCTCCAGCGGCGGGTCTGGTGGCGGCTCCGGTGGTGGCGGATCGAGCACCGGCGGTGGCGGCCCGAAGACCGCTGCATCGCAATAGCACCCTTTTTTTCCAAGACTGTACAACCCACGAACGCAACGAAGGAGGAGTCCCATGACCATCCGACCGCTCCACGACCGTATTCTCGTCAAGCGCCTCGCCGAGCAGGAGCGCACCTCCGGCGGGCTCTACATCCCCGACGCCGCCAAGGAGAAGCCCGTGGAGGCCGAAGTGGTCGCCGTCGGCAACGGCAAGATCCTCGAGGACGGCACCGTCCGCCCCCTCGATGTGAAGGCGGGCGACAAGATCCTGTTCGGCAAGTACTCCGGCTCCGAGGTCAAGCTCTCGGGCGTGGAGCACCTCATCCTGCGCGAGGATGACATCCTCGCCGTCATCGAGAAGTAGTCGTTCCCGAAGTAGCAGTTCTCAAAGAAAAAAGAGGAATTCGACAAATGGCAGCCAAAGAGATCGTCTTCAGCCAGTCCGCCCGCGCCGCGATTGCGCGTGGCCTCAACACCCTCGCCAACGCGGTCAAGGTCACCCTCGGACCGCGTGGGCGCAACGTCGTGATCGAGAAGTCGTGGGGCTCCCCGACCATCACCAAGGACGGCGTCACCGTCGCCAAGGAGATCGAGCTCGAGAACAAGATGGAGAACATGGGCGCGCAGATGGTGAAGGAGGTCGCCTCCAAGACCTCCGACATCGCCGGAGACGGCACCACCACCGCCACCGTGCTCGCGCAGGCGATCTTCCTCGAGGGCGCCAAGCTGGTCTCGGCCGGCGCCAACCCGATGGAGATCAAGCGCGGCATCGACACCGCGGTCGAGGCGGTGGTCAAGGCGCTCAAGGAGCAGTCGCTCCCGACCAAGGGCAAGAAGGACATCGCCCAGGTCGGCACCATCTCCGCCAACGGCGAGACCCAGATCGGCGAGCTGATCGCCGAGGCGATGGAGAAGGTCGGCAAGGAGGGCGTGATCACCGTCGAGGAGGCCAAGTCGATGGAGACCACCCTCGACGTCGTCGAAGGCATGCAGTTCGACCGCGGCTACCTCTCGCCCTACTTCGTCACCGACGCCGAGCGGATGGAGGTCGTCCTCGAGGACGCCTACATCCTCATCCACGAGAAGAAGATCTCGTCGATGAAGGACCTCCTGCCGGTGCTCGAGCAGGCCGCCAAGAGCGGCAAGCCGCTGCTGATCCTCGCCGAGGACGTCGACGGCGAGGCGCTCGCCACCCTGGTGGTCAACAAGCTGCGCGGCACGCTCCACGTCGCGGCGGTCAAGGCCCCCGGCTTCGGCGATCGCCGCAAGGAGATGCTGAAGGACCTCGCGGTGCTCACCGGCGGCGAGTCGGTCACCGAGGACCTCGGGCTCAAGCTCGAGAACCTCACCCTCAAGGATCTCGGCCGCGCCAAGCGGATCAAGATCGACAAGGACAACACCACCATCGTCGAGGGCGCCGGCAAGACCAGCGAGATCCAGGCGCGCGTCAAGCAGATCCGGGCGCAGATCGAGGACACCACCTCGGACTACGACCGCGAGAAGCTCCAGGAGCGCCTCGCCAAGCTGGTCGGCGGCGTCGCCGTGATCAAGGTCGGCGCGGCCACCGAGACCGAGATGAAGGAGAAGAAGGCCCGCGTCGAGGATGCGCTCCACGCCACCCGCGCCGCGGTCGAGGAGGGCATCGTCCCCGGCGGCGGCGTCGCGCTCTTGCGCACCCTGCCCGCGCTCAACGCGCTCAAGCTCCACGGTGACCAGCAGTACGGGGTCAACATCGTGAAGCGGGCGATCGAGGAGCCGATGCGCCAGATCGCCGAGAACGGCGGCGTCGAGGGCTCGATCGTCGTCGAG
This sequence comes from Myxococcales bacterium, assembly GCA_009692555.1. Taxonomy (GTDB): domain Bacteria; phylum Myxococcota_A; class Polyangia; order Palsa-1104; family SHYY01; genus SHYY01. Next base: position 22,205 of record SHYY01000084.1, read on the forward strand.
CGCGTCAAGAACGGCCAGGGCTCGTTCGGCTACAACGCCGCGACCGCCGAGTACGGCGACCTCGTCGAGCAGGGCGTGATCGACCCCACCAAGGTCGTCCGCAGCGCCCTCCAGAACGCGGCCTCCGTCGCGTCCCTGATGCTCACCACCGAGGCCGCCATCGCCGAGAAGCCCAAGAAGGACAAGGGCGCCTCGGCCGGCGGCGGCCACGGCGGCGGCGGCGGCATGGGCGGCATGGGAGACGACTTCTAGAACCCGCAGGGCGGGGGCTCGTCCCCCGCCGGGTCCACTCGAAGTCGAGCGTTCGAAAGTTCGGAATCACCAAAGGGCGGCCTTCGCGGGCCGCCCTTTTTTTCGTCACCCAGCGTCGGATGGAGACGAAGCGCATTGCCCGGAAACGCCCGATCTGCAGGTGGGTGCGCGAGGAAATGGTGCTGGATCTGATGCCATCCGAAGACGGCATTCTGGGGTTCCACAACCGATGGTATCCCCCGGGGAGCCGCTGGTGATGGCGAACCTGGCCACCACGTCCAGTCATCTCGGCACGATCCGCGCCCTCGAGACGCGGCTCCTGAAGGAGCACGCTCGCCAGTGAACCCGCCGCTCAATTCGGCTGCGTCCGGGTCAGATCGAGCCGCCTCCACGCGCCATTCCTGAAGCGCAGCGCGAGCGTCCCCGCGAGCAGCCCGAGATAGCCCACCACCCACGCCACCGCCGCGAGATCGCCGCCGCCGAACACCCGCACCGTCACCAGAACGCCGGGGACGAACACCAGCCATGCAATGGCGATGCGGGCCCAGAGCGTGAACGCGGTGTCGCCGGCGGCGCGCAGGGCCTCGGCGAAGGTGGCCGCGGTCGCGTCGAAGAGCTGCCAGCCCGCCGAGAGCATCAGCATCCGCACGCCGATGCGGAGGAGGCCTTCGGAAGCCTGGCTGCCGTCGAGGAAGGGCGTGAGGAGCAGCGCCGGCACTGCGAGGTAGGAGAGCCCGACCAGCCCCTGCCACCCCGCCGTCACCAGCAGGGTCAGCCGCACCGTCGCCGGCACCGCGTCGAGGGCCCGCGCCCCGATCGCCTGTCCGACGAGGATCGATCCCGCGCTCGCCACGCCGAAGGCCGGCATGAAGGAGACCTGGTTGATCTGCATCACCGCCATCATCGCAGCGAGCGAGGTGGTGCCGAGGCCAGCGACGACCACGTTGATGAAGAAGCTGAAGGCCGCCATCTCGAAGAACCAGTTGAAGCCCGACGGCCCGCCGAAGCGGAACACGCGCAGCAGCTCGCTGAGGAGGAGCTTCGAGGGCGCGCGGCCGCCCGGGGCGCCCACTCCCGCGAGGAAGCAGCCCAGCAGGGCCGCGAAGGCGATCCCCGTCGCCAGCGCGCTCGCGATCGCCGCGCCCTTGACTCCCAGCGCGGGCAGCCCCATAGGGCCGCCGATGAGGAGCCAGTTGCCGACCACGTTGAGCGCCATGGCGAGCACGTTGGCCGCCATCGGGAGGCGCGTCTGCCCGAGGCCGCCGTAGTAGCTGCCGAGCGCCTCGATGCCGATCGCAGCGCCGCCGGAGAGCAGGCGCACCTGCAGGTAGTCGGTCATCAGCGCGCGCACCTCCGGGTCGTAGTCGAGCTGCGCCAGCGCAACGGGCACGGCGGCGATCGCGGCGACGGAGAGCACCTGCGCGAGCAGCGCCACCGCGAGTCCGTAGAAGCCGTAACGGCGCGCGCCCGCGAAGTCCTGAGCTCCGAAGAGCTGCGAGGAGAAGCTCGAGACGATGAACACTACCCCCATCGGCAGGATGAGCAGGGTCATCACGTTGAGCGCGCCGGTGGTGGTCGCCGCGAGCGCCACCGCGCCGAGGGGAGCCACCATCAAGGCATCGCACAGGCCGACCACCACCTGGCTCGAACGCGAGATGACGATCGGCCACGCCAGCGCGAGGAGGCGCGCGAGCGAAGCACGGTGCAGCGTGGCGGCCGGGGGTACCGCCGAGGGCGTGGCTACCATCGGACGAGGCTGTGAGCGAGTCCCTCGGGTGTCAAGGGGCGGGGCAGCCCTGGGTGCTTAACGGAGAAGGGGGTCCCTCCGCTCACGTAGTCGTAGTCGTAGTCGATTCAGGGGCACTCTCGCGCGGGGGATCACCTCTCCGGCCCATGCGCCTGAGCATCTCCAGGATGCGGGTCAGCAGCTCCATGGCCTGTCGCGGAGTGTCTTCCAAGGCGAGTTGCAGGACCGCAAAAGCATCCACGATCGCCTTGCACTCCATCGCGGAGCCCCGGGCGATGCTGTAGAAGCGGGCGCCATCCGGCGCTCCGAACCGGCCCGCTCCCTCGGCGATGTAGGGGGCATCCTCCTGGGTGGCCAGGGGGGTCGGTTGGCAGGAGGAATTTGTTGCGGGAGGAAGTTCGATTGCCGTCGCTGCGGACGGGACGACTACGAC
>SHYY01000085.1 GCA_009692555.1 Myxococcales bacterium
GATGCCTTTGCGGTCCTGCAACTCGCCTTGGAAGACACTCGGCGACAGGCCATGGAGCTGCTGACCCGCATCGTGGAGATGCTCACGCGCTTGTGCCGGAGAGGTGATCCCCCGCGCGCGAGTGCCCCTGAATCGACTACGACTACGACCACGACTCCGTGAGCGGAGGGACCCCCTTCTCCGTTAAGCACCCGGACCGCGAGCTCTCGTTGACATCCCCGTCACCGGTTTGCCACTCTCCTTCGCAACTCACGGAGCCCCCATGAAGCTGCCGACGAACGGACTCTCGAAGGACGAGGTGGTGGCGCGGATGGAGGCGCACCGCCGCACCGACGCGGACTGGCGCGGCGGCAAGACCTTCAGTCTGATCTACAACGCGGGCGCCGACGTCACCGAGGTGCTCGACGAGGCGGCGCGGATGTTCCTCCACACCAACGCGCTCAGCTTCTCCGCCTTCCCGAGCCTGCGCCGCTTCGAGGCGGAGATCCTCGCGATCAGCGCCGACCTCTTCGGCGCCCCCGACGCCGCAGGCAGCCTGACCTCCGGCGGCACCGAGAGCATCTGCATGGCGGTCAAGACCGCGCGCGACCTCGCCCGCGCGGAGCGCCCGTCGGTGACGCGCCCACAGATGATCGTCCCCGCGACGATCCACCCGGCGTTCCACAAGGCCGCGCACTACTTCGATGTGCAGGCGGTGGTGGTGCCGGTCGGCCCCGACTTCCGCGTCCCCCCGGAGGCCGTCCGCGCCGCGCTCACCGACGACACGGTGATGATCGTCGGCTCCGCGCCCTGCTTCCCGTTCGGGGTGATCGATCCGATCCCCGAGCTGGCCGCGATCGCCGCGGAGCGTGGGATCCTGATGCACGTCGACGCCTGCGTCGGCGGCTACTTCCTGCCCTTCCTCGAGCGCCTCGGCGAGGCGGTGCCGCCGTGGGACTTCCGCGTCCCCGGCGTGACCTCGATCTCCGCCGACGTCCACAAGTACGGCTTCGCCAGCAAGGGCGCGTCGGTGGTGCTCTACCGGAGCCGCGAGCTGCGCCGGAAGCAGTTCTTCGCCTACGTCGACTGGCCGGGCGGGCTCTACGCCTCACCGGCGATGGCGGGCTCGCGCGGCGGGGCGCCGATCGCGGGCGCCTGGGCGGTGCTGAACTTCCTCGGCGAGCGCGGCTTCGTCGAGCTGGCGCGCCGAACGATGGCCACCACGCGCCGGATCCTCGACGGGGTGCGCGCCATCCCCGGGCTCTCGGTGATGGGCGCGCCGTCGATGTCGATCTTCGCCTTCACCTCGCAGACCCTCGACATCTACGGGATCGGCGAGCTGCTCGAGGGCGGCGGCTGGCGGATCGATCGCCAGCAGCTCCCGCCCAGCCTCCATCTGATGGTGTCGCCGGCGCACGAGGCGGTCGCCGGAAAGTTCCTCGAGGACCTCGCCGCGGCCGCCCGCAGCGTCGAGGGGAGGCCCCCCGCGAACGAGGGGATGGCGGCGATGTACGGGATGCTCGCGACGCTGCCGGATCGCAGCGCGGTCTCCCGGGTGGTCCTCGACTTCCTCGACAGCTTCGACCGGATCTGAGCCTGACCCTCTCGCCCGAGCTGCAGCCCGCCGCGCTGGCGGCGATCGTCTTCCTGGCGTTCGTCGTCGAGGCCTCGCTCGGCTTCGGGGCGACGGTGATCGCGGTGGCGCTCGGCTCGTTCCTCTACCCGATCCGCACCCTCCTGCCGGCGTTCGTGCCGGTCAACCTGGTGCTCTCCACCTACCTCGTGCTACGCCATCGCAGCGGGATCGATCACCGCCTGCTCCTGCGCCGCATCGTCCCGTTCATGGCGCTCGGCCTGCCTTTCGGGATGCTGCTCTTTCGCGCCAGCGACGATCAGCACCTGAAGAACCTGTTCGGACTGTTCGTTTGCGTGCTCGCCGCCGTCGAGCTGTGGCGACTCGCGCGCCCCGCGGCAACCGAGCGAACTCTCCCATTCACCGTCGGTGCGGCGCTCCTGGTCATGGGCGGGATCGCCCACGGAGCCTTCGCCACCGGCGGTCCGCTGGCGGTCTACGTGACCGGCCGGCAGCTCGGCGACAAGTACGCCTTCCGCAGCACGCTATCGGCGCTGTGGCTGATCCTGAACTCGGTGCTGGTGCTGAGCTTCGCCCTGACCGGCCGCCTCACCCTCGAGACCGGGCGTCTCAGCCTGGTCTGCGTGTGCGCGCTGCTCGTCGGTGCGGTGGCTGGCGAGTGGGTCCATCACCGGATCGGCCGCCGCCTCTTCACATCACTCATCCACACCGTCCTGCTGCTCGCCGGCATCCTGCTCGCCACGGCCCACTGAGAGAAAACCCATGTGCAAGACCGAATTGTTCGCCTCCGTCCGCGACCTCGCCCGCCTCCCCTTCTTCGAGCTGCGCGAGGGACGGCTCGCGCTCCGCGATCGCGATCTCGGCCCGATCATCGATGTCCACAGCCACCTCGCGCTCGCCTACGTCCGCCCGATGCAGGTCGATCTCGACGCCGCGCCCCGCCCCACCGAGCACTACATGCCGCTCGAGCGCCGCCTCGATCTCGATCGCTACGGCAACCAGAACATGTCGCCCGAGGATCTCGCGAACCTGAAGCGCGATCTCACCCTCCGCTCGATGACCGCGCGGGGGATGCGCGCCACCCACACCGTCCCGAACCTCACCCGCGAGATGGGCGAGATGGGCGTGGCCGCGTCGCTGCTCCTGCCGATCGACTTCCCGGTGCTGTCGTGGAACGCCGACGCCTACCTCGACGTCGCGGCGCGCACCACTGCTCTCCCGTCGCTGGGCTCGGTTCACCCCTACGCGCGCGACGTCGCCGGCAAGCTCCGGCGGCAAAAGGCGCGCGGCGCCCGCGGGATCAAGTTCCACCCCGCGGTGCAGCTGGTCGCCCCCGACCACCCGCGCGCGCTGCGCCTCTTCCACCTCTGCGGTGAGATCGGTCTGCCGGTGCTCTCGCACTGCGGCCCCGTCGGGATCGAGCTCGAGGGAGCCCGTCGCAGGTCCCAGGTGTGGCACTTCGAGCGCGCCATCATCGAGAACCCGCGTACCACCTTCGTCCTCGGCCACGCCGGCGCGCTGCAGATGGAGGAGGCGCTCGCGCTGGCCAAGCGGCACACCAACGTCCACCTCGAGATCTCCTGCCAGGGGCTCTCCAACGTCAAGCGGATCCTCGACGAGGGACCCGGCGATCGCGTGATGCTCGGCTCCGACTGGCCCTTCCACCACCAGGCGATCCCGATCGCGAAGGCGCTCCTCGCCACCGACGGGAACCCGGCCCTCCGGCGCAAGCTCCTGTGGGAGAACGCGTCGCGCCTCTTCCACATCCCGGTCGACGAGGGGAGGCGGGTACCCGTCGGGTCGGGAAACGGCGCGGCCCAGGCTGGGTAAGCAGAAATTGCACCCCCCTGCCGGATTTTTACCAAGCGGGCCGGATGTGGAGTACTTTGGTGCCTCACTCCTCAGGAGACGGCTATGGCGACTGGGACCCGGCTTTACGTAGGCAATCTGTCATTCAACACCACCGAGAGCGCGCTTCGCGCCGCGTTCGAAGAGGGAGGACGCAAGGTCACGGAGGTCAAGATCGTCACTGATCGCGACACCGGCCAGCCGCGCGGCTTCGCCTTCGTCGAGATGGCGAGCCCCGCGGACGCGCAGGCTGCGATGGCGCAGTGGGACGGCCAGTCGCTCGACGGCCGCTCGCTCAAGGTCAACGAGGCGCAGGAGCGCTCCGGCGGCGGCGGCGGCGGCGGTGGTGGGCGCGGCGGTGGTGGCGGCGGCGGCGGCGGGCGCGATCGGGGTGGCCGCGGCGGCGGTGGCGGCGGGCGCTACTAGTCGTTCACTAGTAAGGCTCGCTGTCTCGGACCTCAGTCCCCGCATCCGGGGGACGCTGACGATCCGCCCCCGGCGGACCGGTCAGACTCAGTCCTCCCAGACTCAGTCCTCCCCGATGGGGGGCTGAGGACCCGGGACGATCCCCGCGATATCCGGGTCCTCCCCTCCATCCCCCTGGGGACGGCCCTTCTGCTCGGTGGCGCGCTGATCGCGGCGCGCCGCCTTCTCTTGATTCCTCTCCCGACGAGCCTGCTCCCGATTCCGCTTGTTGACCGACGGCCTGCCGCTCGATGCCATGGTGACTCCAGATTTCGCAGAAGGTTCGTAGCACACTTCTCGGCCGCGGCGGTCCGCGTCGGCGCGAGGTTGCCCCATCTTTCGGCCGATCGGGTGGAAAAAAGCGCCGTGGACGCAACTCCAGCGTTGCATCGGCTTGTCGGACACGCGCGAAGCCTCTACGCTGCGATCTTCGATGACTCGCTTCTTCAGCGCCGACGAAGTCGGGATCCGGCACCCTCGCCGGCCGGCAGGGCTACTCGGGCTGCTCGCGCTCCTGGTGGGAGGGTGCGTGCAGGTGCCCGCGCAGGATCCCGGGCCGAGCGGCCCGTTCGATCCGCCGCCCCCGTCGCTGCGGCGGCTCACCCAGGGCCAGTACCGCAGCTCGATCCATGACCTCCTCGGGGAGGACATCCTGGTCAGCGGCTCGCTCGAACCGGACGCGGCGATCGCCGAATTCTTCGCGGTCGGCGCCTCGGCCACCAGCATCTCCCCGCGCGGCGTGGCGCAGTACGAGACGCTCGCCTACGACGTCGCAGCGCAGGCGATGGCGCCCGAGCATCGCGGCGCGCTGATCGGCTGCACACCGACGGGAGCGAGCGATGAAGTCTGCGCGCGGGCGAGCCTGGTTGCCCTCGGCCGGCGCCTGTGGAGACGCCCGCTGACCGGCGACGAGGTCGGCGAGCTGGTCGGCATCGCGACGAAGGCCGGCACCACCCTCGGAGATTTCTTTTCGGGGATGCAGTTCGCGATCGCCGCGCTCCTGCAGTCGCCGAACTTCCTCTTTCGCGCCGAGCTGGGCCACGCCGATCCGGAGGCTCCACCGACGGCAAAGCGGCTCTTCGACGGCTACGAGCTGGCCTCGCGCCTCTCCTACTTCCTGTGGAACGGACCGCCCGACGACGAGCTGCTGGCGGCCGCGGAGAGCGGCGCGCTCGACGGCCGGGAGGGGATCTCCGCCGAGGTGAAGCGAATGCTCGGCTCGCCGCGCGCCCGCCGCGGCATCGATGCCTTCACCAGCGACTGGCTGCAGCTTCATGGGCTCGATGACCTGGTGAAGGACACCCTCCTCTTCACGCAGATCAGCCCGGAGATCGGCCCGGCGGCGCGCGAGGAGGCGGAGCGCGACGTGCAGCGGATGGTGCTCGATTCGGACGGCGACTTCCGCGACCTCTTCACCGCGCGCGAGACCTTCGTCAACCGCCGGCTGGCGGCGCTCTACGGGGTGCACGCACCGTCGCTGGACGGCTTTGGACTGGCGCGCTTCCCCGAGGATCAGCCGCGGCGCGGGCTGCAAGGACAGATCGGCCTCCTGGCGATGAACGCGCACCCGACCTCCACCTCGCCGACGCTGCGCGGGAAGTTCGTGCGGACCATCCTCCTGTGCGGGAAGATCCCGCCGCCGCCGGTCGACGTCAACACCGGGATCCCCGAGCCCTCCGCCGCCGCGCGCACGCTGCGCCAGCGACTGGGCGGCCACGCCAACGGGGCGTGCCTCACCTGCCACCGCCAGATGGATCCGATCGGCTTCGCCTTCGAGCACTTCGATGGACTGGGCGTCTTCCGCACCCGCGAGAACGGCGTGGCGATCGACGCCACCGGGAGCCTCGACGGCACCGCCTACAGCGACGGGAATGGTCTCGCCAGCGCGCTGCACGATCACCCCGATCTCGCGCCCTGCTTCGTGCGTCGCCTTTACCGCTACGCCTCTGGCCACGAGGAGACCTTCGGCGAGGAGGCGCAGATCGGACGCTTCGCCGCCGGCTTCAAGAACGGCAACTACCGCGTGCGTGCGCTGATGACGGCGATCGCCACCAGCGACGCATTCCGCCGCGCCGGCCAAGATGGGGAATAGGGGAGCAGGGGAGTAGCCATGGCGCGATCCAAGATCAGCCGTCGTACGGTGCTGAAGGGCCTCCTCGGCGGCGCCGCCGTGTCGGTAGCGCTGCCGCCGCTGGAGGCGTTCATGAACTCCTCCGGCACCGCGTGGGCCGACAAGAGCCCCTTCCCGACGCGCTTCGGGATCTGGTACTGGGGCAACGGCAACCTGCCGGCGAAGTGGGCCCCGGCGGGCGAAGGACCGGACTGGATGCCGTCGCCGCAGCTCATGCCCCTCGCGTCGCTGCGGAAGCTCATTACCGTGGTAAGCGGGATGAGCGTCCAGACCGCCAACACCGTCCCGCACGGGTCGGGACCGGCGGGGCTGCTCTCGGGCGATGACATGAAGAACGACACCTTCAGCCGCCCGAGCATCGACCAGCTGATCGCGGCGTCGATCGGCGGAAGCACGCGCTTCGCGTCGCTGGAGGTTGGCGTGCAGCGCGCCAACAAGGGCATCTCGCACACCGGGCCGAACCAGGTGAACCCGCCCGAGACCTCGCCGCGCGCGCTCTTCGACCGCCTCTTCGGTGCGGGCTTCCGCGCCCCCGGCGACATGAGCAAGCCCGACCCGAAGCTCGCCCTCCGGCGCAGCGTCCTCGACGCGGTGACCCTGCAGGCGGGGCGGCTCAAGACCCGGCTGGGCGCGACCGATCGATCGCGCCTCGACCAGCACCTCGACGGGATCCGGCAGCTCGAGAAGCAGATCGATGCCCTCGGGGCCGCGCCGCAGAGCCTCGCCGCGTGCGCCAAGCCCGCCGCGCCGAAGGACGACTACCCCGACGTCGAGGGGCGCGCGCAGCTCTCGGCGATCTCGCGGGTGGTGAGCGATCTGGTGGCGATGGCGCTGGCGTGCGATCAGACGCGCGTGTTCACCAACATGTTCAGCCAGCCGGTGAACAACCTGCTCTTTCCGAGCGCCACCGAGGGACACCACCAGCTCACCCACGACGAGGCGGGCGATCAGCCGCAGGTCGACGCGATCGTGGTGTCGATCATCGCCGAGCTGGCCTACTTCCTCGGCGCGCTGCAGAAGGTGCAGGAGGGCGCCGGCACGCTGCTCGATCACTCGGTGGTGCTGGCGACCAGCGACGTCTCCCTCGGGCGCACCCACTCGCTGCTGGACTACCCGATCCTGCTCGCGGGCGGCGCGAACGGCGCGCTCAAGACCGGGCTGCACTACCGCTCGAAGTCGAGCGAGAACGCCACGCGGGTGACGCTGACGCTGCTCCGCGTGCTGGGCGTCCACGCGACCGAGTTCGGCGTTGGCCCGGGCCGGGTCACCGGCGGCCTCGATGCGATTGTGGTGTGATGTGGGTGTGAAGTGGCGCGCGGCGATCGTGCTGGCAGGGGCGGCCCTCTCGTCGCTGGCGGGGTGCGCGCCCGACTGCGCGAGCGGCGGGGTGCGCGACTTCGTGCTCACCAGCATGCCGTTCGCTCGGCAGGACCCGAAGGGGATCTCGCCCGGCTTCAACCTCGACGGACGGGTGGCGGAGGCGGGCGACGGGGTGACCTGCGGGCACGCCTCGCTGGTGGCCCCCGACGGCGCGCGCGGGATCGACAACCAGCTCTCCGACCTGCTCCCGGCGATCGACAAGGTGACCAACGGTGCGCTCGACGGCCTGATCCAGGACGGGATCAACAGCGGCATGCTGCTGGTCGGAATCTCGATCCAGCACGTCGACGCCGGCAGCAACAACGACGATCCATGCGTCGATCTCGAGTTCCGGCGCCTCCAGGGGTCGCCCTTCCTCGGCACCGACCGGGTCCTGATCGCGCACCAGACCTTCGGCACCGATCGCGGCGCGCCCGTGAGCCGGGTGCGCGGAACGATCCGCGGAGGGGTGGTCGAGGCGGGGCCGTTCGAGCTCGTCCTGCCGGTGCGCATCCTCGACGCGAACTTCAACCTCCCCATGCACCACGCGCGCTTCCGCGGCGTGCTCGGCGACGACGGCGTGCTCGACGGCACGATCGGCGGAGGCATCCGCACCGACGACATCCTCCGCGAGCTGGAGCCCTACGCGATCGGCGCGCAGCTGAAGATGCTGCTCCCGATCCTGCTCCAGACGTCGGCCGATCTCGACCAGGACCCGGCCTCGGGCGAGTGCCGCCAGCTCTCCGCGACGGTCACCTACACCGCCCGCGGCGCCTTCATCGACCCGTAGCTCGTTCGCTCGTTCTACGACTGGGACGCGCCGTAGTGGACGCGGTTCTGGAGGCCGAGGACGGCGGTGAGCAGCGCCATCCGCACCGGGACGCCGTTGGCGGACTGGGTGAAGTAGAGCGCCCGCGAGTCGGCGTCGACGTCGGTGTGGACCTCGTCGATGCGCGGCAGCGGGTGCATGATCCGCAGGTGGTCGGAGGCGTTCTCGAGGTCAGCGCGGGTGAGGCGGTAGCTGTCCTTGACCCGCTCGTAGACGTCGATGTCGTGGAACCGCTCCTTTGCACCCGGGTCATGTAGAGCACGTCGATCTCGTGGATCACCTTGCGCAGGTCCGGCTCCACGCGCACCCCGTCCGCGCCGTGCGGGATCTTGTTCAGGATCTCGCGCGGGATCCCGAGCTCCTCGGGGCAGATGGCGACGATCTGGCACCCGAAGGAGACCAGCAGCCGGAGCAGCGAGTGGATGGTGCGGCCATTCAGGAGGTCGCCGCACAGCCCCACCCGGAGGCCCTTGAAGCTGCCGAACGCCTCGCGGATGGTGAACACGTCGACCAGCGCCTGCGTGGGGTGCTCGCCCGCGCCGTCGCCGGCGTTGATCACCGGGATCGTTGCGGTCGACGAGAGGCGCCGCGCCGCGCCGAGGTCGGGGTGGCGCATCACGACGACGTCGGCGTACGAGGAGAGGATCCGGCCCATGTCCTCCAGCGTCTCGCCCTTCCTTGGCGGACGACTCGTGCGCGGCGTTGGCGACGCTGGAGACGCGGACGCCGTGCTGATGCGCGGCCGACTCGAAGGAGAGGCGGGTGCGCGTCGAGGGCTCGTAGAAGAGCGTCAGGCAGGAGAGGCGGGTCTTGGTGCTGATGTCGATCTTCTGCTGGATCGACTTCTTGTAGTCGGCCGCCAGCTCGAGCAGCGGCGTCACCTTTTCCAGCGTCCAGCCGATCGAGGAGAGGACGTTCGAGTTGTACCAGCCTTCCATGGCTTTCCCCTTTATCCCTTCTGGCCCTGCTGGCCGCCCGGGACCGGGAGGTACCTCGTGATCAGCCGGTCGAGATCCGCGGCGCTCGTGACTGTGCCCGCCTCTCGCGCGATGCTGCGGCAGGCCTCGTAGGCGGCGGTGACGCGCCGCTGATCCAGCGCCAGGCGGCGGCGGTGGCCGGCCAGCGACTCGCCGAGCGAGGCGAGCATCGGCTTGACCGCGTCGGGGCCGGTGCCGCCCTGCGAGCGGTAGGACATCATCACCTGCTTGGGATCGAGCACCGCCCGCACCTCGTCCTCGGGCGCCTCGATGTGGCTCGCCTTCAGGTGATCGAAGCAGGCCTGGAAGTTCGAGAAGTTCTCGCCGCGACGGTAGAGATCGCCGACCAGCGAGCCGACGATGTGGTGCGCCTGACGGAACGGCACGTTGTGGCTCTTGACGAGGTAGTTGGCGAGTTCGGTGGCGGTGGCGAAGTTCTGGTAGGAGAGCTCGGCCATCCGCTCCTTGTTGATGGTGGTGGAGCGGAGCAGCGCCGGCAGGATCTCGGTGGCGCGGTTCACGAGATCGAGCGCCTCCCACAAGATCTCCTTCTCCTCGTGGAAGTCGCGGTTGTAGCCGCTCGGGAGGCCCTTCATCATCGTCAGCCCGGCGACCAGCAGGCCGTTCATGCGCCCGGAGCGGCCGCGCAGGAGCTCCACCGTCCCCGGGTTCTTCTTCTGCGGCATCATCGACGAGCCCATCGCGAAGCCCTCGTCGAGGGTGAGGGTGCGGAACTCGTAGGAGGACCAGAAGATGAACTCCTCGGCGAGGCGGCTGATGGTGGTGTACATGATCGCGGAGGCGGAGAGCACCTCGAGCATGAAGTCGCGCGAGGAGGTGGCGTCGAGCCCGTGCTCGTGGATGCGCTGGAAGCCGAGCAGGTCGGTGGTGAGGCGGCGATCGATCGGGAAGGAGGTGCCGGCGATCGCCCCGGTGCCGAGCGGGTTCTCGTCGGTGAGATCGTAGGCGCCGGCGAGGCGATCGAGATCGCGAAGAAAGATCGCCGCGTAGTGGGAGAGCCAGTAGGCGATCGAGATCGGCTGCGCGTGCTGGACGTGGGTGTAGGAGACCATCACGTCTTCGGTGTGGCCGGCGGCGCGCTCGAGCAGCACCTCGATCGCCGGGATGACGCGCCCGCGCAGCTCGAGCAGGCGGCGGCGGGTGTAGAGCTTGGAGTCGAGCGGCACCTGATCGTTGCGCGAGCGGCAGGTGTGCATCTTGCCGCCGACGTCGATGCCGAGCGCGTCGATCAGGCGCGCCTCGACGTTCATGTGGACGTCCTCGTGCTCGAGCTTGAGCTTCCACTCGCCGGCGATGAAGTCGTCCTGGAACTTGAGCAGCGCGCCGAGGATCGCCGCCGCGTCGCGCGCCGGGATGATCCCCTGGCGACCGAGCATGGTGACGTGCGCCAGGCTGCCCCACAGATCCTCGACCACCATCTTGCCGTCGATGGTGACCGACTCGGTCCAGCCGATGATCGAGGCGTCGACCTCCTTGCTGAACCGGCCTCCCCACAACTTGTTCGACATCGCTTAGGTCCTCCTGTTGTTGACGGGCATCCTCAGCGGGAAGGTGGTTGACCTTGGCCCCTCGGAACGACTCGCCTCGCGCTACTCGGCTCGCCGGTGAACGTTGGCCACGGGCGGCGCTTCTTCTCTGATCGTGGCCTCCGCCGCGCCAGGGTGCAGATAACGGCTCCACGGCTTGACCTTGAGATCGGCGAGCCCGAGGCGCGCCATCGCCTGCACCACGCGGCGGGCGATCCACAGGTCAGTGATCAGCGGGATCTCGAGATCGATCGCGCAGCGACGGATGCGGAAGCCGTCGGGGCGCCCCTTCTCGTCGTAGTCGCGCGGGATGTTGATCACCAGATCGATGTGGCCGGCCTTGAGGACATCGATCGCGCGCGGCAGCTTGCCGTCGCCGTCCTCCTTGTCGAGCGCCTCGCAGGCGATCGATTCGCCCTTCAGGATCTCGGCCGTGCCGAGGGTGGCGTAGAGCTTTCGTCCCTGGGCGGCGAGCGAGCGCGCCTCCTCGGTGAAGCGGTACTTGTCGCCGATCGGGCCGAGCGAGAGCAGAACGCCCTTCTTCGGGAAGTGGAAGCCGGTGGCCATCATCGCCTTCAGGAGCGCCTCGTCGGCGTCGTCGCCGAAGCAGGCCACCTCGCCGGTGGAGGCCATCTCGACGCCCAGGACCGGATCGGCGCCGTGAAGCCGGCGGAAGGAGAACTGCGGGGCCTTCACGGCGACGTAGTCGAGCTCGAGCGGGTTCTTCCGGCGATCGATCGACGAGCGCGGCGCGCCGAGGATGAGCCGGGTGGCCTCGCGGATGAAGTTGGTGCCGATCACCTTGGAGACGAAGGGAAAGCTGCGCGACGCGCGCAGGTTGCACTCGATGACCTTGACCTCGTTGTGGCGGGAGAGGAACTGGATGTTGAACGGGCCGGTGATCTCGAGCTCGCGGGCGAGCCGCGCACCGATGCGGCGGACGCGCTGGATGGTCTCCAGATAGAGGCCCTGCGGCGGCAGCACGAGGGTGGCGTCGCCGGAGTGGACGCCCGCGTTCTCGATGTGCTCGGAGACCGCCCACAGCACCACCTCGCCCCGGTCAGCGACGGCGTCGAACTCCACCTCGCGGGCGTGGCCCTCGAATTTCGTGATCACCACCGGGTGCTCGGGCGAGACGTCGGTGGCGCGCCCGAGGTAGTCGCGCAGCTCGGCGGCGCCGTGGGCTACCCGCATCGCCGCGCCCGAGAGCACGTACGAGGGGCGCACCAGCACCGGGAACCCGCCCAGCTCGGCGACCACCTTGTCGACGTCGGCCAGGGCCGTGGCCTCGGACCAGCGCGGCTGATCGATCTTCAGCCGGTCGCACAGCGCGGAGAACTGGCCGCGGTCCTCGGCCTTGTCGACCGACTCGGGCGCGGTGCCGAGGATCTTCACCCCGGCGCGATGGAGCTTGAGCGCCAGGTTGTTCGGCGTCTGCCCGCCCATCGACACCAGCACGCCCTCGGGCTTCTCCGCCTCGTACAGCTCGAGCACCGTCTCCATCGTGATCTCGTCGAAGACCAGGCGGTCGCAGATGTCGTAGTCGGTGGAGACCGTCTCGGGGTTGCAGTTGAGGAGGATCGCCTCGTAGCCGAGCTCGCGCGCGGCGGTGACCGCGTTGACGCAGCACCAGTCGAACTCGACGCTCGATCCGATCCGGTAGCAGCCCGATCCGAGGACCAGGATCTTCTTGCGCGGCGACGGCGCGATGTCGTGGCCGTCGGCGGCGTAGGTGAGGTAGAGGTAGTTGGTCTCGGCGGGGTACTCGGCGGCCAGCGTGTCGATCTGCGCGATCCGCGGGCGCACATCCAGCTTGTGGCGCAATTCGCGCACGCGCGAGGCGGTGGAGCCGCTACGCTTGGCGATCGCCTGATCGGAGAAGCCGGCGCGCTTGGCCTCGCTGAGCCGGTCGCGATCGAGCTTCGCGAGGTCGGCCCCCACGTCGCAAAGGCTCCGCCCGACGCCGATGATGCGCGCCACCTCGTGCAGGAAGAACCGGTCGATCGCGGTGAGCGCGAACAGCTCGTCGACGGTCATCCCCTGCTCGAGCGCGTGCGCCACCGCGAACATCCGCCGCGGCGACGGCTGCTGGAGCTCCGCCTTCAGATCGGAAAACTCGAAGGCCTTGGGATCGAGCCCATCGGCGCCGATCTCGAGCATCCGGAGCGCCTTCTGCAGCGCCTCGGGGAACGAGCGGCCGATCGCCATCACCTCGCCCACCGACTTCATCTCCGGGCCCAGCCGCTTGTCGACGCCCACGAACTTCTCGAAGTCCCAGCGCGGGATCTTGCAGACGATGTAGTCCATCGCCGGCTCGAAGAACGCGGTGGTGACGCGGGTGATCGCGTTGGCCAGCTGCGGCAGCGTGTAGCCGAGCGCGATCTTCGCCGCGACGTAGGCGAGCGGGTAGCCGGTGGCCTTCGAGGCGAGCGCCGAGGAGCGCGAGAGGCGCGGGTTGACCTCGATCACGCGGTAGTCGGTCGACTTCGGATCGAGCGCGTACTGGATGTTGCACTCACCGACGATGCCGAGGTGGCGGATGGTGCGGATCGCCACGTCGCGGAGCATCTGGTACTCGAAGTCGTTCAGCGTCTGCGACGGGGCAACGACGATCGACTCGCCGGTGTGGATCCCCATCGGGTCCACGTTCTCCATGTTGCAGACGGTGATGCAGTCGTCGTGGCCGTCGCGCACCACCTCGTACTCGATCTCCTTCCAGCCGGAGAGGCACTCCTCGACGAGGACCTGAGGCACGCCCGAGAAGGCGCGCGTGATCGCGGGGACCAGATCGGCCTCGTTGCGGATGATCGCCGACCCCTTGCCACCGAGGGAGAACGCGGCCCGCAGAATGACCGGGAGGCCGATGGTGTGCGCCGCCGTGACCGCCTGGTCGGGCGTGGCGCACGCGAAGCTGCGCGCCACCTTGACATCGATCTCGTGCAGCTTGCGGTTGAACAGCTCGCGATCTTCGGCGTTGCGGATCGCGTCCACCTGCGTGCCAAGAACGCGCACCCCGAGGCGCTTCAGCGCGCCCGAGGCATCGAGGGCGAGGCCGGTGTTGAGCGCCGTCTGCCCGCCGAAGCCGAGCAGGAGCGCATCGATCCGCTCGGCGACGATCACCTGCTCGACGAAGTAGGCGTCGACGGGGAGGAAATAGACCGCGTCGGCGAACTCCTCCGAGGTCTGGATGGTGGCGATGTTCGGGTTGATGAGGACGGTGTAGACGCCCTCCTCCTTGAGCGCTTTCAGCGCCTGGGAGCCCGAGTAGTCGAATTCGCCGGCTTGCCCGATCTGCAGCGCGCCGGAGCCGAGGACGAGCGCCCGATCAGGGCACGAAGGCAGGTAGCCGCGACCGATTCCCTTCATGGAGCCGGACCTTTCTCATCTCGCCGACCATGCGCAGGAAGTCGTCGAACAGGTAGGCAGTGTCGCGCGGCCCCGCCGCCGCTTCGGGGTGGAACTGCACCGACCGGAACGGCCGGTAGCGGTGCCGGATCCCCTCGTTCGAGTGATCGTTCAGGTTGACGAACCAGGGCTCCCACTCGTGGGGGAGCGACTCGTTGCGCACCGCGAAGCCGTGGTTCTGGCTGGTGACGTAGGAGTGGCGCGTCACCACGTCCATCACCGGCTGATTGTGCGAGCGGTGGCCGAACTTGAGCTTGTACGTCTCGGCGCCCGCGGCGAGCGCGAGGAGTTGATGGCCGAGGCAGATCCCGAAGGTCGGCAGGCCGGCGGCGAGGATCCCGCGCAGCCGTTCCACCAGTGGCACCACCATGTCGGAGGGATCGCCCGGGCCGTTGGTGAGCATCACGCCGTCCACCTCGGCGAGCAGCGGCTCCCAGTTGGCGAAGAAGGGCGCCCGCACCACCGCCGCGCCGCGCTTTTGCAGCGAGCGGATGATGTTCTCCTTGGCGCCGGTGTCGATCACCAGCACCGTCAGATCGCCGTCCGGGTAGCGGACGATCTCGCGCGGCGCCACCAGCTCGACCACGCTCGGCATATCGATCGCCGAGGCGGCCGCCTTGGCTGCATCGGAGACCTCGTTGAGCAGGTAGCCGTCCATGGTGCCGTGGGCGCGCAGACGGCGGGTGAGCGCGCGGGTGTCGACGCCCTGGATCGCCGGGATGTTCTCGGAGCGCAGCCAGTCGCCGAGGCTGCGCACGGCCGCGAAGTGGCTGGGATGGTCGGAGTAGTGCGACACCACCAGCCCCTGGACCTGGATCCGCGGGTGCTCGAACGGCCCGTCCGGGACGCCGTAGTTGCCCTGGAGTGGATAGGTGGTGACCAGGATCTGGCCGCGGTAGGAGGGGTCGGTGAGGGTCTCGACGTAGCCGGTCATGCCGGTGTTGAAGACCACCTCGCCGCGCACCGGGCGATCGGCTCCGAAGGGCTTTCCGGTGTGGATGGTGCCGTCGGCGAGTACGAGTTGCATCGAGGCACCCAACCCTGTGCTGGTCATTGTTTGTTCATGGTCCGTCGAGGAACTGTCTAGCTAGCGCCCACGAATTACGCCGATCCGCTTCGTGGATGTCCAGGGGAAAGTTACACGGTGGAAACAACGCGGCGGCACCGTCATGTGTGCCGGGAGGCGGACTGGCCCTGGGGTGGGAGGGAGGCGCCGACCACGGAGGCGAGAGCGCCGAGAATATCGAGCGTCTCGTCGGAGATCGGCTGGCGGAAGAAGGAGGCGATCACCCCGACCAGCACGCCGGCGCAGGTGAGCGGGAGGACCGCCGCCGAAGCCACCCGCTCGCGGGTCACCCAGGCCTGGTCGAAGTGGGGGTCACCGAGGAGGCCGTTGCGGACGAACGGCTGGCCCGAGCGGGCCACGATGCCGACCTTGTAGGGGTAGGTGCGGAGGTCGATCCGGGCGCGCGAGCTGCCGGTGGTCTGCCGGGAGAGGCCGGCGCTGGCGCGGAGGAGGAGCTGATGGTTCGCGGCGTCGAGCACCCAGATGCGGGCCAGCGCGGCGTCGAAGTCGGCCACCAGCGAGTCGACCACACTGCCGAGCACCTGGTCGGGTTGCAGCCGCGCGGCCAGGAGGGTGGTGGCCTTCACCGCGGCGGCGAGGGATCGCGTGCCCTCGACGCCGACCGGATCGCGCAGCGCCCGCAGCGATGCCACCACCATGTCGTCCTGGATGCCGAGCGAGAGATCGACCTCGATCTCCTGGCCGCTCCGTGTGACCGCCGGCACCCGCACCGTGCGTCCGATCAGCCGAGGCACGCGCGTGGTGAAGTAGCGCTCCAGGCCCACGCGGTGGGCCGCCTTCATCCGGGAGGGCATGAGCACCGTCAGTGGTTGGCCGATCAGCTCGTCGGGGCGCCAGCCGAGCAGCTCCCGGGCGGCGCGATTGGCGTAGACGATCAGTCCGTCGCGTCCGGCGGCCACCACCGCGTCGTTCTGGGCGTCCATCACGCGCTGCGCGTCGCTGGGGAGGAGCGAGGCGCCAGCCTGGACAAGCTCAGGCGCAGGAGCGGGAGGACGTGCGGCGGCGAGGAGCGCGCGCCGTCCCAGGGCAGCCACCTCGCCGATCGATCTCCCCTCGTCGGTGAGCTGGCGCACGCGCCGAAGGACGGCGAGGTCCTCGTCGGTGTACAGGCGCTGCCGGCCGGGCCCACGCTGCGGAGTCAGGAAGGAATAGCGGCGCTCCCAGGCCCTGAGCAGCGCCGGGGACAGTCCGGTCAGCCGGCCGACCGTCCCCATCTTGTAGACGTTGCGACTCACGGCTGGGTGGCGGGAGCATACAGGGGAGGGGTGCACGAGAACAAGCCGAAGTGCCGCACCAGCTTGCTTCCCGCCGCCCATTCAGGGGACAAATGCTGTACAAGACATGACCATGCAGATCGCTCGACGCGCCCAGGCCATCGCGCCCTCTCCCACGCTCGCCCTCACCGCCCGTGCCAAGGCGCTCGCCGCCAAGGGCGTCGATGTGGTCGGCTTCGGCGCGGGCGAACCCGACTTCGACACGCCCGCGCACATCAAGCTGGCGGCCGTGGAAGCGCTCCACCGGGGCCACACCAAGTACACGCCGACGGGCGGGATCCCCGAGCTCAAGGCGGCGATCGCTTCGCGTCTGGCGATCGACCAGGGGCTCGACTATCGGCCCGAGGAGCTGCTGGTGTCGTGCGGGGCCAAGCACTCGCTGTACAACCTGTTCCAGGCGCTGCTCGATCCGGGCGACGAGGTGGTGATCCTGGCGCCCTACTGGGTGTCCTATCCGGACATCGTGATGCTGGCGGGCGGCGTTCCGGTGATCGTCCCGACGCGACCCGAGGACGGCTATGCTCCCCGGCCCGAGGCGCTGGCGAAGGCGATCGGTCCACGGACGCGCGCGCTGCTCCTCAACAGCCCTTCCAACCCGACCGGGGCGCTCCTGTCGCGCGAGCAGCTGACGGGGATCGCCGAGGTGGTGCGCGGACACGACTGCCTGATCGTGTCGGACGATATCTACGGGGCGCTGGTCTACGGCGGGCGCACGTTCCTGAACATCGCGCAGGCGGCGCCGGACCTGAAGCCGCGGACGGTGGTGATCAACGGCTGCTCCAAGGCCTACGCGATGACTGGCTGGCGGATCGGCTGGGCCGCGGGACCTGCGGAGCTGATCGCCGCGATGCAGAAGGTGCAGGACCAGAGCACGTCCAACCCGACCTCGATCGCCCAGCACGCAGCCGTGGCCGCGCTGATCGGGCCGAGCGAGCCGATCGAGCAGATGGTGATGGAGTTCGACAAGCGGCGCCGCTGGCTGGTCGAGGCGCTCAACGCCATACCGGGGATCACCTGCGCCGAGCCGGGAGGGGCGTTCTACGTGTTCCCGGATGTGCGCGGCCTGCTCCGGAAGCGCCACCGGGGGCAAGTGCTGACGGGGAGCGCGGACCTGGCGGAGGCGCTGCTGGTGGACCATCTGGTCGCCGCGGTGCCCGGTGCGCCCTTTGGCGCGGAGGGGTACCTTCGGCTTTCGTTCGCCACCTCGCTCGCCGCGATCGAGAAGGGGGTGGCGCGGATCGGGGAGTTCGCGCGAGCCCTCGAGGGCTGAGCCGATGATGAGCGAGCCGCCGCAGGGGAAGGCCACCGTCGGGGAGGTCGAGCCGGAGCAGCACACGGAGCAGCTGCTCGCGGAGCTCCTCACCGACCGCCGCGAGGCGAAGGCGAAAGAGCGGCGCGAATCGTGGACGCGCTACACGTCGGTGACCGTGGTGGTGATCGCGGTGGGGGCAGCGGTCGCCAACCAGTGGGCGGGCCGCTACACGACGCGCCTCCTGGCCGCGCTCAACGACGCCACATTCCACCAGGTCAAGGCGTCCGACGAGTGGAACTTCTATCAGGCGAAGTCGATCAAGCAGACCGTGGCAGAGCTCGGCCGCGACGGTGCCGTCGAGGAGAAGCTGGTCGAGGGCTACCTCGGAAAGTCGGGGCGCTACGAGAGCGAGAAGGCCGCGATCAAGGCTTCCGCGGAGCGCCTCGAGACGCTGCGCGAGGCCGCCCATCAGCGCGCCGAGGTCGCGCAGGGAAAGAGCAACGCGCTCAACCTCTGCGTCTCCCTCTACCAGATCGCGATCGCGCTGGTGTCGATCTGCCTCGTCACCAAGAAGAAGCAGCTGTGGTTCGGCGGCCTGGCCGTCGCGACCTACGCGACCGGCAACATGGTCTGGGCGTTCCTTTCGTAGGCTGGCGAGTCCCGCCTCACGCGGAGGCCTGGAGCGCGTCGAGCTCCTCGGTCAGCGCGGGCCCGAAGTAGTGCAAGAGCTCGTCGCGGGTGCCCTGGTAGAGGGTGGGTCCGGCGTCGAGGCAGACCAGGAGGTTCTCGTCCACCTCCTCCGACGGGTGGAGGAGGCCGTCGTCGAAGGTCACCGGAAAGAGGGCGCTGACCATCGGCTTCACGTCGTGGTAGTCGAGCCCGGCTTCGAGGCTGAAGTCGTGGAGCATGCAGCCGCGCCCGTTGCGGCGGAGGAAGACGCAGCGGCCGTCGACGACGCGGGTGCGGGTGTGGCGGCCCCCGGGGAACTCCGGATCGACGGTCCAGCCGGGAACGAACCACTGGTCGCGCGAGGTGCCTGTGAAGCGCTCGACCGCGTCGGCGCGCGCCAGGATCCGCGCCACGTTCTCCACGTCGACGTCCACCCCGTGACTGCAGCACCAGTCGTCGCAGAAGTTGCACTCCATGCAGTGGGTGAAGTAGCGACGGTGGAAGATCGCAGTGTCGACGCGCGCCAGGGACGGGCCGCCGCGGATGCAGGCATGGCGGCGCAGCAGATCGACGATCACGGGGCGTCTGCCGCGGCGCGGCGGAGCACCATCTGGTCCTCGCCGGCGGCATAGAACGCCGGCAGTCGGCCTGCGATCCGGAAGCCGCCTGCGACGAGCCGCTCGACCACCTCGGCGTTCTGCGCGTCGACCTCCGCGCGCGTCACGCGG
The DNA here is from genome assembly GCA_009692555.1 of Myxococcales bacterium. Taxonomy (GTDB): domain Bacteria; phylum Myxococcota_A; class Polyangia; order Palsa-1104; family SHYY01; genus SHYY01. Next base: position 19,145 of record SHYY01000085.1, read on the forward strand.
GCCGCCGCGCCGTCGAGCCAACGGCACCACGCCGCGCACGCAGCGGACGCCCACGCGCGATCGCGCGCCGCGAGCGAGAAGAAGTCGTAGACGCCCGGCTCGCCAGCGATCATCCCGAAGCCGAGCAGCGCCGCGATCGTGCCGCCGTCGTCGGACAGCGCGAGCACACGGTAGAACGGCTGCGCCTCGTCGGCCGTGTGCTGAACGAGTTCTTCGAGCAGGGAGCGCCCGCGCACCGGCGCCTGCACCGCAGGCCCTTCCGACAGGAACGCGAGCGCCCGGGAGCGCATCGCCTCGTCCCAGCGATCCGAGGCACGCTCGCCTTCGGGCACCGCGACGGCGACGAACTCGGGTGGCGAACTCTCCTGATTGTAGAAGCGCAAGGTGCCTCGCAGGATACACACAGCGACGGTGAGGATCAACGCGACCGCACGCGCTCGCGGTGGGTGTGATCGGAAGTAGTCGGTGACCACGGCCGCACTCGTCGGCGTCGGCGTCGGCGTTTGCGTCGGCGTCGGCGGGTCGAGAGGGCATCGCGCCAACGCCTACGCAAACGCCGACGCCGACGTCCACGTCGAGCCACCGACTATCGTGGATCACACCCGTTCGCGGTGGACTTTGTACCGAGGAGCGCCTAGGGCGCGCCAAAAATCAAGCCCCCTGGGCGCAAACACCTTCTGGGAGGAGTCACCGATGAGAATGGCCGGATTACGCTCGAGTCTACTATTGGCAGCGCTGGTGGCGGGTTGCGGACCGGGGGGAGCAATTCCCCACCCCTCGCCGAGGACATGACCAAGCCGGTGGGCGGTGCCGACCTGGTCGGCGGGAACAAGGACATGGCGGGCGGCGGCGGCGTCGACATGGCGGGCGGCGGCGGCGGCGACATGGCGTTGGCGCAAGGCGACATGGCGCTCCCGGTCGGCTGCAAGAGCAACGCGGACTGCCCCAAGGGCACCTGCGATCCCAACACCGGCATCTGCAACGTCTGCGCGGCCGACGGCGACTGCAAGGACGCGATGAACCCGCGCTGCGACGTCGACACCAGCCGCTGCGTCCCCTGCCTCCCGATGATGGACAACTGCGGGATGGGGAAATTCTGCACCAAGGCCAACGGCGAGTATTCGTGCGCCCCCGGCTGCCAGAAGGACGCCGATTGCGACAAGAACATGGGCAACGGCAAGCCGCTCTGCTGCAACAACATCTGCGTCGATTCGAACGGCGACGACAAGAACTGCGGCGCCTGCGCCAATGCGTGCGGGATGGGCCTGACCTGCTGCACCGGCGCCTGCGCCGACACCGTCGGTGACGTGGGCAACTGTGGCGGCTGCGGCAAGGCGTGCGCGGGCCAGAACGCGATGCTCGCCTGCGCCGCCTCGGCCTGCGTCCTCAAGATGTGCAACGACGGCTTCGCCGATTGCGACAAGAACGAGGCCAACGGATGCGAAGTGAACCTCAACACCGACTCGATGAACTGCACCGCCTGCGGGATGTCCTGCTCGGTGGCTCACGGCGCCGCCGCCTGCAACAAGGCCTGCTCGGTGGCCATGTGCGATCCCGGCTTCGCCAATTGCGACAAGGACTACATGACCGGCTGCGAGGTCGACACCTCGTCCGACGTCAAGAACTGCAACGCCTGCAACATGGCGTGCGGCATCGTCTCCAACGGAGCGGCGGGCTGCGCAATGGGCATGTGCGGCGTCGGCTCGTGCACCGGCAGCTTCCAGGACTGCGACAAGATGGGTGGCAACGGCTGCGAGGTCGACACCTCGGCGAGCGCCGCCAACTGCGGCATGTGCGGCATGGCCTGCCCGGCCCCCGCCAACGCCAGCGCGGCCTGCACGGCCGGCGTGTGCGGCATCGGCAAGTGCACCGCGGGCTTCACCGATTGCGACATGAAGGCGGCCAATGGTTGCGAGGTCGCCACCGGAACCGATATCGTCAACTGCGGCGGCTGCGCCAAGAAGTGCGGCGCCGTCGCCAACGCCACCATCGGCTGCGCGGCGGGCGTCTGCGGCATCGACAAGTGCACCGCCGGCTTCTCCAACTGCAACATGAACTCGGGCGACGGCTGCGAGGTCAACACAGACACCGACATCAAGAACTGCGGCGCCTGTGCCAAGATGTGCCCGACCGGCCCCAACACCCAGCCGACCTGCATCAAGGCCGTCTGCGGTTTCGCCGCCTGCGCCGCCCCGCTCAAGCACTGCTCCATGAATGTCAACGACGGGTGCGAGACCAACACCTCCAATGACGTCTCCCACTGCGGCGCCTGCAACGCGGCCTGCCCGAACGTCTTCAACGGCGTCCGCGCCTGCGTCAACAGCATCTGCACCGTCGGTACGTGCAATCAGAACTTCGCCGATTGCGACAAGAACCCGGCCAACGGCTGCGAGATCCAGTCCTCCAACGACATCAAGAACTGCGGCGCCTGCGCCGCGGCCTGCGCGCTCGCCAACACCAGCCAGTCCTGCGTCGCCGGCGTCTGCGCGGTCGGCACCTGCACCGCGCCCTTCAACAACTGCGATGGCAACCCGGTCAATGGCTGCGAATCGAGCCAGCTCACCGACGTGAACAACTGCGGTGGGTGCGCCAAGAAGTGCGCCGCCAACAACGCCAGCGTCGCCTGCACCGCCGGTGCGTGTGGCATCGCGATGTGCACCGCGCCGTTCCTCGACTGCAACAAGACGTTCGCCGACGGCTGCGAGCTGAACGGCTCCTCCGACCTGAACAACTGCGGCGCCTGCGCCATGAAGTGCCCCGCGATCATGAACGGCGTGGCGGCCTGCGCGGCCTCCAAGTGCGGCATCGCCTCGTGCAACGCCCCGTTCGCCGACTGCGACAAGCAGGTCGCCAACGGCGGCGAGTCCAACACCTCCAACGACGCCAAGAACTGCGGCGGCTGCGGCGTGGTCTGCAATGGCGCCTGCGTCAACGGGGCCTGCCGCGACAAGATCCTAATCATCGGAGGATCGAACGAGGTGGGCTACTACAACGACATCCAGAGCAAGCTGGTGGCCACGGCGGCCTTCCAGGCCGTCGACGTCTTCGCCGCCAACTTCGCGACCCCCACGCTGGCGACCCTCCAGAAGTACAACGCCGTGCTGGTCTACTCGCACAATGCGTTCCAGGATCCGGTCGCGCTCGGCAACAACCTGGCCGACTACTTCGACGGCGGTGGCCGTGTGGTGCTCGCCAACTTCTCGAACGTCACCGGCTTCGGCAAACTCCAGGTCGCCGGCCGGTGGACCCAGGCCAACGGCTACCTCCTGATCGGGCCCGCCACCGGTACCTACACGGCCGAAGCCGCCGCGATCACCATCTCCGAGCCGGGCACACCGCTGGTCGCCGGAGTCACCAAGCTGACCGCCCCAAGCGGCTTCAAGGTCAACGGCGCAGTGCTGAACGGCGCCACCATCGTCGCCAAGTGGGGTAGCGGCGCGAACCTGATCGTGCGCGGCGTCAAGGCCGGCAAGCCGCTCGTGCAGTTGAACATGTTCCCCCCGTCGGCCACCGTCAACGCCGGCTCCTGGAGCGGCGACGGCGCGATCATCATGAAGAACGCGCTGCTCTGGCGCGGCTTCTGCCACTCCATCGTCGGCAAGAACGGCGCGAAGTGCGCCTCCGGCAAGATCGACTTCTGCGATCCCAACGCGAAGATCGTCGCCACCAACGCTCCGCAGGCGCTCGCCGCCTGTACCGCGTGCTACGGCGTGCTGTGCCTGCCTAGCAACAGCGATTGCGCGGGTGCCGCCTATGGCCCGAAGGTCGACGGCGGCCAGGCGCAGGGCGAGGCCTACTTCGGCTACGTCGCCGGCTGTTCCGGCGCCGCGGGCCGCATCTGGTCGATGTTCTCGTCGAACACCACCTACGGCCGCTGGGCGCCGTAGTCATCTGATTCAAGCGCGGCCGGTCTCGCCCACCGACGAGACCGGCTGCTCCCCTCCTCCTCCCCTCCTCCTCCCGTTCCCGTTCCCGCTCCCGTTCCCGGATCGGTCAGGCGTGCCCCGGCGGGCGCAGCACCAGCAGGTACTCCCGGTTCCCCGCCGGCCCCTCGATCGGCGACTCGACCTCGCCGATCACCTCGCAGCCGAGGGTGCGCGCGAGGGCGGTGATCTTCGCCAGCGCGCCCCGGCGCTTCCCCTCGTCGCGCACCACCCCGCCCTTGCCGACCTCGGCCTTGCCCACCTCGAACTGCGGCTTGACCAGGCAGACGATCACCCGCCCGCGCTCCGCCGCCGCGGCGACCAGACGGGGCAGCACCAGATCGAGCGAGATGAACGACACGTCACAGACGATCACCTCGGGCGGAAACGGCAGCGTGGCCGGATCGAGGTGGCGCGCGTTGACCTTCTCCCGCGCGATCACCCGCGGATCGGTCCGCAGCTTCCACGCCAGCTGCCCGTGCCCGACATCGATCGCGCACACCGCGCGCGCCCCGCGCTGGAGCAGCACGTCGGTGAAGCCGCCCGTCGAGGCGCCCACATCGAGCGCGTCGCAGCCGGTCACGTCGATCGCGAAGGCATCGAGCGCGTGGACGAGTTTCAGCCCGCCGCGCGAGACCCACGGCATCGGCTCGCCCTTCAGCCGGATCGGCGCGCTTTCGTCGACCGGCTGGCCCGCCTTGAGCGCGACGTGATCGCCCACCACCACCTGCCCGGCAAGGATCAGCGCCTGCGCCCGTTCGCGGCTGGGCGCGAGACCGGCGGCGACCAGCCGCTGATCCAGACGCAGTCTCTTCGGAGGCTTCGCAGGCTTCGGCACCTTGACTTCACCTCCCGACTCCGTTAGAAAATGAACCGCTTTCAAGCCATCTTCCGACGGAGGCATCGACCGTGCACGAGTGGTGGGACAACTTCTACACGATCGTCTCGAAGGGCGACAACATCCCGATCGTCGCCATGCTCTTCATCGTCGCCTTCTTCCTCGGCTGGGGCTTCCGCGAGGCGGCGCGCAACGACAAGCTGATCGAGCAGGGCAAGCGCGACCAGATCCTGAAGGACATGCAGCGCTAGCCAGCCCCCTCCTCTCCTCCCCGACCTCGGCCACCCCGCGCGCCTGGGTGTGATCCACGATAGTCGGTGGCTCGACGTGGACGTCGGCGTCGGCGTTTGCGTAGTCCCCGGGTTGACCACTCGCCGGCGAAGACCGGCGCCCGTCAAGGGGTTGCGGGCGTGTTGTAGGTACAACTGTGGGTCAGCGGGGGCGGCGGAGGCGGTCGTTGACCTCGCACCCGTCGGCGAGGTGGGTCATGTCGAGTGCGGCGAGGAG
>SHYY01000086.1 GCA_009692555.1 Myxococcales bacterium
CGGTCCTGCAACTCGCCTTGGAAGACACTCGGCGACAGGCCATGGAGTTGCTGACCCGCATCGTGGAGATGCTCACGCGCATGTGCCGGAGAGGTCATCCCCCGCGCGAGAGTGCCCCTGAATCGACTACGACTACGACTACGACTACGACTACGTGAGCGGAGGGACCCCCTTCTCCGTTAAGCACCCCGCCCTCGGCCTGCGGTTGACAGGCTGGCTTCGGGCGCGCATCTTCCGACGGTGAAGCAGAACCAGTCGGTGTACTTCGTCTCGCTCGGGTGTCCGAAGAACCGGGTCGACTCGGAGGTCATGCTCGGCCTGATCGATCAGGCCGGCCTCCGGATCACCACCGCCCCCGAGGCGGCCGACGTCATCGTGGTCAACACCTGCGGCTTCATCGGCGAGGCGAAGGAGGAGTCGGTCGACACGATCCTCGAGATGGGGCGCTGGAAGACCGAGGGGAGCTGCCGGCGGCTGGTGGTGACGGGATGCCTCTCGCAGCGCTACGCGGGCGATCTGCGAAAGGAGCTGCCCGAGGTCGATGTCTTCATGGGGTCGGGCGAGGTCGATCGGATCGTCCACGCGGTGCAGGGCACGAAGGCGGAAGATGACGTCGCCGAGGTGCCGCGCTACCTCTACGATCACGCCACGCCGCGCATCGTCACCACCGCGCGAAGCAGCGCCTACGTGAAGATCGCCGAGGGGTGCGATCGCCCGTGCGGCTTCTGCATCATCCCGAAGCTGCGCGGGCCCCAGCGCTCGCGCCTGCCCGGGTCGGTGGAGGCCGAGGTGCGCGCCCTCGCCGCGGGCGGGGTGGTCGAGATCAACCTGGTGGCGCAGGACCTCACCACCTACGGCACCGACCTCGCCGATCCCGAGGCCAACCTCGCCCGGCTGGTGCGGCGGCTCGCGCGCGTCGGCGACGAAGGGGAGGGTTCGCTGCGCTGGATCCGCCTGCACTACGCCTACCCGACCGCGGTCACCGACGAGCTGCTCGCCGCGGTCGCCGACGAGCCGAGGGTTGCGAAGTACATCGACGTGCCGCTCCAGCACATCGACGACGACGTCCTCAAGATCATGCGCCGGGGCCACATCGGCAAGACTGCGCGCGCCCTCGTGCAGCGGATCCGCGAGCGCATCCCGGGGGTCACGCTGCGCACCACGCTGATCGTCGGCCACCCGGGCGAGACCGAGGCCGCCTTCGAGCGTCTCCGCGCCTTCGTCGAGGAGTCCGAGTTCGACCGCCTGGGCGTGTTCACCTACTCGAAGGAGGAGGGGACGCACTCGGGGACGCTCGACCCGGACAGGGTGTCGGACGTGCCGCGCAAGGTGGCCGAGCAGCGGCGGCGCGAGCTGATGCGGCTGCAGCGGAAGATCTCGCGGCGCAAGATGAAGGCGCTGGTCGGACGCGAGCTGGAGGTGCTGGTGGCCGGCGAGAGCGACGAGAGCGAGTACCTCCTCGAGGGGCGGCACGAAGGCCAGGCGCCGGAGATCGACGGCCAGGTGTTCCTCTCGCTCGGCGAGGGCGTGGCGGCAGCGGGCGCGGGCGATCTGGTGCGCGCGCGGGTCGATTCGTTCGCCGATTACGACCTCGCAGCGACGGTGACATCGGTCGTGCAGCGGGCGCGGAAGGCGCCGGGCAAGAAGCGACTGGCCGTCCTCGCCGGCTAGCCGCGACGAGCGTATGCTCGGAGCGTGCCCCTGCCAGGAAGCATGACCCGGCGCCTCGCGACCGCGGTCCTGCTGGCGGTCGGCTGTTCGTCGACGCCGCCCCTTCCCGACGATGACCGCGACCTCGCGATCCGCGATTTCGCGTCCGGCCCGGAGGACCTCGCCGAGCCCCCCGACCTCGCCGAGCCGCCCCGCCCCACCGGCGCCCCGTGCACGAGGGCCGTTCAGTGCGACGGAACGAAGCCGGTGTGCATCACCAAGGACAGCCAGGGCATCCCCTGGCCGGGCGGGTACTGCACCTCGCAGTGCAATCCAACGAAGAACGATCCCCAAACGGACATCAATCCACTCTGCCCGGGCGGCCACGGCGCTTGCTTTGGCGCGGGAACTTCGGGAGGCTGCGAGCTCCGCTGCACGGCGATGGACGGGCCCGACCCCTGCTCCCGCGCCGGCTACTCCTGCTTCTCCAGCCGTCCAAGACCTTCCAGTGATGGCCCCTATTCGTGCGCACCGACGGCGTTCAGCCAGTGCGATCCGCGCAAGCGCGGCGCCTGCCCTGGCCGCTCGTGCTTCCGCTTCAGGCCCGATCCCGTCGGTTGGTGCTTCGACGCCTGCGATCCGTTCGCGCCGAACTGTCCGGGCAAGGAGTGTTGCTACGGCTCGATCGACAACGGCGAAGCCGCGTGCTTTGAGCGCTCGGCAGCCGGCACCGACGGCTCCCCCTGCGTCTACTCCGAGCAATGCGAATGCGGGAGCGCGTGCTTCGGCGCCGCCGGCAAGGGCCTCTGCCGCCCCTACTGCGGCGGGCCGAAGTTCGTCGCGTGCAAGAACGGCCGGAAGTGCATCGGCCTCGCGCCCCCCGTGCCGCCGACGATCCTCGGTGTCTGCGCCGGCTGAAGCCCGTCCCCTGCTATCCTGGCGGCCATGCCAGACGCCTTCATCGTCGATGCGCTCCGCACCCCGATCGGCCGGTTCCGCGGGACACTGAAGGAGGTCCGCCCCGACGACCTCGCCGCCGTCGCCCTCCGCGCCCTGGTCGAGCGCGCGCGCATTCCCGTCGAGGAGATCGACGACGTGATCTTCGGCTGCGCCAACCAGGCGGGCGAGGACAACCGCAACGTGGCGCGGATGGGACTGCTTTTGGCCGGGCTACCGCAGTCGATCTCCGGCCTGACGGTCAATCGCCTGTGCGGCTCGGGCCTCGAGGCGATCCTCACCGCGGCCCGCGCGATCCGCGCTGGCGAGGGGGATCTCTTCATCGCCGGTGGCGTCGAGTCGATGACCCGCGCGCCCTACAGCATGCCGAAGCCCGGCGTCGCCTTCCCGAACGGCAACGTCACCGTCTACGACACCACCCTCGGCTGGCGCTATCCCAACCCGCGGATGGAGGCGCTGTTCCCGCTCGAGGCGATGGGCGAGACCGCCGAGAACCTCGTGGCGCGCTATCCCATCTCCCGCGAGGCGCAGGATCGCTTCGCGCTCGCCAGCCACGAGAAGGCGGTGGCGGCGCAGGCGGCGGGGCGGTTTGGCGACGAGATCTGCAAGGTGGAGGTGCCGCAGGGCAAGGGCAAGCCGCCGCTGGTGGTGTCCGGCGACGAGGGGCCGCGCGCGGACAGCACCCTCGCCGCGCTGGCGAAGCTGCCGCCGGTGTTTCGCCCGGGCGGCACGGTGACCGCGGGCAACGCCTCGGGCCTGAATGACGGCGCCGCCGCGCTGCTGGTGGTGAGCGCGCGCGCGCTGGCCCGGCACGGCTGGACACCGCTGGCGCGGGTGGTGGCAGGGGCCGCGGCGGGAGTCGATCCCAGGTACATGGGGATCGGCCCGGTGCCGGCGACGCGGAGGGCCCTGGCGCGCGCCGGCTGGTCGCTCGCGGATCTCGATCTCGCGGAGCTGAACGAGGCGTTCGCGGTGCAGGTGCTGGCGGTGCTGCACGATCTCGAGGGGCTCCCCGTCGAGAAGGTGAACGTCAACGGCGGCGCGATCGCGCTCGGCCATCCGCTCGGCTGCTCGGGCGCGCGGATTGTCGCCACGCTGGTTCACGAGATGCGCCGGCGCGGTGCGAAGAAAGGGTTGGCGACGATGTGCATCGGCGTCGGCCAGGGGATCGCCGGCCTGTTCGATCGCTGATCCCATGCTGCCGTCGCTGGAGAACCTGCGCTGCTTCGCCGAGGCGGCCCGCCTGCTCAGCTTCCGCGCCGCCGCGCGCTCGGTCGCCCTCACCCCCGCCGCGGTCGGCCAGCGGATCCGGCAGCTCGAGGAGCAGCTCGGCGCCCAGCTCTTCCACCGCACCACGCGCAAGGTGGTGCTCACCGAGGCGGGGCTGGCGCTGATCCCGTACGCCGAGCGCACCCTCGCCGCCGCGCGCGACTGCGTGCGGGCGGGTCGCGGAGAGGTCGGCCCGGCGCCGCTCGACCTCGTCCTCGGCACGCGCCACGAGCTCGGGATGTCGTGGATCCTCCCGCTCTTGCCGAAGCTGCGCGCCGCCCACCCGGGCCTCACCCTGCATCTCTACTTCGGATCGGGCGCCGATCTCCTGATCCGGGTTCGCACCCTCGAGATCGACTGCGCGGTCGGCTCGATGCGCCACACCGACCCGAAGATCGACGCGGTGCGCCTCCACCGCGAGGACTACCTCCTGGTCGCCGCCCCGTCGCTGCTCGCGCGCACGCCGCTCCTGCAGCCCGCGCAGGCGCGCCACCACACCCTGATCGATACGCACGCCGAGCTTCCCCTCTACGCCTACTTCCGCGACGCCCCCGGCGGCGGCGACCGCTGCCATTTCGGCCACATCCTCCTGATGGGCACGATCGCCGCGATGCGCGAGCTGGTGATCGAAGGCGAAGGGGTGGCGGTGCTCCCGGAGTACCTCGTCGCGCCCGACCTGAAGGCGGGCCGCCTGGTTCGCGTGCTGCCGCGGATCAAGATGTCGAGCGACTACTTCCGCCTGATCTTCCGCGCCGGCGATCCACGCCGCGCGGTCTACGACGCCCTCGCCCGCACGCTCCTGGAGACGCCGCTACGCTGAGCCCTACGGCCGGTGCAGGATCGTCCCGCCGCCACCGACGATGAACACGTCGTTCGGGCCGCTCCCCCACACCCCGCTGAGGTCCTCCGTCGTCTTGACCATCTCGCGGGTCCAGGTCTGGCCGTCGTAGTGGAGGATCGTTCCGTTGCTGCCGGCGGCGTAGACATCGCTCGGGCCGGCGCCCCACACGCCGTAGAGCTGGTTCTGCACCGGGCTTGGCTGCGCGGCCCAGGTGGCCCCGTCGTCGGCCGAGTGGAAGATTCGCCCGCCCTCGCCGACCGCGATCACGGTGCTCCCGCTCGACCACACCCCGTCGAAGGCGAAGCCGCCGAGCGACTTCTCGCTCCAGGTGCCGCCCTTGCGATGGAGCACGGCGCCGCCCTCGCCGACCGCGTAGACATCCCCCTTTCCGTTCCCGGAGACGCCGTTCAGGATCTTGACAAAGTTCGGCGGCCCGTCGGCGTTCCACATCCCGTCGTAGCGCGCGATCTTCCCCTCGTCACCGACGACGAACAGGTCGTTCGGCCCACCGGCCCAGAGGGCGAGCAGCTCCTTGCCGGCGAGGACCGGGATCACCTGCAGCACCCACGCGCCGTTGCTCCGCTTGAGCACCTTGCCGAGCTCGCCCGCGGCGTAGACGTCGCCTCCGCCGCCTCCTACGCCGTTCAGGAACACCATCGTCCCGGAGAGCTCGGCCGTCCACTTCTGGCCGTCGTGGTGCAGGATCGTCCCCGACTCACCGACGGCAAAGACGTTTCCCGGCCCGCTCCCCCACACCGCGTAGAGCCGCATGGGGCCGACCACCGTCTGGCTCCACTGGGCGACGTGGGCGAGATCGGGCGCCTGCGTCTTCGCGAGGTCCACGGAGGCGAGATCGCTGCCCGGGGAGATCGCCTGATCGACCGTCCCCGCGTCGTCGGCGGGCGCCGCTGTGAGATCGTCGGGCTGCGCGAAGATGGAGAAGTCGTAGCAGCCCGGCAACGCGAGCAGCACAAGGGCGGCGAGGCAGGCGATCGCGCGGCGCATCTTCAGAAGCTGCCGGCGACGGCGGCGCCACCCGCGAACGGTGCGAGGATCCAGGACGTGCGAGCCGGCTGCTCGACGGTGCGGCGACGGGGCGCGAGCACCCACAGGACGACATCCACCGCCGCGGCCGCGCCGGCGACGCCCCACAGCGCATAGCCCGCCAGGGCGCGCGCCTCGAGTCCCGAGTAGAGCGAGGGATCGCACGGCCGGGCGCAGCGGTTGGCGCCGCTTGCGAGATCGTCGTACTGCGGCCTGACGGTGAGCACCAGCGCGGTCCCCGCCGCCGCGATCGCCAGCGCCGCCACTCCGACCACCAGCGGTACCACATACGGAAAGGGGCGCGCCTCGGGGACCGCGGGGGCCTTCTCGTCCTGTGGAGGCGGCCGCTCGGTCGATTTTTCGTCGATCGTCGGGGGCACACGCTCCGGCGGAGGCAGGCTGTCGGCGAGCCGCTTCTGCAGCACCGCGATGCGCGCCGCCACCTCGGCCTCGTCGGCGGGATGCACGTCGGCGTAGCGCTGGTAGTGGGCGATCGCCTCGGCCAGGTGCTCCAGCCGATCGTGGCAGCGCCCGATGTTGTACTCGAAGGCGGGCGCCGGCTTGACCCGATGCGCCGCCTCGAACTCCAGAAGCGCGGCGGAATAGTCGCTGCCCTCGTAGTGCCGCTTGGCGAGCTCGAAGTGACGACGGGCGATCTCGGTGTCGGGGTCCGCGGGCTCGTCGGCGCGCGCCGGCACGGGCCCGAGCGTGAGTCCCGCGAAAAGGAGCACAGCGATGGTGGGCGCCAGGGATCGCATCGCAAGAGAAGGTAGCACGGGCCGCGATCGGTCCGCCGTTATCACCGGGTCCGAGCCTCGGTCGCCGGTGTCCCGGGCGTACGCGCCAGCGCCGGCGAGCAGGGGAGGATCTTGCGCAGCCGCGGGAGCGCCGCGTGGATATCGGCGATCGACACCGCACCGACGGAGAGCCGGAACCAGCCGCTCTCCTCCATCAGCCCGAAGGCCTGGAAGGGCACCACCGCGACCCCCGCACCGTCGAGAAGCAGGCGGCGGGTCTCCTCGTTGGTCCGCCCCGGCAGCGCCACGCGCACCGCGAGGTAGATCGCCCCCTGCGGCGCCAGCGTCTCCACCGGATAGCCCTCGCGCTGCAGCTCGGCGAAGCCATCGGAGAGGAGGTCGAGCCGCTGCTTGACCGCGGCCCCCATCGAGGCGTGGTGGCGCCGGAGCGCGGCGTCGTCGTCGAGCAGCTCGGCCACCGCCACCTGCTCCGCCTTGGGCGCCCACGCGCCGACATGGCCGAGGACGCTGGCCATGCGCTGGCGGACCGCGGGCGGCATCAGGCCCCAGCCGACCCGCAGCCCCGTCGCTGCGAAGCTCTTCGAGGCCGCGTCGAGGATGATCGTGAAGGGCGCCACCTCGGGGCAGAGCGCCACCGGGGTGGTGTGCCTGGCGCTGCCGAAGGTGAGCTGCCAGTAGACCTGATCGTAGACCAGCCACAGCCCCTTTTGCCCGGTGCCGCTGCGCCGCGCGTTCTCCGCGACCACCATCTCCGCGATCGCACGAAGCGCCTCGGGAGCGATCACCGTGCCGGTCGGGTTGAGCGGCGAGTTGATGAGGAGGAGCCGGGCGACGCCGAGGTGGGGGCGGATCTGCTCCGGCGTGGGGAAGAAGTTCGACTCGGCAGCGACGGGGAGCGGCACGGCGCGCGCGCCCGAGAGGTAGGTGTAGTGGTTGTTGTTCCAGGAAGGGACCGGATAGACCGCGACGTCGCCCGGGTCGAGGAGGGTCCGGTAGGCGCCGTAGAGGAGCGGCCGCGCGCCGCCCTGGATCAGCACCGACTCGACGGGGTACTTGATGCCGAGCTCGCGCTCGTAGAAGCGCGCCACCGCCTCGCGGAGCGCCAGGACGCCGTCGGAGGGCGGGTAGTTGGTGTGGCCGGCGTCGAGCGCCGCCTTGGTGCCCGCCAGCAGCGACGGGGGGAGCGGAAACAGCTGCGGGTCGAAGTCACCGACGGTGAGGTTGCAGATCGCAACGCCGCGCGCGGTGAGGGCGCGGATCTCGGAGGCGATCTTCAGGATCTCCGAACCGACGGCGCCCCGGGCAAGCTCGGAGAGCGACGCAGCTGCGGCGTCGTCGGATCCGAAGCGGGTGGTGAGATCCAGGACCATGGGGTGGCTCCTCGTGAGGGTCGCCGGCCCCGCCTGTATACCGCGAAACGGGGTCCGCTTGACCTGCAGATCGGTGGAAGTCGACCGGGGAGCGTCGATCCCGGTCGATCCTGTCGATCCCGGTCGATCCCGATCCCGGTCGGAGCTGCGGCAGGCCGCGCAGGGCGACCACTTGGCGGGTGATGTCGTCGGCGGCGGCGAGGAACCCGCGCCGCCCCGGCCGGCTTGACCACGGCAGGGGCGGGCGGCGGCGGCGAGGCCCGGGAGGCCGCGGTCGTCGAGAGGAGGCCGCCCACGAGCAGCGCTCGGGCGAGCCGTTGTGAGGGGGCCGCCGCATCCGCGGGGGTGTCGCAGAGAGAGCGTCGGCGGCGATGCCGTCGCCCAGATTTGAGATGAGAGGATGACGAGCGCGTTGCCGCCCCGGGACCAGATCGTCGCGCTCAGCGGCCCCGTAGCACCTTGCGCACTGCCGTGATGACGTCCTGCACGTCGCCGGCCGTCATCGCGGGATAGAGCGGTAGCGACACGATCCGCTCCGAGACGCGCCGCGCCACGGGCAGCGCCTCGGGACGGAGCCCCTGCACGTCGCGGTAGTAGGGCTGGAGGTGCATGGAGATGAAGTGCACACCGGTGCCGATGTTCTCCGCCTTAAGCGCCTGGACGAAACCGTCGCGAGTCATCCCGATTCGCTCCACGTCGAGGCGGACCACGTACAGGTGGTGCGCGTGGCGCCGCCCCGGCCGCAGCGCCAGCGGGCGGACGCCCGGGATCTCTGCGAACGCGCCGTCGTAGACCCGGGCCCAGCGGTAGCGGGTCTCGATGAACTCGTCGAGGCGCGGGAGCTGATGCAGTCCCAGCGCAGCCTGGATGTCGGTCATGTTGTACTTGTAGCCGGGCTCGACGAGCTGCCAGTGGACCGAGCCCTCTGCCGAGTAGCGCTTCCAGGCGTCCTTGGTGATCCCGTGGAGGCTGAGCGTCCGGACGCGGTCCGCGACGTCGTCGTCTTCCAGGGTGAGCAGGCCGCCCTCGCCGGTGGTGATGTTCTTGGTCGGGTAGAAAGAGAACGCCGTGAAGGGGCTGAGGGTTCCGATCTTGCGGCCGCCGAACGCCGCGCCGATGGCGTGGGCCGCGTCCTCGATGACCACCAGGTGGTGCCGCCGGGCGACGGCATGGATCGCCTCCATGTCGCAGGGCTGGCCGGCCATGTGGACCGCGATGATGGCACGCGTCCGCGGCGTGATCGCCGCCTCGATCTTGGTCGCGTCCAGGTTGAGGGTATCCTCCTCGACATCGACGAATACCGGGAGTCCGCCCTGGTGGAGTACGACGTTGGCCGTCGATGGCCACGAGATGGGCGAGGTGATCACCTCGTCTCCCGGGCTGATGCGCATCGCAAGGAGCGCCAAGTGGAGGGCCGCGGTGCAGGAGCTGACCGCGATTGCGTGGCGGCTCCCGATATACGCGCGGCACAGATCCTCGAAGCGCCTGGTCTTGGGGCCGGTGGTGAGCCACCCCGAGCGCAGCGTGTCGAGAACCTCGGCCTCCTCGGCGTGGCCGATCGAGGGGACCGAAAAGCCGAGGAAGGTCGCGCGTACCGGCTCGCCGTCCTCCGCCGCCGGACGCTCCATCGCCTCCCTGAGCGTGCGGAGCGTGTAGTAGCGCGGATGATCGATGTCGGGGAGCTGCCCGCTGGCGAGCGCCGCGGCGATCTCCCGGATCCCGTCCTCGACGCTCTGGCGCGGCGCGAACACCGCAGCCTTCTCGAACTGCGCCGCCGTGACGCGGTACTTGCGCCGGTCGGGATCATCGGGGACCACGATCACCTCCACCCCGCCCACCACCTGGGCTACCTTGAGCGCCAGCTCGTGCACGCGGAAGTTGCCCGCCGATACGTTGAACCACTTCCCCGCAACGCTGGCGGCGGGCAACTCCAGGCTGCGCAGATAGGCGCGTGCCGCGTCGCGCACGTGCAGGAGCGGGCGCCACTGCTCCCCGCCGCCGGTCACGTAGATGCAGTGCTTGGTCGTCGCGTGCAGCGTCATGAGGTTGATGACCAGATCGAAGCGCATGCGCGGCGAGAGGCCGAAGAGCGTGGCGCAGCGGAGCGACACCGGGCAGAAGTGCTCACCTGCCATGCGCATGATGGCCTGCTCGGTGCTCGCCTTGAGGCGCGCGTAGAGCGACACCGGCCGCAGCGTCGAGGACTCGTCGAGGGAGTCATCGCCGCCGCTGCCGTAGACGCTGCACGAAGATGCGAACAGGAAGCGCTCCACCCCACGCTCGGCGGCCAGGCGCGCCAGCCGGATCGAGGCGTCCTCATTCACCGCGTGGGTCCAGTCCGGGTTCAGCTCGCAGGAGGGGTCGCTGCTCAGCGACGCCAGATGGATCACCGCGGCGACGCCGTCGAGGAGCGCCGGGGCGAGGGTTCGGACATCGCCTTCGACCAGGCGGAGCCCGGGGTGGCCGGCTACCGCCTCGACGGGCGAGCGCCCGAAGTAGAAGCGATCGAGCCCGACGACCTCGTAGCCCTCGTCGAGCAGCGTCGGAACGAGGATCGAGCCGAGGTAGCCGCCGCAGCCTGTGACGAGCACCTTCTTGGGGGGCATTCAACCTCGCTGGGATCGATGGAGGGTCATCTGCGCCGCTGCGATGCGGAAGCCGAAGGTCTGGTACATCGCGATGGCCCTCAGGTTGTGGATCTGGGTACGGACGACGATCTTGCGGCAACGGGTGCGGAACCAGTCGAGCGCCGCGGCGCACAGCGCGCGCCCGACCTGCCGCCCGCGCGCCTCCGGCTGCACCGCGATCAGATCGATGACCCCATTGTCGTCGCGGAGCAGGCAGGCGATGTACCCGATCGGTGCGCGGCCATCGCGGGCCACCAGGACCACCGCGGCGCGTCCCCGGCAATCGTTGGCGATCCAGCGACGGTGCAGCTCCTCGGATGCCTCCCGGGGCAGCGCCGGGTCGGCGAAGTACCGGCTTCGTTCGAACGCAGTGGCGCTCAGCGCCTCCAACGCCGGCAGGTCGTCCGGGTGCGCGGGATCGATCGCCTGCCCGACGGGAACGGCGCTCTCGCCTCCCGCCTCGCGCTGGAGCTCCACCACCACGTCCATGGCACGGAAGCCCGCGGCCTCGAGCGCCCACAGCGACCCTCGATCCTCGACCTGCGCGCGGGCGGAGAGGTGCCGGAAGCCCCGCCGGATCGCCTCATCAACGGCTGCTCGCGCAAGGCGCTCCCCCGATCCCAGGGGGCCCACCTCCAGCGATGGGATCATCCCCATCGCCATTCCGAAGATGCTCGTGTCCCACGGCAGCGCCTCGACGACCGTGAGCGCGGACAGGCGCCCCGCGCCGTCACCGAGCCCGACCAGCAGGCTCCCCTCCGGGAGCGCAGGGAAGCGCTCGAGAAGATGCCCGAGGGAAGCGACGCCCGTCCGTCGCGCGAGCTCCCACGCCGCCGCGAGATCGTCACCCGGCGCGAGACAGAGCATTGCCTCACCCACGCCGAGTTCCGGCAGGGCGTTCAAGGATCTCCTCGTACAACCGCTCCACCTGCGCGGAGATCCCCTCCCAGCTCAGGTGCTCGAGCACGAAGCGCCGGCCTCCCACGCCCACCTTCCTCCGGAGCGTCTCGTCGGTGAGCAGGCGGATCAGCCCGCGCGCGATGGATTCGGGATCGTGCGAATCGACCAGGACGATGTTCTCGCCGTCGCGGAGCGCGCCGTCACCGAAGAGGTCGACGGGAAGGTCGGTCAGGACCGGCGTCTCGCAGAGCATCGCCTCCATCGCTGCCGTGCCGAGCGCAGGATAGGGGCCGGTGACCCAAGTCGCGAACACGTGCGAGGTCTGCATCAGGCGGACGGCCTCGTCGTGGGCGGTGTGGCCGAGGAAGGTCACGTGGTCGGGACCGAGGCCGAGCTGCGCCGCTACCTCGACGGGCTCTTTGAGGTCGACCCTCCCGGCGAACACCAGGCGGGCCGCGGGAACCTCCCGCAACACGAACGGCATGGCCCGCACGAGCTGGACCGGGTTCCGGAAGGGATGGAGGTGCCCGACGAGGACGATCTGCGGGCGCGCTGCCCTGGGGGGCCGCTGCTCGTACATCGGGAGCGACTCGACGCGCACTCCGAAGGGGATCACCGTGGAGCGCTCCTGCGTGTCACGACCGTAGACCTTGCCGACGTACTCGTGGACCATGCGATCAAGGCTGACGATCCTGTCCCAGCGACGGACCCCGAAGTGCCCTACCGTCACGCGGTCGACCCTCTGCAGCAGCCGCTGGACCCATGGACTCTGGTGCTGGATGGGCGTGGTGATCGACCCTACGACCGGAATCCCGGCCCGGCGCGCCACGAGGAGGGTGAGAAAGGTGGTGTCGAAGATGTGGTTGACGTGATGGATGATCTGCGTGCGGTGGTCCTCGATGAGGGTAGCCAGCCGGCGCACGTTCCCCGGCGTGAAGGCGAAGCCCATCAACTCGAGGCCGTAGAACAGGCGCGAGCGCGGGACCTGGAGGATCGGGATGCTGTGGACCGGGAAGGGAGACTCGGCCGCCGGCGGCTGGTTGCGACCCCAGTCGATGGTGGCCACCACCACGTCGTGTCCGCGCTGTGCCAGCGAGCGGGCCAGGCTGCTCAGGTAGTAGGCGGAGCCCGCGGTGATCGGTGGATACCAGTTGCCGAACAGCAGGACTCGCATGCCGTCGGAGAATAGCCGCGCGAAGGGCGTGCTTTCAAGCCCGTTGACCCGCGCTGTTGACCCGTGCTGTCGACCCGCGCTGAAGTCGCATGGGCCAGGCGAAGGGGCAATGTTGACCGAACGACGCGAAGCGGGCAGTCTGCCGAGGTGGTGATCGCCGTTCGCGGCACGGCTCGAGGTGCGGCGGCGCCTGATGTCGGATCCCGCGCGCCCGGACCGCACCGCCGCAGCGGTGCGCTGGTCGTCCTCATTGCGCTCGCTGCACTGCTACGCTGCCGCTTCGTCGCCGAGGTGTTCCTCGAGGGGCGCATCGTCCCCTTCGATCCGGACTCGACCTACCACCTGTGGAGGATCCAGGAGGCCGTGCGCGGCGGACTCCCGCCGCACACCGATCGGTTCCTCAACGCGCCAGACGGAGCGCGGGTCATCTGGCCGGACGGCTTTGACGGGTTCCTGGCTGCGCTCTCGCGCGTGCTCGCGGGTCGGGACGCAACCCCGTTCCAGATCGAGGCGCTCTCGCTGTTCGCGTTGCCGCTCTTTGGCGCGCTCTCGCTGCTGACCGTGCACTCGCTGGCGCGCCGCGCCTTTGGTCACGCCGAGGCGCTCGTCGCGACCGCGATCGCCGCGATCCTGCCCGCGCACTTCTTCGCCGGCTATCTCGGGGTGGTCGATCACCACGTCGTGGAGGTGGCACTACCGGGCCTGGCAGTCGCGCTGATCCTCGCCGCCGGAGAAGCGAGCGGTCGTCCTCGCGCGGTGCGATCGGTGGCTGCGGGGTTCGTCCTGGCAGGGCTCGTCTACTCGGTTCCGGCGGCGATGCTCCACGCCGCCCTGGTGGCGACGGGTCTGATCGCCGCCGCCCTCCTCCCAGCCACCCGCCGCGACACCGCCGCGTCGAGCGCGCTGCTCGGCGCCTCGGCGCTCGCGTTCGCCACGGCGAGTCTCCTCACCGCTCCCGAAGCTCTCTTGCGGGGCGGCCTCGCCTACGACGCGCCCTCCGCGCTCCCGATGGTGCTCCTGGCCGCAGCAGCCGCATCCCTCGGGCTCCTCGCGGCCGCCGCCCGGCGGAGCCGGCGCTCGCTGGTCGTGCTGCTCGTCGCGAAGTCTTCCCTCGCCATGGCGGGCGTGGGGATCCTCTTGCCAGACGCGGCGGGTTACATCGGCGGCGGCGGCGTGCGGAACATCATCGTGGAGGCGCAGCCGCTGTGGCGCGATCCGGTCAACGCGCTCAATCTATACACTCTGGCGCTGCCACTGCTCCCGTTCGCGCTTGTCGGAATGGCATGGTTCCGGCGCAGTTCCGGCGCGTGGGCCGTGTGCGGGATGGGCCTACCCGCCGCGGTGCTGGTCCTGCTGCAGGCCCGGTTCGGACTGCTGTTCGTGGTGCCCGCCGTCGTGGCCCTCGGCGCGACCATTGTGACGATCGGCCGCGCGCTGTCGCCGGCTGGGAGGGCACTGCTCATCGCCGGCACGCTCGCGATGCTGGTGCTGCCGGCCAGGTTCCTCCTGACCCAAGTCACGCTGACGACCCGCGCCGCCGCGGCGCAGGTGGAGGCGGGAGAGTGGCTGGCGGCCAACCTGCCGTCAGCGGGCGAGCGGTCCGGCGCGGGTCTCACCCCCTATTCCGTCCTCACCATGTGGGGCGATGGCAACGACTACGCGTACCATGCACGCTGCCCGGTGCTGGCGGGCGGCTTTGCGAACTCCGACTACGAGCCGGGTTTTCACGACACGGTCGAGCTTCTCTACGGCGACGATCAGGACGGCTCGCGGGACCGTCTGCTCGAACGGCGGCGGGTCCGCTGGATCGTGCTGCCAGCGCAGGATCCGAGCGTCGAGATGCTCAACCGCATGGTGCTCGGCCTCGGCCCACCGACCCGACTGTCGCTGTACACGCAGCTGTACGACTTCGACGGCAGCGCAGCACAGGGAGAGGCGGGGCGCCTCCAGCCGGCACTCGGGGACCTTCGCCTCGTGCACGAGTCGCCCGTGACGGTGGAGCGGCAGGGAAGATTGGTCCCAGCCATCAAGATCTACGAACGGGTGCCGGCGGCGCGGCTGGTCGGGCCGTGCATGGGACCGGTAGTCCGAGTGCGAGTCCGGGTGGAGACCGATCAGCGGCGCCAGTTCGACCGGCTCGCGGTCGCGCCCTGCGTGGGCGGGCGTTTCGCCGTACGCGTGCCCCATCCCGGGCCGGTCGAACTGCGGCGCGGACCGGGCGCACTCGTGGCGACCGTGGGCGTCACCGAGGAGGACATCGCGGCGGGAAGGCAGCTGGCGGTTCCGTGAACCAGCATGTCGATACCGTCGGAGATCAACCGCGCCCACCGACGGGAGAGCGAGGCGCTCGGGCCGTCCGCGCCCCATCCATCACCGCGCGGTCCCGCTCGCCCCGCTCTTCGTCTACCATCGCGCCCCATGGCCCCTTCCCGTTTCTCGTTTCCCCCCGCTCGCGTCAGCGGCGCTCCGCTTCGTGCCGTCGCAGCCCTCGCCGATCGCCGCCCGGTCGCCCTCGCGCTCCGGATGGCCCTCGGAGCCGAGCTGGCGATCGACTCGCTGGCGAAGCTCGGCGAGAGCGCGCGCGGGTCCCTGATCCTCGATCCCCAGCCGCTCCAGGCGCGGCCACCGCGATCCGCCGGGAACGAGCGCCGTGCCGAGCCACCCGTACCGTCCTCCTGGCCACGCACCTCCGCCGGATACGCCGAGCGCTACCGGGCGGCGCGGACCACGCCGCGAGCGGTCGCCGAATCGGCCCTCACCGAGGCGCGCAAGCTCGCCGCCGCCGCCCGCGCGCCCGCCGGCGGTCCGATGCTCGCCTTCGACGATGTGGCCGCGCTGCGTGACGCCGATGCCTCCACCCGTCGCTGGGCGGCCGGCACCCCGCGCGGTCCGCTCGACGGTGTGCCGCTGGTGGTGAAGGAGGAGACCGCCGTCGCCGGCCTGCCGGTGCGCGTCGGGACGATCGTGCTCCCCGACACCCCCGCCGCCGCCGACGCCACCTGCGTCGCGAGGCTGCGCGCCGCCGGAGCGGTGATCCTCGGCACGACCCCGATGACCGAGCTCGGCCTCTCTCCCCTCGGTGTGAATCCTCACCGACGCCTGCCGCGCAACCCGCATCACCAGGGACACGTCGCCGGCGGATCGTCCACCGGCTCGGCGGTCGCGGTCGCCACCGGACTCTGCCCGCTGGCGGTGGGCGCCGACGGGGGCGGCTCGATCCGCATCCCGTCGTCGCTGTGCGGGGTGTTCGGGATCAAGCCAACCTTCGGCCGGGTGAGCCGCGCCGGCGACTGGTACCGCGGCACGATGAACCACCTCGGCCCGATCGGCGCGAGCGTCGCCGATCTGGCGGCCTTTCTCGAGGCGTGCGACGGCCCCGACGAGGGCGACGCGGCCACTCGCCACGCCCCGCGCCTGGAGGGCAGCCTCTCGAACGCGCTGGGCCGCGGAGTGGCGGGCCTGACGATCGGCGTCGTCGAGGCGCTGTGGCGGGATGCCCACCCCGACGTCGCGCAGGCCGGCCGCGCCGCGCTCGCCGCCCTCGAGCGTGCCGGCGCGAAGCTCCGCCCTGTCGCGATCGCCCTCGCCGAGGCCTCCGCCCCGATCGGCTACCTCACCATCGGCCTCGAGGAGCTGGCCGACATGAGCGAGGCGCGCCGCACCCGCCGCTCTGCCTTCGGCCCGGATGTGCTGGTCTCCTTTGCCGCGCTCTCCGCCTTCAGCTCCACCGACTACCTCGACGCGCAGCGGCTCCGGACCCGCCTCCGCGAGCAGGTGCGCGACGCATTCGTCACCGTCGATCTCCTCGCCCTCCCCGCGGCCTCGATCCCCGCTCCGCCGATCACGGACGACGAGGCCACCAGCGGGATCCTCGACGGGAAATCGCTCCACGGCGTGTGCCGGACGATGATGATGTGCAACCTCACCGGCCTGCCCGCGTCGACCTCCCCGGTGGGGCGCACGCGCGATGGGTTGCCGCTGGGACTGCAGCTGGTGGGCGATGCCTGGGACGAGGCGACGGTGCTGGCGGCGATGGCCGAGCTCGAGCGCAGCGGCGCGGCACGGGTGGAGGCGCCGACCGTGCAGACCGCGGCGCCGCCCGGATGGTGAGGAGAGCTACCTCGCCAGCGACGGGTCGTTCAGGTGCCAGTCGTAGTCCACGAACACGATCTTCGCGTCGGCGGGGATCTGCTTGTCGGGCGCGCGCCGCTTGTTGATCCACTCGATCTGCTTCTTGTCGAAGTCCTTGTCGTACCAGTCGAAGAGATGGGAGAGCTTGACCTTCTTCGCGGCTGCGTCGTGGCTGACGTTGCGATCTTCGTTGCAGAACTTCTTCGCCTCGCGGTCGAGCTGCGCGTTCAGCTTCTCCGGGGTGAAGGCCTCCGCCGGGAGCTGCGGGCAGCCCCCCGACGCGCAGTTCAGCGCCATGTGCACCCGCTCATCGCCGAAGGTCGGGCGGATCCACTTCTTCTCCAGGGAATCGAGATCGGTCTCCTTCCCGGCGACGATGTAGTCGCGGCGGAAGAACTTGTAGAGCCCCTCGTCGACCTGCTTCGGCGAGTTGTCGAGCACGTTCTTCCAGACGATCACGTTGTAGGCGTTGATCAGGAACGCCTCCTTCCCCTCCTTCGTCGGCAGGTCGTCGAGCTTCTGCACGGTCGCCTGCGCGTAGAGCTTCTCGAGTGACTTCCGGTCCTCGGCGGCGGCGCGGAGCTTCGCGTAGTCCACCCGGCCCTTGCCGTCGACGTACTTCTTCAGCAGCACGTCCCACAGGCCGAAATCGAACTTGTCGCCGGCCGTCTTGACCGCCTCCTCGGACGGCTTCACCGCCGCCGCCCGCGCAACTCCAGCGCCCCCGGCCACGCCGACCACCGCGGCGACCGCGAGACCTCCAATCCACATCCATCCATTCATGATTGGCTCCTCCTGCGAAAAAGGGATTTCAGGCGACCAGCGGCAGTCGCTTCTTGCCGTCGGCGCCAATCTTCAGCTCCGCCATCTGCACCGGCGAGGCGGCGAGCCGGTCGAACACCGGCGTACCCGCGCTGGAGAGCCGCCCGAAGGTCAGCGTCCCCGTCGGACAGCTTTGCACGCACGCCGAGCAGCGCACGCACTCCGGGTCCTCCATCGGCATCCCCTTGTTGGCGAAGTTCATGATGTCGATGCCCTGATGGCATACCGACGTACAGACGTTGCAGGAGATGCATTTCTTCTTGTCGGCGAAGATCCGGAAGCGCGAGAAGCGCGCGTAGATGTGCATCAGCGCCGCGAGCGGGCAGGCGAAGCGGCACCAGACGCGCCCGGAGAACCAGAAATAGAGCCCGACGCCGACGACCCCGGCGAGGAAGATATCGACCACGTGGTAATAGTCGAACAGCGAGTGGCTGTAGAAGGCGGTGTCGTAGACCTTCTGCAGGGCCTTTCCCGGAGACGAGCCGGGCGAGTACCAGGTGACGATGCGCGCGAGGAAGAGCGCAAAGACGATCGCCAGGATCACCTGCCCGAGCATGTTCAGGCGGTTCCAGCGCGGGCCGTGAGGCATCTTCTGGCGATGGGTGTCGCCGAGCGTCTCGGCGAGGGCGCCGCAGGAGCAGATCCAGCCGCAGTAGGCCCCTTTGCCCCAGCGACGGATGATCAGCGGGATCAGGACGAAGGTCTGGATCGAGCCGATGATCAGCCACCACTTCATCGGCTGGCCGGTGAAGAAGTTCCAGAAGAAGAGCGGCCACGCCAGGATCAGGCCGAAGGCGCGCCAGTATTCGCGGCCGTAGTCGTAGCCGCAGGTGGGAAAGAGGTTGTCGGCGATGGTCTTGCCGATCCCGCTGTCGAAGGCGCCCCAGGTGCCCAGCATCGGAAGGATGAAATAGGGCACCAGGAACAGCGGCACGATCTGGATGATCATCAGGGTGAGCGTCTGGCGGCGCACGTAGGGCGTTTTCCGCCGCTGGATCCGCTTCCAGCCGAAGAGGGCGATCGCCACGCAATAGGCCGTCGAGTAGTAGAACCCGGGCTGCCGGAGGGAGATCACCAGCGCCCGCATGAAGGCGCCCGGCACCTGCAGCACCCCATCCTTCAGCGGAGTGTCGGCCCACAGATTGAATGGAAAATAGTGGTTCTTGCTGAACCATGAGTTCAGGTCCGTGCCCGCCTTCCAGGTGTAGACGAAGAAGCAGAACGCGAAGAAGGCGGCGAAGCTGGCCCAGGTGGCGCCGCGCCACTCGCCGCGGATCGGGACACCCGAGCGGCGAAAGAAATCGAGCGGCGCCTCGCGGCCGATCATCGCGAACACCACGTCGTTCGGGAGCGTCACCGCCTGCCCGGCCTCGTCGGTGAGCGCCACTTCGTCCGGGCGGATCTCCTTCAGCTTCGAGGCCATCAGGAGGCGCAGCGAGCCGTGCTTTCCGATCTGGTGCGCGCCCATCGCGGGGTTGGTCCGCTCCGACACCGGCTGCTCGATCGAGACATCGGCGTCGGGATCGCGGACCAGCACCTTGATCTTCTCCGCGTTCTCCGGCTTCGGCCGCGCGAACTCCTTGTTGTGATACGCGATCGTCACCTCCGCCCCGGACAGCTCGAGCGCGATCGCCGTCTCGAGCGCCGAGTCACCGCCACCGACGACGAGCGCCCGCTTCCCGGCGTACTCCTTCGGGTCGTAGAGCCGCTGATAGACCTTGTCGAGCTTCTCGCCCGCCACCCCGAGTTGGCGGTAGTTGCCGGTGCGGCCGATGGCGATGATCACCCGCAGCGCGCGCGCCGTTTTCTTCTCTTTTCCCCCGAACACGACGATCAGCTCGCCGCCCTTGCGCTCGATGTGATCGACGTGCGCCTTGGTGATCTCCACGCCCGCCTTGCGCCGCTGGCTCTCCAGCTCCTCGAGCAGCGACTCCTTGAAGGCGGCGCTCACCTGCAGCCCACCCGCCGGCTTCATCTCGGTCGGGTAGGTGAAGATCGGCTTGCCCTTCGGGAAGTTCTGGATGGTGTTGAACTCCTGCGCGGCCTCGTAGATCTGGAAGCGCAGCCCCTCGCGCTTCGCCTCCACCGCCGCGGCGATCCCGGAGACGCCCGCACCGATGATCGCCAGGTCGAGCACGTCCGGATCGCGCCCCTTCGTCCGCAGGAAGTCGTCCTCGCGGAGGATCGCCTGGACCGCCCGCGCGCCCGTGTCGGCGGAGAACTTGAGGAGCGGGACCCCGGTCAGGTCGCCGACGACGCGCACCCCCGTGACCGCGGTCGTCCCGTCCTCGTTCACCTCGGGCAGCTTCTCGACGGTGCCGGCGGGCCAGCCGGTGTGCAGCCACCGCATGTAGCGTCCGAAGATCATCGGGCTCCCTCGCAGGACAGATTGGACGGCGAGGCATTATATCCGGTTACAGGCCGCGCGCGACGGGTGTCACTCCGGCCACACACTGGCTGAAAATCATCCATTATCTGGTTGGTTTTCCATCGACAATCGGTTACTTTTCGACCATGTTTCGACGCCTGACCGCAGCCGTCCTCGCCGAGGCCCTGCGCGACAGCCCGGTCGTCCTCCTGAACGGCGCGCGCCAGACCGGCAAGAGCACGCTCGTGCAGACCCTGGCGATCGATGGCCACCCCGCGGCCTACGTCACCCTCGACGACGCCACCGCGTTCGCCGCCGCCGTCTCCGATCCCGCCGGATTCCTCGCCGGCTTCGACGGCCCGGTGGTGATCGACGAGGTCCAGCGCGCCCCGGGTCTCTTCCGGGCGCTCAAGGCCGAGGTGGACCGCCGCCGCACGCCCGGGCGTTTCCTGCTCACCGGCTCGGCGGACATCCTGCTCCTGCCGCACCTCTCCGAATCGCTCGCCGGGCGGATGGAGGTCCACACCCTGTGGCCGCTCTCCCAGGGCGAGATCGAGGGAGTGGAGGAGGGCTTCATCGACGCCCTGTTCGCACCGCGCGGGGCGCTGAGGATTCCCCGTGACCTGCGCGGCGGCGAGGGGCGCGCCGATCTGGTCCGACGGATCGCCGCCGGGGGCCTCCCGGAGCCACTCCAGCGAGCCTCGGAGAAGCGGCGAGCGGCCTGGTTCTCGTCCTATGTCTCCACGCTCCTCTCGCGGGACGTGCGCGATCTCGCCAACGTCGAGGGACTGACCGCCCTGCCCCGCCTGCTCGCGCTCCTCGCCGCGCGCACCGCGTCGCTGGTCAACTTCGCCGAGATCTCCCGCGCCACCGGGCTGCCCCAGTCGACGCTGAAGCGCTACATCGCCCTGCTCGAGACGCTGTTCCTGGTCCAGCCGGTCCCGGCGTGGTCGGCCAACGTCGGGAAGCGTCTCGTCCGCGCGCCGAAGCTGTCGCTGGTCGACACCGGGCTGGCAGCGCACCTCCAGGGGATCGACGAAAAGCGGTTGCTCACCAACGGAGAGCAGCTCGGCCCGCTGCTCGAGAGCTTCGTCGCCCTGGAGCTCCGCAAGCAGCGCGGCTGGAGCCACCTCCGCACCACGCTGTTCCACTTCCGCAGCCACGCCGGCGCGGAGGTGGACCTGGTGCTCGAAGATCCCTCGGGGCGCTGCGTGGGAATCGAGGTCAAGGCCAGCGCCTCCGTCGGGCCGCAGCACCTCCGCAGCCTGCGCGCCTTCGCCGAGCTCGCCGGGCGCCGCTTCCACCGCGGCGTGGTCCTCTACACCGGCAGCGAGGCGGTGGCCTTTGGCGACGAGCTGTACGCGCTGCCGGTGAGCGCGCTCTGGAGGCTGGGCGTGCGGGGCTGATATTCAACCATGACGTGGTTGATTTTCCACAATCATCGCGGTCCGGTCAGACCGAGCGCCCCCGCCAGATCGTCTGGTCCGTCGAGGGTCACCCCGCGCGCCGCGAAGCCCTCGCGGAGCACGCTCGCCGTCGCTGCGAAGAACTCGGGCGTGGCGGCTTCGGGGCAGCCTGCGGCCTCGTAGAGCGGCAGCGCGCGCGGGAGGGCGTACATCCGATCGATCCGAACCGCGCGCACCAGCGGGGCGATCTGGGCGACCAGGCGCGCCGGGTCCATCGGGAGCGCCGGCTGGATCGCAGCGAAGGTGCGTAGCCCGGCGGCGTGGCAGCGGGCGAGCGCGTCGATGCGCGCGGCGATCGGATCGGCCCCCGGCTCGAACTGCGCGCGCACGCGATCGTCGTCGGTGGGCACCGAGAAGCCGACCGCGGCAATGGGGAACGAGGCGAGGAGATCGAGGTCGCGCAGCACCAGCGCGGCGCGGGTGAGGATCACCGGAGTGAAGCCTCCGTCGCGCAGCACCTCCAGGCACTGGCGGGTGATGGCGTACCTGCGCTCCAGCGGCTGGTAGGGATCGGTGATGATCGGGCTGATCCGCACGATCCCCGGGCGGTGGGCGCGCACCTCGCGGCGCAGCACGTCGGCGGCGTTGATCTTCACGTCGACGAAGCGGCCCCAGGGGCGCGGCGCGAGCCCCTCGAGGCCGCGCGAGAGATCGACCCGCTCGGCGGCGTAGCAGAACGCGCAGCCGATCATGCAGCCGACGTAGGGGTTCAGGTAGTAGTGGCCATTCCCCTCGGGGATCAGCAGGCGATCGACCTCGATCTCGCGCACCTCGGAGCCGGACGCCGCCGCCGCACGCGGGGGCTCCGGCAGCCGCCCTTCGCGGCTCCGCACCATCGCCACGAGCTGCTCCACCGCGCGTCGCTCCCCGTCGCCGAGCGGCTCGCCCTCGCGAAACGCCAGGCGCGCGCAGACATTGAAGCGCGCGGTCCGGGCGTGGCAATCGCGTTCGTCGTCGCGGGCCTCGAGCTCGATTAGCAGCACGCGATCCCCCCGCTCCAGCGTCAGCGAGATCCCCTGCTCGGCGTCCCAGCCGACCAGCCTCCACTGCAACGGTGACGGGCGCGCGTCGAGCAGCGGCGCGAGGAGCTCGCGCACCCGATCGTCGACCTCGCGGCGGGTCCGCTCCACCGTCAGCGGATCCAGTACCACTTCCGCTTGAAGTAGCAGAACGACCCGCCCGCGCCGGTCATGTTGTCCGCGCTGCAGTAGTAGTTGTTGTCGAGCGAGCAGGCGTGCGAGAAGCGCGTCAGGCCCGAGCTCACGTAGCTCCCGTCGTGCCCCAGCGACGGGTAGCCGCAGCTCCCGTTCCATCCGATGAAGCCGGTGCATGCGGCGTCGCCGGCCTGAAAGTAGTTGTTGACGATCGTGTTTTCGAAGTCGCTGTTGTACTGCATGACGCAGGCGCCGGTGGCGCTCTTGGCGGTCATCTTGCCGTCGAACGCGGCATTGGGATTCATGAAGCCGCCGTTCACCTTCATCTGCAACCCGCGCAGGTAGCCGAGCGTCACATCGGCGTCGTTGTCGATCCGGCGCACCGTCAGGCGGAGCATCGAGTTGGCCGCTCCCTGGGCGAGAAGATCCTTCCATCGCGCGAGGTGCATGACGTAGTTCCCGCCCGGCGACGGGGCGCCAATCGACTGCGCCCGCGCGCTGTTCATCGCGTTGTAGGTGGCGGGCGTCCAGAACGGCCCCTGCGTCACCACCGACGCGACCAGGGTCCATCCTCCCCCGTCGCCGGTCATGTCGCACCACGCGTTGAAGGCGGGGTTTGGGCCCGCGCCGTCCGGGTCGATCGGATAGGCCGCATCGAGGAGCGGCTTCTGCGCGGCGAGCAATTCGGCGCAGCTCACCGCGGCCCGGCACTTCCCGGCCGCGCAGATCCCCTCCTTGCAGTCGAGGTTTCCGCCGCAGCTCGACCCGATCGGGCACTTCGGGCAGCTCCCACCGCAATCGATATCGCTCTCGCTGCCGTTCTTCGTGAGGTCCATGCAATTCGGGGCAGCGCAGAGGCCGCCCGCGCACACCCCGTCCGCGCAGTCCGCCCCTGCGCCGCAGAGCTTGCCCGTCGCGCACCTGGCGCACGGCCCGCCGCAATCGACATCGCTCTCCATGCCGTTCTTGACCTTGTCCATGCACGATGGCGCCGCGCACAGCCCCCCCGTGCACACCCCGCTCGCGCAGTCGGAGGCGGCGCCACACCCCTTGCCGTCGACGCACTTCGGGCAGTTGCCGCCGCAGTCGACGTCGCTCTCGAGGCCGTTCTTGAGGGTGTCGTCGCAGCGCGGTGCCGGGATGAGATCGGGCGGCGGCGTGAGATCGGGCGGCGGCGTGAGATCGGGCGGCGGCGTGAGATCGGGCGGCGGCGTGAGATCAGGCGGCGGCGTGAGATCGGGCGGCGGCGCGAGATCGGGTGCCGGTGCGAGGTCAGGTGACGGCGCGAGATCGCGCGGTGCCGCGAGATCGGGCGGCGCTGCGAGGTCGGCTCCACCGTCGGTGGGGCCCGGCATGGCCAGGTCGACGACGCGCGCCAGGTCGGCCGCGGCGCTCGCGTCGGTGGTGGCGGGAGACGGCGTTCCACAGCCCGCCGCGAGCACGAGACACAGAACCACGGGCGATCGACGAGAGAGGGTCGGCATGGTGGAAGCTCCGAGGGGTGAAGGCCCAGGATAGCCCAACCGCGGCCGCAGGTCGCGGCGGGTGGCGAGGCGCCAGGTGCTTAACGGAGAAGGGGGTCCCTCCGCTCACGGAGTCGTAGTCGTAGTGGTAGTCGTAGTCGATTCAGGGGCACTCGCGCGCGGGGGATCACCTCTCCGGCACCTGCGCGTGAGCATCTCGACGATGCGGGTCAGCAACTCCATGGCCTGTCGCCGGGTGTCTTCCAAGGCGAGTTGCGGGACCGCAAAGGCATCCACGATCGCCTTGCACTCCATCGCGGAGCCCCGGGCGATGCCGTAGAAGCGGGCGCCATCCGGCGCTCCGAACCGGCCCGCTCCCTCGGCGATGTTCAAGGGG
>SHYY01000087.1 GCA_009692555.1 Myxococcales bacterium
GCAAGGCGATCGGGGATGCCTTTGCGGTCCTGCAACTCGCCTTGGAAGACACCCGGCGACAGGCCATGGAGCTGCTGACCCGCATCGTGGAGATGCTCACGCGCTTGTGCCGGAGAGGTGATCCCCCGCGCGCGAGTGCCCCGGAATCGACTACGACTACGACTACGACTACGACTACGACTACGTGAGCGGAGGGACCCCCTTCTCCGTTAAGCACCCGACGACAGCGGTACGACAGCGGCGCAGGGCGTCTACGGAGTGACAGCGACCCGCAGCGGCTCGGCCCAGTGCTTGAACTCGTTGGTGTAGTACAGGTAGGCGCTCGACGCGGGCGCGGTGTAGCTGCCCGGCACCGTCGCTGTCAGGTCGAGGCTGAACTCCTTCTTCGCCTTCGGCGCGAGCGAGCGGAAGTAGACGATCACCTCGCGCGGGCGGGTCTCGTAGAAGTCGATCGCGCCCTTCTCGCGCAGCTCCTTGAGCTGCCAGGTCTGGAAGGTCAGCCCGCCCGGCAAGCCGATGCGGGCCAGCGCCATCGGCAATCCCTCGGCGGACACGCTCTCGATGCGGGCATTCAGCCGCACCGTCTCGCCCATCCGCACACTTCCTTTCGCCAGGGTCGCCGACACCTTCACCTTCGCCTCGGGCGACGACTGCGGCAGCGCGGTTCGCCAGTCGATCGCCGCCGCGTAGGGCAGGGGCGACTGGCTGGCGAGGCGGATCTCGATGGTGTTCTTGCCGCGCAAGAGCGCGCCCGCGATGTCCTCGAACACCAGCGCCTCCTTGCGCCCCTTGTCGAAGGCGATCCGCCCGGCCGGCTGGCCATTGACAAACACCGTGACCACCCCGTCGCTGGCGGCGCGGCGGCTGTGCTCGGAATAGGCGTTGAGCGCCTTCAGCGCGAGCACCGTCGACTGGGTCGACCCGTAGGCGCCGAAGCCATTGTCCCGCTTGCTCAGCCACTCGGCCGCGGCGCGCAGCTCGCCCTCTCGGCGATCGGCCGGGTCCTTCATGAGCGCCAGCGCGGCCAGCGAGGTGGTCTCGATCGCCAGCGCGTTGCCGCCCGAGCGGGTGATCGAGGTCTCCGCCCCCGGGAAGCTGCCATCCTTGTGCTGCAACGCAGCAAGCCGCTTCACCGTCGACGAGGCCGTCGGATCCTTGACGTTGAAGAGCGTGTTGGCAGCGAGCGCGACCAGGTAGGGATCGCTCGATTCCGCACCGATCTTCCGCTGCGCCTCGATCTCGACGGCGAGATCCCGTTTGCCGGATTCGGTGAGCGCCCAGGTGATGTAGCCGTTGGTGACGTCGGGGGGGGCGCCGCCGAAGGAGTCGAGAGCGCGCGCGTTGCGGAGGTAGCCGCCCTTGCCGTCGCGGCGGCTGTAGAGCCAGCGCGCGGTGCGGTCGATCATCGTGCGGTCGACGTCGCCGTAGACCTTCGCCATGTCCTCGAACTCCATGATCCCGTAGGCGGTGAGCGCCTCGTGGCCGGGGTCGCCGCCGAACCACTCGTAGCCCTTCTTCGGGCTCTCGTAGCCGGCGAGGATCTTGTAGCCGCGCTCGAGCAGGCCGTGGGTGCGCTTCAAGAGGGCCGGATCGGCCACGTGGTGCGCGGCGAGGTACTGCGAGACCATCACGTTCGGGTAGTTCGACGACGAGGTCTGCTCGAAGCAGCCGCCCGGCTCGCGCAGCAGGCCCTCGGTGCCCTTCTGCATCGAGGTCAGCGGCGACGGGTAGAGGGTGATCGCCGCGGTGACCGTGCGCGGGAGCGCCGACTCCAGGTCGAGGGTGTGCTCGGCGCGATCCTTCAGCGTCCCCGAGAAGCTGGCGTGGGCCGGGAAGCCGAGCGGAACGACGCGGATCGTCCGCTTCACCGAGTCGCCGAGCCCGCCGGTGGTGGTGGCGATCTCCACCTCGCCCTCTCCCTCCATCCCGACCACGGTGATCGGGAAGAACAGGGATTTGCGCTCGCCCGCGCGGAGCTTGATCCCGTCGCTGGCTGGGTTCTCCCTGGCGATCGCCGGGACGCCTCCCGCTGCGCGCGCAGGGAGGGCAGCATCGAGGCGAAACGCGGCGCCGAACTTCGCGGTCAGCGTGGCGTCGAGATCGTGATCGGTCTCGTTGGTGAGGGTCACCGGGAGGCGGATCGTGTCGCCCGAGGAGACCTCGAGCGGCAGGCGCGCATCGAGCGAGAGCGGCAGCTTCGACGAGAGCATCGCCTCGCCGCGACCGGGGAGCCCGCCGCTGGAGCGCCCCTCGACCGTTGCGCGGAAGGAGGTGACCGCGTCGGAGAGGAAGAACTTCACCGTCGCCCGCCCATCCTTGCCGGTGGTCACCGACGGGTTCCAGTAGATCGTCTCGCGGAAATCGGTGCGCGGTCCGTCGACCTTGCCGGCCGAGTAGTCGGGCACGGGGAACTGCCGCACCGGCGCCCACACCCACTCGTTCTTCTGCTCCTCGCCGGCGAAGTCATCGTCGCGAGCGGCGCGTCGCTCCTTGCCGAGGCCAAACGCGAAGGCCGCCTTCTCGTCCGGCATGGGACGGGCCATCGGCCCGGCGTTGCGGAGCGGCGGAGCGGGCTTCTTCGCCATGGCCTGCCCCATCGGGGGCGCGGGCGGCGGCATCTCCTTGCGGCGCGGCGCATCGCCCGGCTTGGCGATGACCTGCGCCTGGATCATCGGCCGCTCGGGCTGCGCCCCGGCCGCGGGCATCGCCACCCCACCTCGGGCCACCGTCTCGGTGCCCGACACC
Organism: Myxococcales bacterium; assembly: GCA_009692555.1. GTDB lineage: Bacteria > Myxococcota_A > Polyangia > Palsa-1104 > SHYY01 > SHYY01. The sequence continues at coordinate 2,746 of SHYY01000087.1, forward strand.
GGCGGCGCCAGGACCATCTGCCAGTCGAAGCGTCGCCACCCGCGCGTTCCCATCAACAGATCGAGCGCCCGCGCGGCATCGGGCTTCTGCGAGAAGTAGAAGTTGGGCTCCTCGATCGGCGCGTCGCCGAGCTCCTTCTCGAGGTAGAGGTGCGCCAGGAGGTGCGCCGTCTTGTCATCGGCGAACGAGAGCACCGTGTCGTCGACCACCGCCACCCCGACGCTGGCCTCCACCGGGCGCCCCGCGAGATCGCTGGTCTCGACGATCAGCTCCACCGGATCGCGCGGAGTGAGCTTCGGCTTCGCGGCGATCACCTTGACCTTCAGATCGGCGCCGCGCCCGCGGTAGATCAGGCGCTCGGCGAGCGGCGAGAGCTCATCGGAGAGCAGGGTGACCCGCAGCGCTCCCTGGCTGCCGCGCGGGATCGGGAGGGAGATCACCGTCGGTGCGTCGCCCTTGACTTCGGCGCTCGCCGACGCGACGCGGCTCTCCCGCAGCACCGCCTCCAGCACCACCACCCGCGCCTGGGTACACGAGACCGCGATCCGCACCTCGTCGCGCTTCGACTCCGGGTCGTCGAAAGCCTGGAGCGCGCAGCCGGCGCGCTTGATCTCCGGCAGCTCGAAGCGCTTCGCGATCCCGGTCGGACGGGTGATCTCGACGCGGTACGTGCGGCCCGGGTGGGGCGTGAAGGCGAAGCGCCCCAGGCCGTCGCGCAGCGAGGCGAACGTCGCCAGCGTCACGCCCGCGTCGTTGACCAGGCGCCCCTCGATATCGGCGGGCTTGCCGAGGGGATTGGTGGCGGCGAAGTAGACCCGCGCCGGAAGGCCCGCGATCAGATCGCCACCCTCGGGAAAAAGCGTGAGCGCGAGCGTCTTCAGCACCACCGGGATGCGCTTCTGAACCGACTCGGTGACCCCGCCGTCCTCGACCAGCACGGTGAGCAGCGCATCCCCGCGGGCGATCTGCGCGGGCAGCGCGAAGCGAATCACCCCGTTGCCTGCTCCGTCGGTGGTGAACGCGAGCCGCGCCACCTCGACCTCGTCGACGGTGACCACCGCGGTGAGCGGGCGGGCCGCGAAGGGTTCGCCGGTGCCGCGGGCGACGCTCACCGCCGCCGCGACAGTCTCGCCGGGCCCGTAGGCCTTCTTGACGAACTCGATCGCCTTCTTCAGCCGCGGCGCCTCGTAGCTGGCGACGATCACCTTGCGCTCGTCGACGGTGCCATCGTCCGCGCGCGCCCGGATCACGTACTCCCCGCCCGCCATCTCCTCGGGCAGCACGAAGTCGTTGGCCGCGGTGCCGTGAGCGTCCACGGCCACCCGCCGCGTCAGCACCACCGAGCCCTTGGGCGAGACCAGCTGGTAGGTCACGCCGAGGCCCGGCTGGCTGGCGATCATCGTCGCGGTGGCGACCAGCCCACCCGAGAACCAGATCGTCTCACCCGGCTGGTAGAGCGGCTTGTCGATCATGATGTACATCCGGCGCGTCGGGGCGGATGCAAGAAAGGCGGTGAGGGCGGCGTCGAGGCGCTTCTGCGCGTCCGTGGGCGGGAGCACCGCGGCGGGCGGCGTCTCCTCGAGCTGCACCTGCCGCGGATCAGGCACCGTCGCTGGAGCGGCCGGGTCGGCGGGGCCGAGCAGGGGCGAGCTGCCCGCGATCGCGGGGTCCTGCACCGGCGCCGGATCGGGCGTCGGCCCGGGGGCGGCGATGCAGGAGAGCAGGGTGAGACCGAGCGTGGCGAGGGGCAGGGAGCGGCGTGCAGTGGGCATCGGGATCCTCTCGATCCGGTCGGCGAACGCGACCGGCCCTGGCTCACAACGCAGCGCGCTCGCGAAGGGTCTCCGTCGGTGGTAGGTTTCCAGGCGGTGTAAGCTCCGAGCCCATGGCGCGTTGGTTCCCGATCGCTTGTGCCCTCGCGCTGCTCGCCGCGGCGGCTCATTCGTACGGCGGCAGCGGCACCGTCGACGGTCTGGCGCGCGCTCTGGCCGAGCAGGTGCGGGCCGCGGCGGGCGGGCCGGTGGGCGCGATCGACGTGGCGGTCGCGGGGCAGGGCGCTCCGCCCCGACTGCTGGGCGAGATCGTGGCGCTCACCCGCAGTCGCATCGAGGCCGCCGGGTTCCGCTCCGCCCGGGTCGTTCCGTCGGTGGACCTCGCTGCGGCGCGCCTTTCGGGGATCGATCTGGTGGTCGAGATCGAGGTCGCCATCGGCCGCGAAGGGGCGCGCGTCGACGGGCGGGTGACCGCGCTGCCCCCGTCGCCGTGGCTCGATGAGCCGGCCGCGCTCGCCCACCTCCACGTCGCCGCGGCGATCGATTCCGAGCTGCAGGTCTACCTGCCGCCGGCCCTGCTGCTGCCGCCCAGGATCGATCCGCGAAAGGTGCCGGCCGGTCCTCTGCAATCGCGCGGCGTGCCCGTCGGCGATGTTCCTCTGCTCGCGCTCGACGTGGGCGACATCGACGGGGACGGCCGCGCCGAGGTGATCGGGGCGACCGCCGACGAAGTGGTGGTGTGGCGCAGCGAGCCTCCGCTGCGCTTCGTCGAGATCCGCCGCGTCAAGCTCACCGGCCGGCCCGCGCCGGTGCGCCCCCGCAACGACGTGGCGACGGTGGAGGTGCTGGGGAGCGATATCCGGGTTCGCTCGAGCCGCTTCGCCGAGGGCGTGAAGCTGCGCCTCGAAGGCGCGACCGAGCGGAGCGAGCCGCTCGCCGGCTTCGCGCTGCCAGGCCTTGGCAGCCTCTGCGTCCTCGAGCCGGGCGTCGACTGGTTCAGCGAGGCTGGCTGCACTCCACCCCTGCCGCTGCCGCCGCGCTTCTGGACTGCCGCCGGGCTGCGTCGAAGCCCCGCAGCGACGGGCAGCCCTCCAGTGCGCGCCGCGATCGATCCCGATCGCACGCTCTGGATCTGGAGCACCAGCGACGGAAAACCGGTGACGGTCCGCGGCGCCGGCGCGCAGCTCGCGCTCGCGGCGCTCGAACGCGGCGACGTGGTGGCGACCGGCGACGCGGTCAATCCGGGCGCTCCTGACGCGCTGATCGTGCGCGCGCTCATCCCCGGCACGCCGTTGATCGCTCGCTTCGAGCGCCTCCCCGGCGCGGTGGTCGCCCTCGCCGCGGGAGATGTCGACAGCGACGGAAAAAACGAGATCGTCGCCGCGATCCGCGACCGCGCCGCGCAGCGCACCGAGCTCTGGCTGATCTACTGAGGGGACTGAATTGGGCTGCCCGCTACCACTGGCAAAGCGCGACCGGGAGGTCGGCGCGCACCCGTTCGCAAGAGGTGGCGCAGGCGGGACAATCGGCGAGCGACCGGCAAAGCGGGCGCTCGCGCGGCGTGGCGGAGCAGCCCGGTGCAGCCGCCGCCGCGCCACAATAGGCGAACAGGGACGCGCCCAACGCCGCCGCCGCGACGCACAGGCGCCCCGCGGGGCAGTCCTCGGGCCCATCGCAGTAGAGGGTCGGGAAATCGCGGGCCCCCCAGTTGCCGTTGCAGAGATCGGCGGTGGTCCAGAAGTCCGGAGCATTGGGCGGGCGCGTTCCGCAGATCGGGTGGACGCCGCCGCCCTCTCCCGGGCAGAAGAGGCAGAACGCCTCGTGGTCCAGACACGAGGTCGCACCGCAGGCGATCCCCGCTCGGGCCGCCTCTCCGTCGAGCAGGCCGCTCCGGCACCCGAGGATGCCGATGGCGAGGAGGGGGGCGATCCATCGCGTCATGGGCGCACGATGCCCTCGGCCCGCGCATCCGGTCAAGAGTCGCCCCACGTTTCCGTCGCCGTTGCCGCGCCCGCAACGTAGTACCGTCGGCGGCGATGCGCCCACTCGCCCTCACCCTGCTGCTCGCTCTCGCCTGCGCCCCGGCGACGCCCCCCGTATCTGCTCCGCTCGCGCCGCCGCCGACGGTCGCGGACGCGCCGGATGTACCGGTTTTCCCGCCCACCGCGCAGGCCGCCGCCGGGCAGGGCGACCCCTGCAGCAACGGCAAGTGCCCCCCGGGGCTCTCCTGCATCAGCTACTACGGCATCGCGGGACCGCGCGGACCCAGGATGACCTCGTGCGAGATCCCCTGCCCCTCGCCCACGGATCGCTGCCCGCGCGGGCAGGTGTGCGTCACCATCGCCGATGGCCCGGGCCGGGTCTGCCAAGCGCAAGCGCCGCAGTGATCTTCGGCCCGCGAACCACCCTCCGGCCCGGGACCGCATGGGCGCTCGCCGGCCTCCTCGCGGGCTGCACCTCGACGGGTCCGCCTCCGCTCCAGAAGGACGCGAGCGCCCCCAACGCGGACGCCCGGAGCCCTCCGATGGACGGATCGGTCGCCGCCCTCGCCGCCGTGACGCCACCACGGGGGGATCTCTCCCTCGCAAACGACGCGCAATCACCGGGGACCAGCGCCAACCTCCCGCTCACCATCCTCTTCGCCTCCCCTGCGCGCCGCGTCGGGATGTACGCCGGCAACGGCTCCGGGACGGTGACCGCGACGCTGACCGCCTACGACGCGAACGGGGCGGCGATCTTCAGCACCTCGCGCGCCAACCTCGGCACTCCGGTCATGACGTTCCTCGGGATCGACGGCGGTTCGGCGAGGATCGCCTCGGTGAGGCTCGACTACGGCAACAAGCTGAACTCGGCCGGCGCGGGCAGGTTCCCGCCCGACCTCCCGTAAGAGAGGGCGATGAGCACCCCACTCCTCTCCTGCGATCGGGTCTCCCTGAGCTACGACGGCGTGCGTCACGCGGTGCGGGAGGTCTCCTTCGAGGTCCATCCCGGCAGCATCTTCGCGCTGGTCGGGCCGAACGGCGCCGGCAAGACCTCGACGCTGCGGATGCTCGCCACGCTCACCGACCCGAGCGCCGGCACGCTGCGTGTCGACGGGATCGACCTCGCCCGCGACCGCGAGGCGGTGCGCCGCCGCGTGGGCTACCTGCCCGACAACTTCGCGCTCTACGACGCCATGACCCCGGTGGACTACCTCGACTTTTTCGCTCGCTGCCACGGCGTACCGTCGGCCGAGCGGCGGCGGCGGTCGGAGCGGTTGCTCGACGAGCTCGACCTCGGCGGCAAGCGCGAGGCGCCGATCCGCTCGCTGTCGCGCGGCATGCGCCAGCGTCTCGGGCTCGCCAAGACCCTGATCCACGACCCGAAGGTGCTGCTGCTCGACGAGCCCGCCTCGGCGCTCGACCCGGCGGCGCGCCTGAAGCTCAGGGATGTGCTCGCCGGCCTCAAGCGGCGCGGCCTGGCGATCGTCATCTCATCGCACATCCTGCCCGATCTGGCGGGCCTGGCCGACTCGGTCGGGATCATGGAGGGCGGCCGCATGATCCGCACCGGGGCGATCGACGCGATCGCCCGCGCCGCAAAGAACGAGCGGACGGTCTACTGCATCGATATCCGCACCCACGTCGACCGCGCCGAGCGGGCGCTCGCCGACTTCGGTCCGCGCGTCGGGCGCTTCGAGCGGACCGCGTGGGACGGTGGCGCGGTGCGCTTCGAGGTCGAGCTCGAAGGCGGCGAGGAGACGGCCGCGGAGCTGGTCGAGGCGCTGGTCTTGCGCGGTGCGCGGGTGAGCCATGTCGCGCCGCGCGAGTCGGCGCTCGAAGCGGTGTACCGCGCCAGCGCGGCGTCGGCCGTCGCCTGAATCCCAAAGGAGCTGCGATGAGCATCCTGACCGCGATCTCCGCCTTCACCCACCGCACCGCGCGTCGCCCGGCGCGCCTCCAGCTGCTCGCCTACTCCGGCGGGCTGGCGACGCTGCTGGTGGTCCTCGCGGAGTGGATCGTCGCGCGCGCCGAGGGGCCGCCGGGCGGCCTGTGCGACGACGACTTCTGTACCCACGCACCGCCGCTCGCCTGGGGGGTCCTCGGCGTCGCCGACCTGTTCGCCGTCGCCGTGCTGGCGCTCGGTCTGCTGGTGATCGCGCCGGCGATGGTGGCGGCTGCCGTCGCTGCCGAGCGCCGCGCGGGGACGCTCGACCAGCTCCGCACCACGCCGCTCTCGCCGCTCGCCCTGGTGTGCGGGATCGTCGTGGGGGCTCCGGCGCGGCTCTACCTGCTGCTGGTCGGGCCACTGGTGCTCCACGTCGTCTGCGGGCTGCTCGGGGTGATCCCCGCCGACACGCTGGTCTCGTCGGTGAGCATCCTCGCGACGGGCGGGCTGGCCTCGGTGCTGCTCGGCCTGACGGTGGCGCTGGCGCCGCGCCAGGAGACCGGCGGAGCTCTGGTCGCGCTCGGGGTCGCGGCGGTGCTCGGCTTCGGCGGCTTCCTCGGCGCCGCTCTGTCCGGCGAGCCCACGGGCTCCGGCTGGGCCTTCCTTCACCCCGGGGGAGCGCTCCAGGCAATGGGGCTCCAGCACGACGGGCTATGGCGCCGGCTGTTGATGTCGCCGTGGCGGCTGCACTGGTTCGACGAGACGGCCTACCTCGCCCGTCTCGCCGCGGCGCCGTTCCTCTCGTGTCTATCGTCGCTGGCGCTGGCGATCGTGCTGGCCGCGGCGTGCTGCCGGAAGCTCGCTTTTCCGCACCGGCCGCTGCTCTCGAAGCTCCAGGCGCTGGCGCTCTTTCTCGGCCTCGCCGCGGCGGCGCTGCTCCCTGCGAGAGCGCTCGAGCACAGCGATGCGCTGTTCCACATGATGGTGTCGGGGACAATTTTGATTCCGGTGTGCCTGGTACTGGCCGTATTCGCCACCCCGACCTACGAGGCGTGGGCGCTCGGCCTGCGCACCGGCGGAAGGCTTCCCTGGTGGAGCGATGACGCGGCGCCCTACGGGCTGATGTGGACGATGGCGGCGGCGTTCGTGGGCCTCGGGTGGGCAGCCCTCTCCTGGCGAGTCCACGGTCTTTGCGATCGGGAGGTCGTGGTGATCGCGTGGTCGACTGTGCTGGCGCTGTCGCTGCCGGTGTACGTCCTGTTTATCGCCACGCGCTACCCGACGGCGGCGGCGCGGTGGGCGCTCGGCGTCGCAGTCACTGGGCATCTGCTCGGCCAGGTGATCGCCATCGCCCTGGTCCACGACCGCTACCGGAGCCCGGAGATGCTGTTCGTCCAGGTCGCGGGGGTGGCCGGAGCGATCGTGCCGGCGTGGGTGGCGTTCCGGCAGGCCGCGCTGCGCCGCCGGACGCTCGCGGCCCGGTCGACTTGACGGATCTCCGCTCCCGCTCCATCGTCGGTCGCGCGTGCGGAGACTCCTCATCACCTGGCTGCTCGGACTTCTCGGGGTAACGCCAGCCTCGGGGTCGGCACGTGCCGAGGCGCGGCCCGGCTACGGGGGCGTGGCGGTGGGTCCGCTCGGTTCGCGCGTGTACACGATCGACCCGGCGCAGGCCACGCGGCCCGGCGAGCTCACCCTGGTGGCCCTGGTGTTCGACGCGCCCTTCGCCGTCGACGCGGCCTCGCGGGTGCGGCCGCGCCTGGCCGTCGGACTCGAGACCATCGATGCGCTGCGCGCGCGCCTCGTGCTCCGGCCGGGCCTGAAGTTCCACGACGGGAAGGCGCTCACCGCCGCCGACGTGGCCACCTCGCTCCAGCGCGCCGCGCGCCTGCCGGGTGGCTGGACCCTCGCCCCGATCAAGGCGGCACGCGCGATCGCCGACGACACCGTGGAGATCGAGCTGACCCGGCCGGCGCCCGATCTTTCGCTTCTCCTCGCCTCGCCGGCAGCCTCGGTGACCCCGGGTGGCCAGGCGCCGCTCCACCGCGTCACCGGCTCGGGTCCGTTCCGGTTCACGGAGTGGGATGCCCGGGTGGTCAAGCTCGCGGCGAACCCGCTGTGCGGCGAGGGGCGACCCTTTCTGGATACGCTGCAGCTGCGCTACTTCGGGTCACGCGCCGAGGAGGCGGGGAGCTACGAGGTCGGCTCCTCGCAGATCTCGCTGCACGGTGCGACCGCCTTCGAGGGGGGCGCGCCGAAGCACCGCACCGTGGTCGTCGACGGGCCGCGCACCGTGACGTCGGCGCTGGCCTTCGGGCGGGGCTTCGCCGATCCCGCCCTGGTGAAGCCTCCCGGAGTTCCGAAGAGCGGGCTGCCGGATGATCCCGCGCTCCGCCGGGCGATCGCCGGGGTGATCGATCGCGAGCGGGTGCGGCGCCTCGCGGTGCGTCAGCCGGCGATCGCAGCGACGGGGCTGGTGCCCGGCGCGGGCAAGCCGGTCGATCGCGCTCGCGCCCGCGAGGACCTCGCGCGGCTCCTTGCCGGGGGCGCCGGGGCCGCGAGCAGGCTGCGCGCCTCGCTCCTCCTCGACGCCTCGCGCTTCGATGATCGCGACGTCGCCGACAAGCTGCTCGCCGATCTCTCGGACGTCGGGATCGATCTCACCGTCGACGCGGTCGACCCGAAGGCGTTCCAGGAGCGGCTCGACTCCGGCCGCTACGACCTGGCGATCATCGAGGTGCCCGGCCACGCCGATCCCGGGCTCGCCGCCCTCGCGCTGCTCGCCGCGGTGGACCCGCGCGCCGCCCGCGGCCTGCTTGCGCGCGCCCCCGCCGATCCGGTCACCGTCGAGCGGGCGGTCGCCGAACGGGTGGTGCTGACCCCGCTCTTCCACCGCTCGGTGCGCGCCCACCTGCGGGCCGACCTGGTCGGGATCACCGTCGACGCGGCGGGCCGGATCGACTACGCGGCGGCGTGGTGGGCAAAGTAAGGGCCAAGCGCGTGAGCCGGCAAATCCGCTTCACCCTCGCCAGCAAGCTGACCGTCGCCTTCGCCGCGGTGGCGGTGGTGCCGATCGTCGCGGTCGCGGGGCTCGCGCAGCGGCTGATCGAGCAGCGCTACCGCGGCGAGTTCATCCGCTCGCTCGACGCGGCGCAGCGGGACGTCGTGACAGAATATGACCGGGCGGCGGGCGAGGTGGCGGCGGTCGCGAAGCGCCTCGCCCGGGCCGATGATCCGGTGGTCGGGCAGCTCCTGCTCGACCTCGCCAAGGGCGGCCTCGACGAGGAGCGCGAGCGCTCGTTGCTCCACCGCGCGCCCGAGCAGATGCGCGCCGCGGGGCTCGATTTTTTGCAGCTGGTCGACGACAGGGCCGTGGTGCTCGCCGCCGGCCACTACCCCGGGCGGGCGGGCCAGAAGGACGAGGCGGCGGTGGCGCGCGGGCGGCGCCACCCCGGCAAGCCGATGCTGGTGATGGCGCGGGTGGTCGCCGGCGGACAGCAGCGCGACGCCCTGATGATCGAGGTGGCGCAGCGGGTGGAGACCGATTACGCACGCCTCACCGTCGTCACCGGGCGGGAGGTGTCGTCGGCGTTCCTGGAGCGGCTGAAGCTCCCGGCGCGGCTGGTGGGCGAGGGCGGGAAGCAGCTCGCGGTCAGCTCGCGCGGCTTTCCCACCCGGCCCTACCCACGGCGGGCGATCGAGCTGCCGGGGGCGGACGCTCCGGCGCGGGTGGAGGTGGCCGTCCCCGACGAGGAGCTGGACCGCGCGCTGTCGTGGATCCGGGCGCTGGCGGGGGCGGTGACCGCGGGCGGCCTCGCGCTTGCGCTGCTCCTCGGCTTCCTGGTGGCGCGGCGGATCGCGCGGCCGCTGGGGGCGCTCGCCGAGGGCGCGCGGCGGGTCGCGGCGGGGGATCTCGACGCCGTGGTGGACGTGCACACCCGCGACGAGGTGGGCGATCTGGCGCGCACCTTCAACGCGATGATCCGCGAGCTCGGCGAGGCGCAGGGCCGGCTGGTGCACGCCGAGCGGGTCGCCGCGTGGCGCGAGATCGCCCAGCGGATCGCCCACGAGATCAAGAACCCGCTGACCCCGATCCAGATGGCGATCGAGACGCTGCAGCGCGCCCGCAAGGCGAAGCCGCAGCTCTTCGAGGAGATCTTCGACGAGTCGAGCCGCACCATCCTCGAGGAGGTGGCGCGCCTGAAGCACATCGTGGCCGAGTTCTCGGCGTTCGCCCGCATGCCCGAGCCGCAGCTGCAGCCGGTGGACGTGCGCGAGATCGTCGAGGGCGCGCTCGGGCTCTACGCGGGAGCGGAGGTGACGATCGAGCGTACCTTCGACGCGGATCTGCAGGTCAACGCCGATCGCGAGCAGCTCCAGCAGGTGCTCCGCAACCTCCTCGAGAACGCGCGCGATGCGGCGGCCGAGGTGACCGAGCGGAGGGCGACGATCCGGGTCTCGGCGCGGCGCGTCGGCGAGCGCGTGGAGATCGCGATCGCCGACAGCGGACCCGGCATCACCGCCGAAGCGCGCGCGCGCCTGTTCACGCCCTACTTCACCACCAAGGCGCACGGCACCGGGCTCGGCCTGGCGATCGTCCATCGTATCGTCACCGACCACGGCGGCGAGATCCGGGTCGGCGGCGCGGAGGGCGAAGGGGCGGTGTTCGCCCTCTCGCTCCCGTCCTTCGACTCGGGCTCGCAGCGAACCCGGCTCAGGACGGACGGGGAAGGGGTCAGCGGTTGACCGGCACTGCCTTCAGCGCGGCCTTGCCGTCCTTGATGTAGACGTTGAAGCGGACCGTGCGGCAGGCGTAGCGGACCATGAGCTGGTCGCGGTTCTTGTGCAGCTTGGCGACGAACTTGTCGTAGGTGACGCCGACCGTGGCCTCGCCGCAGCGCTGCTTGGTGTCGACGTACTGGCGGTAGACCTCCTGGAACTCCGCCTCCAGATCCTCGCTGTCCGGCGACCCGGAGGAGCCAAGCAGGGCGCCGAGTGGACCGGAGACCATCGTCGGCAGGGAGTCCTCGTTCGCGGGGGCGAGGATCGGGGCCGGGGCCTGCGGGAAGCTCACCTCGTCCAGGCGCGCCAGGAGCGGCGGGCCGAAATCGAGCGCGAGCGCCGGCTCGATCGCCAGCGACGGCTCCACCGGCAGCTCCAGCGACGGCAGCGACGGGCGGGACGGCGGTCGGCTCTCGGGGGGCGCGCTCGGCGGGCGCTCTTCAGGCGGCGGCGTGAACGTGGGCAGAGGCGCCGCGCGGGGGCGCACCAGCTCCACCGGCTGCGGAATCTGGAAGGGCTCGGGCGGCTCCTCATACACCTCGATCGAGGCGGCGTACGGGGCCGGCACCGGATCGCCCGCCGCGAGCTCCACCGTCCCGCCGCCACCGCCACGCCGCTGCACGCGATCGAGGGTGACGTTGACCGCGCGCACCATGCTGCCGAAGGGTCCCGAGTGGTGGCGGTCGTCGAGGTGATCGATATCGCCGCGCGAGAGCGATTGGAGCGAACGCACCAGCCGCCGCGCCCGCCGCCCGTGCTCGAGGTGCATCAGGAGGAAGCCGAACAGGAGCACACCGCAAAGCCCGCCGCCGACCGGCGCCAATTCGTGCAGCGGGAGCGCCTCGGGATGGAGCACGAGCCCGTCGATCGCGCGGGTGAGCGACGGTGCGACGGTTCGCTCGGCCACCAGCGCAAAGGCCGCGTCGTGGCCCGCCGCCTCGCCGGAGAGCTGCGCGATCACCACCTCGTAGGAGCGGTCCCCGCCCGCCACAACCTGCGGCGGGAGGCGCCCCTTGTCGGACAGCTCGGCGCCGCGCTCGGTGGCGATCCGCCCGAGGTCGCCGAGGATCGGCAGCGACGAGGACTGCGCGATCACCTTGCCGCCTAGGAGGAACGCCACCTCCACCCCGACGGTGCCCCGGATGCGGGTGGCGAGGTCGGTGCCGATCTCCTGGAGGATCAGCAGGCCGCCGACGTAGTGCTCGCCGCCCAGCACCGGCGACGCGGTGACGCGATAGAGCTTGCCCCCGCGGTCCCAGGTGTCGTCGAGGCGGTAGCCGCGCAGCGCCTCGGCCACCACCGGGTAGCCGGAGATATCGTCGCGCCACTGCTCCTCGTCGAGCCCCGCCCGGGCCACCACGCGCCCCCGGGCGTCGACGGCGATCAGCTGATCGGTCTTCCACGCGAGGTTGAAGTAGCGGAGGCGGGCCTGCGCCGAGCGGTGGACGAGGTCCAGGTTGGTCGCCTTGTCGCCGCCGCGCGTCGCCTCGGCGAGCGCCTCGTAGAGCTGCGCGTCGGCCGAGACCTGCGCCCCCGCGTCGAGCCACTTGCGGGCGTGGACCTTCAACAGCAGCCCGGCGCCGCGCTCGGCCCCCTGGAGCCGCGCCTCGAGCTGCGCGTCGAGCTCGCACTGCATCGGGGCGGCCTGGAGGAGCAGCAGCGCCGCGGTGCCGGCGGCGAACACCGCCAGCAGGAAGAACCAGATCTTCGACCAGAACATGTCGCCTCCGACCCCTACACCCAACCAGCGTTCACTGGTTCGCCACCGACGGAGCGGGCGCCAGCTTGACCGATACCTCGGCGCCCCGGCTCACCTCGACCGGCTGGGTCGCGGCCCAGGCGCCGCGGTAGAACACCTTCAGGGTGTACTTTCCGTCGGGCGCCTCGATCCGGAAGTCGCCCTTCTCGTCGGCGCGCGTGAAGTGGGGCGTGGCGACCACCACCAGCGTCGTCGCCGCGTGGGCGTGCTCGCGATCGCGCACCTGCCAGATCCCCGTCGCTGCGAAGCGCACCGATCGGGTCGCGCCGGGGGCGGTCGCCTCGGCCGGCATGAAGCCCTCCACGCCCTTCAGGTAGAGCGTGCGCGGTGACAGGTCGTCGTTCTTGAAGTCGAAGGTGGTGCCCACCTGGGCGACGGCGAGGCGGGGCTCGAGCTTCAGCCCTTTCAGCTCGACGGTGGCATGCGCCTTCGATGCCTCCGGGGGCTGCGCGGGCTCGAGCACCACGATCGCCTGTTCGCTCGGGTCGGGCGGCCAGGGAGCGATCGGCAGCACGCCGTTCTCGACGCGCCAGTTGGCGAGCGGCCTGGCCTCCCCCTTCGGAGCCGCCGGCGGCAGGGCGATCGTGCCGTGCAGGCTGCCGGCTCGCGCCACGGCGGGTGAGGCGACGATCAGGGCCCAAAAGAGTGCGCGCATCGGGACGGGATCTTAGCCCACGCGCCCGGGCGATCCAAAATCCTTGGTGAACCGCCCGCCGAGGCTCCTGGCGATGGGGGCGCGCAGGGCGTCGAGCGCGAGCAGCCCCCAGCAGACCCCGTGCAGGACGACGCGGGTCCACACCGGGTCCTTCCACGGCGCTCCGGCGAGCCACCCGGCGAGGGGCAGATAGCCGAGCGGCACCAGCGCGGCGAGGGCGATGAAGGCGCGGCGGCGGGTCAGGGCGGCGAGCGGCAGGAGCCAGGTGGCGTACCAGGGGTGGAGCGCAGGTGTGAGGAGGAGCAGGGCGCCGAGGATCCACTCGCAGCCGTCGACGGGGGAGCGCTTTCGACACAGCACCGCGAGGCCAACTCCCGCCAGGAGGAGGCCGGTGAAGGCGCGCGCGGCGAAGGCGGAGAGCTCGTCGGGGTAGACCGCGGCACGCTGGGGACGACGGGAGATCAGCGCCGCCAGCCGGACGTGGGGCCACAGGTCGAGGGGGCGATCGCAGGGGGTGCCCGCGCGCTCGATCCGCGGTGCGTTCAGCGCGCGGCAGACGAGGCGATCGGTGGCGCCCTGGATCAGCGCGTAGGCGCCGTCGTTGCTGCGCCACCGACGGGCGAACTCGCCGGTGGAGCCGCCGATCGCCGGTCCTGCGGCGAGGAACGGGAGGCCGAAGAGGGCCGCGCAGCCGAGCGCGGACACCCACGTGCGACGTGATCGGAAGGCGGGCAGCAGCGGCAGGGTGATCAGCTTGGCCGCCGCCGCCGCCCCGAGCGCCGCGCCCGCCGCGCCACGTCGTCCGCTCTCCCACAGGAGCAGCGCGGCCACCAGCCCCGCGATCGGCAGCGCTTCCAGGTGCGCGTTCTGCGAGAGCTCGATCACCACCAGCGGCGACCAGGCCCAGGCGATCGCGTGGCGCGGGTCGTGGCCGCGCCGATCGAGCAGCCGCAGGAGCAGCCAGAGCACCAGGAGATCGCACGCGCCGAGGAGCAGCTTCAGCGACGCAACCGGGGGGAGCGGGAGGAGCGCCGCGAGGGCGAACAGGAGCTGCGACGCCGGCGGGTAGATCGTTGGAAGATCGGGGTTGTTGATCCGGCTCGAGAGCGTGCCACCGTCGGTGGCAGCAGGGCGCGCCGACCCGCGCTCCCGATCCGGCAGAGTGGGTGTGGCACCGCGGAGGCGGGCGAGCTCGGGCGCCGCGGGGGCGAAGCGGTAGGGGTTGATCCCGGCGATGGTGACCTGGCCATCCCAGGCGTAGCGATAGACATCGTCGGAGTGCGCCGGGGCGGCCGGCCAGGCGCACAGGCGGAGCGCGACCGCCACTCCGACGATCACCAGGCGATCGCGCGGGCCGCGCCCGATGCGCCCGAGCAGCGCCAGCGCGCCCGCCCACGAAAGCCCGGCGGCGATGTACAGGGTGAGGTGGAGCGGCAAGCGATCCGGCCATCCGGTCGCGGTGGCTACCGTCGCTGCGGTGAGGACGAAGACCGCCGCGCCCAGTCCCGCCAGCCTCATGGAGGGGACGGTATCACGCGCGCGCTACCCCCGGCGGCGGCGGGTCGCGAGCGCGAGCAGGACGAGCGCCAGGCCGGCCATCGCCTGGCCCGAAGCGCCCCGCGTTGCCGAGGCGGGCCCCGAGGCCGAGCACCCAGTCGCCGGCATCTCGTCCACCGGCGGGACCTCGTCCGTCCCGTCGTCCGCCTCCTCGTAGGGAGGGCGCGCCTCCTCGAGGGAGTCGGCCTTGCCGAGGCAGAAGACGTGGACCGCGATGCAGCTGGCGCTGCCGTGGCTGGTGTCGACCTTGGCGTCGTAGGAGGCGAGCAGCCCGTCGCTGCCCTTGGTTCCCAGGCGCGACCAGCGGGCGCTGCTCGCCTGCACCGCCGCGATGAAGGAGCTGCGCAGGGCCGGGCGGACCACCTGGTTGTCCCAGCGGCGATCGATGCCGTTCCAGCTCTTGCCCGACGCGAGGTAGCTGCAGGCGTCGCCGTAGGAGGTCCAGTGCTTGGTGCCCGCCTGCACGTCCGCGAGCCGCGCCTTCTCGACCCCCTCGTGGCTCAGCAGGTCGAACACGGCGCGCATCACTGCGTCGCTCTCCTGGCGCGCGCACTCGGTGGCGGCGGGGGCGGCGTCCGGGCTCTCGTGGGTCCCGCGGCAGACGTCGTTCAGCGAGTGCCAGGCGTGCTGCGGGTTGCCCATCCCGCTGTGGGCGCAGTTGTCCTGGAGGGTGTGGAGGGTGCGGCCGAGGTGCTGGGCGAGCGCGTTGTGGTTCTTCTTCGACGGGAAGGCGGAGGCGGTGGCGGCCGCGATCCGCACCTGCTGGCCGAGCCAGAACACGCGCCAGCTTGCCGCGCTCGCGCCGTCGCACACCGACTGGCCGGGGTTCATCTGGCTGTGGGCGGCGAGGTCGAAGAACTCGTTGGCGTCGACGTTGTAGGCCTCGACTCCCACCTGCTTGCAGAACGCGGTGGAGAGGCCGGCGCGGGTGCAGGCGTCGAGGCTGACCTGGTAGTGGGCCCTCTGATTGAGGGCCAGGGCGTCCGAGGCGCCGCCGGCGAGGGTGAGGAAGAAGAGCGAGAGAGCGGTTTGTGTGCGCATGACCGGCTGCACAGGGCACCCGGTGTGCCAGGAGATTAGTTTAGTAAAATCATAATGATATATGTTTCCTGCGGCGAGGAGAGCCTGGCTGGTCGAGTAGCCACCGGGGTGGCGGTGGCGAGTCGGGGAGCCAGTCCTTGGGATGGTATCAGCCGCGCTGGAGGTGAAGAGCGCCGTCGCCGTCGACGGTGGCGCGCCAGCCGGCGGCGACGTGTACCGTGGCGCTGTGGTCGACGATCAGCGCGGGTCCGTCGACGGTGGCGCCCGGGCGCAGGCGCGCGCGCAGGAGCAGCCGGTCGCCGATGCGCGGATCGCCGGGCTCGATCGCCTGCGTGAGCGGCGGTACGGGCGCCGTGAGGCCGCGTGCGTGAACCCGCAAGGCCACCCGCTCGACCGGACGCGCCGGCGATGAGAAGCCGAAGCGCCGTCGGTGAGCATCGTGGAACGCGGCGACGACGTCGAACGGACCGCGCGCCGGGAGCTCGATGCCGAGCTCGTAGGACTGGCCGGCGTAGCGCAGATCGCTGCTGCGAACGAAGCGGCGGTCGGCGGTCGGGACGCCTTCGTCGTCGAGGTCGGCGCGGGCCGCGGCTTCGAGCGGAGCGAACTCCGAGGCGAGCGCGGCAACGTCGAGCGAGGGCCCGGTGAGCCGCAGGCGGGTCGCCACCCGGTCGCGCGTGACGTCGGCGCACAGCGCCCCGTAGGCGCACAGCAGCCCGGGCACGGGCGGCACCAGCACCCGCGTGATCCCGAGCTCGGCGGCGACATCGCACGCCTGCATCGCGCCCGCGCCCCCGAACGCGACCAGCGTGAAGTCGCGTGGATCGTGGCCCCGTTCGACGGAGATGGTCCGGATCGCCCGCGCGGTGACGGCGGTGGCGACGCGCGCGATCCCGGCCACGGCGGCGGCGCGGGAGACGCCCATTTGGGCCGCCAGCGGGTCGAGGACGCGCTCGGCGGCGGCGCGGCTAAGCGGGATCGCGCCGCCCAGGAAGCGGTCGGGATCGAGCCTGCCTTCGCAGAGCGCCGCGTCGGTGACGGTGGGTTCGCGGCCGCCCGCGCCGTAGCAGGCGGGACCGGGCACTGCGCCGGCCGATCCGGGGCCGACCTTCAGCGCACCGCCGGGATCGAGACGCGCGATCGATCCGCCGCCGGCACCGACGGTGTGCACCGGCAGCGACGGGATCCGGATCGGCAGGCCCGCCACCTCGCCCTCCACGGTGAGCTCGATCCGGCGGTCGCACAGGGCAACATCGGTGGAGGTGCCGCCGACGTCGAGGGTGATCAGGCGGTCGATGCCGGCGCGCGCCGCGACCGCCCGCGCACCGATCACCCCTGCCGCGGGACCCGAGAGGAGGGTTCGCACCGGGTGCAGGCGGGCCTCGCGCGCCGCCGACGCGCCGCCCGACGATTGCATCACCCGCAACGTCGGGCCGAGCGCCGCTTCGAGCCGCCTGAGGTAGGTTGCGACCCCCGGGGAGACGTAGGCGTCGACCACCGTGGCGACGGTGCGCTCGTACTCGCGGTGCTCGGGGAGGACGTCGCACGAGAGCGCGATCGGGATCTCGAGGGACGCCAGCGCGGCGCCGATCCGCCGCTCGTGGGCGGGATCGGCGTACGCGTGAAGCAGCACCACCGCGACCGATCGGGCGCCGAGCGATCGCACCTCCGCGACGACCCGCTCGATCTCGGACGATTCGAGCGCTCGCAGCACATCGCCGCCCGGGCCGAGGCGCTCGTCGATGCCGAGTCGGTGGTCGTCGGGACAGAGCGGCGGCGGCACCTCCGGCTCGAGCGCGTAGAGCCGGGGGCGCGCCTGCCTCCGCAGGGCCAGCACGTCCTCGAAGCCGCGGGTGGTGATGAGCGCGGTGGGCCCGCCGGAGCGGGTCAGGAGCGCGTTGGTCGCGACCGTGGTGCCGTGGACCACCTGGCGTGGGCCAGCCCCGCCGACGCGGGCGATCCCGTCGAGAACGGCCCGCGCCGGATCGTCCGGCGTCGACGGCAGCTTGGCGAACCGGAGTACGCCATCGTCACCGACGGCGACGAGGTCGGTGAACGTCCCGCCGGTATCGACTCCGATTCGCATCGCGGCAAGCGAGGTCGGGGAGCGCCTCCGCCCCTCGCCCCTCGCCCCTCCGCGCCTACCCGACCGTGAGCCCGATCTGCTGCCGGAGGTCGAAGTACTCCTCGGAGATGGCGTACATCACCAGCTCCTTCACCTTGTCCTTCGGCTGCAGCCCACCAACCACCGTGGGCTCCAGCTGGATGAAGCGCGCCGCCAGCGCGAGGTCGTTCGCCATCACGAAGCCCACCCGGTGCGCCGTCAGCTCGACGCCCTGCGACCACTTGTTCAGGTCCACCTCGGCCTTCGACTGAATGAAGCGCTGCACCACCATCGCCAGCTGCTCGAGCCACGCCGGCTGCACCGTGGTCCGCATGTACTGCATGTACTGCTCGACGACCGGCGCGTCGGCGGGCTTGATCGGGAAGGCCGGCTGTACCAGCTTCAGCGCCGCCAGGAAGGCGATCCGGAGCTCGGTGTTGGTCGGCAGCGTGAGCTTCAGGTAGTGCTCCGGCCGGAGCATGGTGAGGAAGCGCGCCACCGGGAAGGCCAGCTCCTTGTCCGACCGCCCCTGCAACAGCTCCGCGCCCACCACCAGCGACGGGATCAGGGTGCCCTTCTCCTTGCAGTTGGCGAGCTGCATCCCGCCCGGCTGCTCGGGCCGGAGGTAGACCTCCGGCGAGATCACGTTCAGCACCTGCGCCACGTAGGAGAACACCTTCGAGAACAGCGCCTGGTGCGTCGCGAGGTCGAGCTTCTCCTTGCGCTTGAGGCCGAACTGCTTGTGCTCCCCCGACTTCAGGAGCGCCACCGCCTGCCACACCGCGCCGAAGATCGCCCCGATGTAGCGATCCTCCGACGGGTGGATCAGGTTCTTGGCCCACATCTCGTCGGTGAGCCGCTGCTTGGCCCGCACGAACCCCTTCTGCTTGTACTGCTCGTGGAAGGCCTGCTCCTCGGCGTCCGCGCGCTGGAGGTAGACCAGCGCCGCGCACATGCACCACGCGCGGTCGTACTGCCGCGTGTCCATGTAGAGCTTGCGCAGGCCCTGGTACGACTCGATCCGGAACGGGTTGTTCCGGATCAGCGTCATGTGCTCGTTGGCTGCCTTCTGCGCGTGGTCCGGCCCGGCGACGACGTACAGCTCGGCGAGGATCTCGTGCCGCTGCATGTTGCCCGGGTCGAGCTTGACCGCCACCTCGAAGGCCGACATCGCCGCCCCGTACTCGCGCAGGCGCGACCGGTAGATCTCGCCGAGGGCGTGCCACAGCGCGGTCTTGATCGCCTCGTGCCCCTCGGCGGGGAAGCGCTTCAGCATCTTGCGGTAGTTGCGCTCCTGCTGCTTCCAGTCCTTCTTGTTGGTGCAGATCTTGTCGATCGCCTCGAACGCCTTCAGGTAGCTCTGGAAGTTCGCCGGGGTGATCCCGTCCGGCTTCTCGAAGTAGCAGTCGAGCGCCTTGTTGAAGAACTCGATCGCCTCGTCGAGCGCCTTGATCTCGTCGCGGTAGATGACCGCCGCAGTGTAGAAGTACTTGCCGCGCCGGAGCGGATCCTTCTCCAGATCGGTGATCCGGATCAGGGTCTCGATCATCTTTTTCCACTGCCCGGTCTCGTGGAACAGCTCGAGCACCTTGTGCAGCACCACATGGTTCTCGGGCTTGAGCTCGAGCGCCTCCAGGTAGGCCGCGATCGCCTTCGCCTGATTCTTCAGCTTCTCGCGGTAGAGATCGCCCATCTCGGCGTGCAGCTTGAAGCGCTCGTTCTCGTCAGCGACGGAGAGCAGCGCCCGCTTGGCGGCGACCACCGCCTCGATGTCGTTCTGCGCCACCTGCAGATCGATCACCGCGAGCAGCGTCAGGCGGTGCGTGGCGTCGACCTCCAGCGCCTTCTCGAACATGTTGAGCGCCTTCTTGCGCTCGTTCTGCTTCACCTTGATCATCCCGAGGCGATAGAAGATATCGACGATCTCCGCCTCGCCCTGCGCCTCGCGGTGATGCACCAGGATGGTCTGGTAGATCTTGAACGCGCCCTCCCAGTCCTCCTGCTTGTACTGCAGCGACGCGCGCCCGAGCAGCGTCGGCAGGAAGGTCGAATCGACTTCGTAGGCCAGCTTGTAGAACTTGAGCGCCTTCTCCGGGTTGCGGAGCTCGTCGGCGGTCTTCGCCAGCCGGAAGTAGAGCTGGTTCTGATCGGCGTTGGCGAGCCGCTGGTTGTGGGGGCGCTGCTCGGCCTTCCGCACCAGCATGTCGAGGATCGGCTCGAGCTCCGCCCAGCGGACGGAGCCGGTGTCGCCGGTCGATTCGCGGAAGTAGAGATCGGCCAGCGGCTCGCCGGCGGAGACGTACTCGGGATCGAGCGCCAGCACGCGCGCGAACAGCTCGCCGCCGCGGGCCTGGTCGTCGAGCTTCTCCCAGTAGATGTAGCCGGCCTCGTAGAGGAGCTTCACCTTGTCCATCGCGTTCTGGGTGAATGCCTCGCTCTTGACCATCATCTGCGCGGCCTTCAGGAAGTCGCCGCGCTTCTGGTACAGCGACGTGAGCGCCATCATCGCCGGCACGTAGCCCGGGTCGCTCCCGAGCGCGTCGGCGTAGCGCGTCTCGGCGGTGTCGGGATCACCGAGGCGCTCCTCGTGGATACGGCCGATGCGGTGATGCAGCTCGACCCGGGTCTTGGCGTCGGGGACCAGCTGCACCAGGCGGCCCATGGTGTCGATCGCCCGCGACCAGTCCTCGATCTTCTCGTACATCCGCGACAGCGCACCGAGCGCGCCGGCGTGATCGGCGTCGAAGGTGAGGATGTCGGTGTAGGCCTCGATGGCGCGGTCGACGTCCTTCAGCTCGTTCTCGTAGACCTCGCCCATCTGGCGGTAGAGCTCGATCCGCGCGGCCGCGTCCGACGCCGCGTTGATGTGGCGGCGCACGGTGTCGACCAGCTCCGGGAACTTCCGCTCCTGCCGGTAGAGCCGCTCGAGGGTGCGCAGCGTCGGCTCGTGCCGATCGTTGATCAGCAGCACCTTCTCCAGCGCCTCCCAGGCCCGCTCGGGCTTGCGGAACAGCTCCTCCTGCGCGATCGCCTGGCGCTCGTAGATCGAAACCCGCTCCTCGTCGCTGTTGGTGACGTCCAGCTGCTGATCGAGCACCGCGAGGTAGGCGTCGTTCTGGCCGGTCTTCTGGTACAGCCGCTCGAGCGCCTTCAAGGCGCCGACGTTCTGCGAATCGAGCCCGAGGATCGCCTTGTAGCTCTCGATCGCCCGCGGCGCCTCGTTGAGCCGCTCCTCCCACAGCGCGCCGATCTGCTGCCGGATCCGGATCACGTCCTCGCTCTCGGTGAGCACCTCCGCCTTCTTGCCGAGGACGTCGATCAGCTCGCTCCACTGCTGGTCGCGCCGGTGCAACCGCTCCAGCGAGTTGAGCGCGTCGAGGCACTGCGGGTCCGCCTCGACCGCCTGGCGGTAGGCCTTCACCGCCTCGCGCGCGTCGGAGAGCGTGCCCTCGTAGAGGTCGGCGATGGCGAGGAAGAGGTCGACCCGCAGCTTCGGCTCGGCCTCCACCTTGGCGTGGTGCGCGAGCACCTGGACCAGCTCGTTCCAGGCCGACGTGCGACGGTAGAAGTCGGCGAGGTGGGTGAGCGCCTCCTTGTGATCGGGATCGAGCTGCAGCGCCTGCTTCTCGGAGGCGATGGCGTACTCGAGATGGCCGAGGTGCTCCCCGTACCAGCGGCCGATCTTCACCCACAGACCGGCGGCGATCTGCGGATCGGTGATCGTCTGCACCACCTGGGTGTAGTCGGTGATCAGCTCGGTCCACTTGTTGGTGGCGCTGGCGAGCCGCTCGAGCTCCTTCGAGGTCGACTCGTTGGAGAAGTTCTCCTTGAACGCCGCCTGGAGGACCACGAAGGCCCCCTCGCGGTCACCGAGCTCCTTCTCGTAGATCGACGCGACGCTCTGGAAGAGATCGATCCGCTCGTCGGCGGTCTTGACGAACTCGGTTCGCTGCAGGAGCAGCTCGATCAGCTTCTCCCAGTTGCCGACGGTGCGGTAGA
>SHYY01000088.1 GCA_009692555.1 Myxococcales bacterium
GAGGAACTCGATGGCGCGGCGATAGACGTCGAGCTTCTGGTCGGCCAGCAGGGGCATCCTCCTTGGAGGCCAGGGGGGTCGGTTGGCAGGAGGAGTTTGTTGCGGGAGGAAGTTCGATTGCCATCGCTGCGGACGGGACGACTACGACTACGACTACGACTACGACTACGTGACGAGCAAGAGCCAGCAAGAGGGCCCCCTCCGCTGTTCAGCGCCCCCTCCTTGGGCCCGGCTTTGAGCGAGGTGCTCTTCTCGGCTACATTGAACGTCGTGGACGACGCCCGGAAGAGTGAGATGGAGCCCTACGTTCGCGCCTGGCAGGCGCGCTGGCGAGCGGACCGGGAGCGTCGAGAAGCAGCGGTCGCGACGGCCCGCGCGGCGGCGCTGCAGCTCCTGCCTCGCCTGGTCGAAACTCTGGCCCGCGAGTTCGGCGCGCGCCGGGTATGGGTCGCTGGCGCGGGGTGAGCTCGACCTCGGGTCGGACATCGACCTCGCTGTCGAGGGCCTGGCACCTGAGCGAGTTCTGGAAGCGGAGCGGTCGCTCGAGGACCTCTGCGGGAGGGCGTTCGCGATCGAGCTGGTCCCGATGGAGACGGCAAGGCCGCGCTTTCGAGAGGCGGTCGTGCGCGAGGGGAGGCTCCTTCACGATGCCGACTGACGGTGCAGCGGCGTTCGCGCGCCTCGCGGCGGAGGTGCGCCATGACCTCCAGGATCTCGATCGCCTGGTCGCCCAGGCGGTCGAGGGCGCGGGACGACTGGGCGGCCCGACGCCGGATACCTTCGTCGTCTACGGCGTGTCGAAGGTGGTCCACGACTTCTACCTCGCGACGGAGCGGCTCCTGTCCCGCGTCGCGACCCCCTTCGGTGGTCTTCCGAATCCAGGACCCGGGTGGCACCGTCAGCTTCTGGAAGGCGCCGTGCTCGATCTACCGACGCTGCGGCCGCCGCTGCTCTCGGACCGTGCGGCCCGCCAGCTGGACGAGTTCCTGCGCTTCCGCCACCGCTTCAGGACCCTCTACGCCTTCGACATCGAGGCGGAGCCGCTGCAGCGGCTGATTACGAAGCTGCCCGACGCCCACGCCGCGCTCCGACAGGACGTCGAGCGGTTCCTCGGATTCGCCGCGAGATCGGGTGGCGGCGCCTTGACCGCCAGGTCGGCCGGCGGAGACTGGTTCAAGTCGGGATTGGCGGTCGCCGAGAGATCGGGCGATGAACCCAGGTCGGGCCGCGAAGCCAGGTCCGGCGGCGGCGATCCACCGTCGGGCAGCGGCGCCGCCGGGCAGCTGAGCGCCACGGCGGGGGCGCACCACTGCCCGAGACCACCGTTCTGGGAGGTGATGTAGGTGCCCATCCCCTTGTCCCAGGTGTCGGGGTTGGCGAGCGGCGTGCCTTCGGCCCGCAGCGTCCCGATCGCCGGCATCAGCGACTGTCCCCAGCCGATTCACGACCCCTTGCCGATGGTCTGGTGGATCTCGTTCCACTGCATCCGGCACATCGCCTCCTCGCCGGGCTTGCAGGTGAAGTACATGTAGCCGCACTTCGGGCTGGAGTAGTTCAGGTTCCCCATGCCGGTGTAGAAGAAGAAGGCGCCGTGGATCACGACGTGGGTGGCGGTGGGCTGGCCGGGCAGGAACTCGACCTTGCTCGGAACCGCGAACGCCGAGAGGGGAACGCTGGCGTGCGCGGGCGCAGCGACGGTGATCAGGGCGGCGCAAGCGAGCATACGAAGGCGGAGCGAGGCCGACATGGAAACATTCGGCGAGCGGGTACTTGTCGCATGGTAGCGTCGCGGCGCAGAGGTCTGTGATGCGTTTCCCTATCCTGCTCCTTGGCTGCCTCGTCGCCTGCGGTCCGGCCCCAGCCCGGATCGTTTCGGGGGAGGACATGACGGTGATCGTCGACGGCGGCGTGGCTCCCGAGGGCGGCGCGTCCGCGGATCTCGTCGCCCGCAACGCCGACCTGGCGAACCCGGCGAGCCCCGATCTCGCCGCCGCCTGCCCGATGCCCTGCGTGGGCGCGACGCCGGTGTGCGACCCGGTGGCGCACGCCTGCGCGCCCTGCCTGCCGGCGAAAGACGTCTGTGCCGCGGGAGCGTACTGCGACGGCAAGAGCGGCGACTACCACTGCCTGCCGGGCTGCAAGGCGAACGCCGACTGCGGGGTGATGGCGTGCTGCAACCACGCCTGCATCGACGTCGCGGCCGATGCCAAGAACTGCGGAGGATGCGGCAAGGCCTGCGCGGGGAACGGCTCCTGCTGCGCCGCGGCGTGCGTCGACACCGCCACCAGCCTCCTGCACTGCGGCGGGTGCGGCAAGGCCTGCCCCTCCGGCCTGCAGCTGCACGCGATGATCGGCTGCGCGATGGGCGCCTGCGTCGTCGCCGGCTGCGCGATCGGCTACACCGACTGCGACAAGGATCCCGGGAACGGCTGCGAGGCCAACGTCCTGACCGATCCCGCCAACTGCGGCGGGTGCGGGAAGTTCTGCAACATCATGGGCGGCGACGGCGCGTGCGCGAACGGCGCCTGCTCCGTGAAGAGCTGCTACGCGGGCTTCGCCGACTGCAACAAGGACGTCGCCGACGGGTGCGAGGTCGCCACCACCAAGGACCCCGCGAACTGCGGCGTCTGCGGAAAGAAGTGCACCGCCCCACCGCACGCCCAGGCCACCTGCGCGGGCGGGATGTGCGGGGTCGGCACCTGCGACGCGGGGTTCGACGACTGCGACGCGAACGCCGCCAACGGCTGCGAGACGATGGTGACCGCCGACGTCAAGAACTGCGGCAAGTGCGGGAACGCCTGCCTGCCCGCGCACGGCGTCGGCGGCTGCATGAACTCGATGTGCTCGATCCTCTCCTGCACGATGCCCTTCGCCGACTGCGATCTCGCCTTCAACAGCGGCTGCGAGGTCGACCTCCTCGGCGACCCGAATCACTGCAAGGCATGCGGGATGAAGTGCCCGGCGCCCCCGAACGCGAGCGCCACCTGCCAGAACGGCGCGTGCGGAACCGGCGCCTGCACAATGGGCTTCGGCGACTGCAACAACAAGCTCGCCGACGGGTGCGAGGTGAACCTCCTCGCCGACAAGAGCCACTGCGCGAAGTGCGGCAACGCCTGCCCCGGCAACCAGACCTGCGTCAACGGGGCGTGCGTGAACTCGCTCGGGTTCCTCTACATGACCAGCTCGAACGGCACCGCCGGCTTCTACCGCTACGCCGTCGAGAGCAACACCTGGCAGACCCTGCTGAGCCCGCCTTCGGTCACCTACTCGCAGCTCACCACCGACGGAAAGGTGATCTACCACCTGGGGACGGACAACACGATCTACCGGTGGGACGGCAACGCCTGGGCGATGGTGCAGGCCGGGCCGGGCGGCGAAGCGTCGCAGCCGATCGCGCTGTTCAAGTGGACCACCGGCGGCACTTTCTACTACGTGAACGACGGCACCGTGACCATGAAGCGCAGCACCAACGGGGCGCCCTGGACGACGGTCAACCTGCCGAGCAACGCCTCCTGCGCGGGCACCTACGACCCGACCTCCAATCGCATCTACATCCGCATCTACAGCGGCCAGGGGCTGATGATCTACGACACGATCATGAACATCGTCACGAAGACGGTGCCCAACGCGGCGGGCTGCGGCGAGAACAGCCGCACCGGGAGCTACTACGGCGGCTTCTTCTACACCCGCGACTCGGGCTCGACGTTCCAGAAACTGGACGTCGGCACCGGCATGATCACCAACACCGCCGTGACGCCCAGTGAGTCCCACACCGCCACCGACGTCAACCCCAACAACGGCGATCTCTTCGTCGGCCCCTACTCACCGACGGGAAAGACGCTCCAGGTCTACCGGCCGGGGAACAACCAGCTGACGACGCTCGCGCCCGCCCCGGTGGCGGTCACCAACCACTCCACCATCGTCTGGTCGCCGCAGTAGGACCCATAAGCGGAACGGGAACGGGAACGGGACCGGGAACGAATCTGAACGAATCCCGCTACTCCCCCGGCGCCCCGACGTGGAGGCGGACCTGCCGGACGAACTCCGCCACAGAGAACGGCTTCAGCAGGAACCCGTCGGCGCCAGCGTCGAAGCTGCGCTTGCGGATCGCCTCGCCGGTCATCGCGGTGATCATCACAACCGGAACGCGCGCCGTCCCGGGCTGCGCCTTGAGCCGCCGGCACGCCTCGAGCCCGTCGAGGCCGGTCATCGCCACGTCGAGGATCACCAGATCGGCCCCCTCGCCCACCCGCACCAGCGCCGCCTCGCCGGTGGCCACGCAGACGACCTCGTAGCCCTCGCGCTCGAGCAGGAAGCGGGTGAAGTCGAGGTTCTCGGCGTCGTCGTCGGCGATCACCACGCGCGGGCGCTGCGTGCCGGGCCGCGCCACCTTGGGCGGTCCCCCGGCGAGCAGCCGCCGGATCGCGCCCGCCAGCCCTGCGACATCGTGCGGCTCGACCACATGGTCGGCCCGACTTCGCAGCGCGGCGCGTTGCTCGCCCGTCGCCATCGCCACCACCGGGATGCTCTGCGTGTCCTGATCCCGCCGCAGCTCGTCGAGCGCCTCGCCGAGCGCCGGATCCTCCTCGGCCGGCGACGCGAGCACCACCGCGTCCGGCCGATGGCGCCGCGCCCGCCGCACCACCTCCGCTGGCGTCTCCGCGTGCAGGAGCGCGAAGCCCTCGAGCTCCAGCCGCTCCTTCAGCAGTGGCCAGGCGCTCCCGGAAGCGGCGACGAGGAGCACCGGCTGCTCGCCCCGCGCCTCCGGCAGATCGATCGAGGCCGCCGGGAGGCGGACGGTGAAGGTCGATCCCGCCCCCTCGGAGCTCTCGACCGCGATATCGCCGCCATGGAGCGAGATGATCTCCCGCGCCAGCGCGAGGCCGAGCCCGGCGCCGCCAAAGCGCCGCGTCGAGGAGGAATCGACCTGAAAAAAGGGGTCGAAGATCTTCTCGCGCGCCGCCTCGGGGATCCCGATCCCGGTGTCGCGCACCTCGAGCACCACGTGCGCCTCCGCGCTCCGCAGCGACGGCAACGGGGGCCTGATCGGCTGGTCGGGGGAGGGCGTGGGCGCCCACACCCACAGCGTGTTCGGCTGCCGGCGCGCGAGCAGCCGGATCGTGCCCGGCCCCTCGCAGAACTTCTCCGCGTTCGTCACCAGCACCTTGACCAGCTGCGCCAGCCGTCCGCGATCGCCGTCGACCTCGAGCGGGTCGTTCCCGAGGTCCACCACCAGCTCGATCCCGCGCTCGGCGATCCGGGCGGCAAGCGGGGCGATCCCGTCGCGCACCGCCGCGCGAAGATCGAGCCGCGTCTGGTGCAGCGCCAGCCGCCCCTCTTCGCGCCGCGCGAAGTCCAGCAGCGTCTCGATCAGCTCGACGAGGCGGTC
Organism: Myxococcales bacterium; assembly: GCA_009692555.1. GTDB lineage: Bacteria > Myxococcota_A > Polyangia > Palsa-1104 > SHYY01 > SHYY01. The sequence continues at coordinate 5,390 of SHYY01000088.1, forward strand.
GGTGTTGCTGCGCGCGATCTCCAGCCCCCGTCGCTGGCGCGGCGTGAGAGGGCCCAGCGACCCGCCGAGGATCAGCTCGTTGTAGCCCTTGATGCTCACCAGCGGCGTGCGCAGCTCGTGCGACACGTTGGCGAGGAGCTGCGACTTCAGCCGGTCGAGCGAGGCCAGCTCGGCGTTGCGCGCCTTCAGCTCGTCGATCGTCTTCTCGAGCTGCTTCTCGATCGCGTGGACCGCGGTGATATCGCGCGCCAGCCCCTCGATCACCACCACCCGCCCGGTGGCGTCGCGCACGGGGTGGAGCGACTGCTGGAGCAGGAACGGGCGCCCGTCCTTGTGGAACATCCCGACGACGGTGGTCTCCGCGGCGCCGCGCGCCACCTTGCGCAGCGCCTCCTCCCAGCGCGCCTGATACTCGGGCTGCACCTTGCTCCTCACCAGGTCGGGATCGCGGTAGATCTCCTCGGGCGAGAAGCCGCTGACGCGCTCGATGGCGCGGCTGATGAACAGGAAGCGCCCGGTGCGAACATCGACACGAGAGAGGATGTCGGGGGCATCGTCGACCAGCTCGCGGAAGCCGTGCCCGCGGGTGGCGCCGATCGGCATCCATTCCTCGGTGGCGTCGACGAGGGTGGTCACCACGCCACGCTGGCCGTCCGGGAGCGCGAAGGAGGAGGAGGTCAGGTCGAGGAGGCGCTCGCTGCCGTCGCCGCGAAGGATCTTCTGCTGATGGCGACGCCCTTTCGCCCCGGCGCGGATCAACTCGGAGATCACCCGCCGGGTGGCCGCCTGCTCCTCGGGGTCGGGGTGGAGGAGCTCGATCCACCCCCGCTCCACCACCTGCGCCGGGGTGTAGCCAATCAGGTCGAACGCGGCGTCGTTGGCGAGCAGGAAGGTGCCGTCATCGAGGTAGGCGCCGAGGGCAACGGGGGCGACCAGGAGCGCCTCCCAGCCGATGCCGGCCAGCCCGTGGTCCGCGTTGACGACTCCTCCCTGCACCCGCTGCAGCGCCATTGCCAAGGCCGCTCCTCCACCAAGTCGGCGCATGGTAGCAGCTTCGCGGGGACGCCGCCCAACCGGGCGGTGCTTCCGTAACGTTTGACAAGGCTTCTACCCCGTGGCTACCATCCCGCCGCCGTTCCAGAAGGAGCAACACATCATGAAGGCAGCACGACTAGCCTACCTTTTCGCAGCGCTCGGCCTCACCACTACCTGGAGCGCGTGCGGTCGCACCTCCGACGAGGTCTTCTGCGCCAACGACAAGGACTGCGACAACGGCCTCCTGTGCGGCGTTGACCACACCTGCGTACCGGCCGGGTCGGGAGGCACCTGCGATCCCGCTTGCAAGAAGAACGAGATCTGCCTGAACGCGAAGTGCCTCCCGGTCACCCAGACCTGCGCCAACGGCCTCCCGTGCCCGCCCGGCCAGACCTGCCTGAACGACTACTGCGTCGCCCAGGACTGCTCCAACGGCAAGCCCTGCCCGAAGGGCTCCACCTGCCAGAACAAGGTCTGCCTCCCCGAGCCGCAGTGCGAGAACTGCCCACCGGGCAACGACTGCAAGAACGGCCAGTGCATCCCGATCGACTGCAGCAACGGCCTGCGCTGCCCCGACAGCTCCTCCTGCCAGATGGGCAAGTGCGTCCCGAACCCGCCCGGCTGCGGCAAGGGCGCGGCCTGCCCCGGCCCGCTGATGTGCGTCAACGGCCAGTGCTGCGGCCCGGGGGGCATGCTCTGCTTCCCGCCACCGACGGGCTGCGGCCCGAACGGCGCGATCTGCCCTCCCCTCTTGCAGTGCCGGATGGACCAGTGCTGCCCGCCCATCGGGCAGATGTGCTTCCCGCCGATCCAGACCTGCGGTGGCGGCAAGATGTGCCCGCCCGGGACGATGTGCCTGTTCGGCTTCTGCATCCCTATGGGCGGCGGCGGCATGTGCCAGAAGGACGGCGACTGCCAGAAGGGCCAGCGCTGCATGTTCGGCTTCTGCGTCCCCGGCGGCCCCGGCCCGGGCTGCATGGGGAACCAGGACTGCCCGCCCAATTCGCAGTGCATCCAGGGCCAGTGCATCCCGGTCCCGCCGCCGCCGCAGATGTGCAAGAACGACGCGGGCTGCCCGCAGAACTTCAAGTGCATCAACGGCCAGTGCATCCCCAATCCGCAGATGGGCTGCCAGAGCGACAAGGATTGCCCGCCCAACAATATCTGCTCCCAGGGGATGTGCTTCCCGAAGCCCCAGTGCATCAATGATGTCGACTGCGGGAAGGGGATGATGTGCATCTTCGGCCAGTGCCAGCCGGCGGTGGCGAAGTGCGTCAGCGACAAGGATTGCGCCCCCGGGCAGGCCTGCCAGAACGGCCTCTGCGTGCCCAAGCCGGGCGGCTGCGTCACCGGCAAGGACTGCGCGCTTGGCCTCATCTGCACCAACGGCCAGTGCGTCACCCCGCCGCCCACCAAGTGCACCAAGGACGGCGAGTGCGCGCTCGGCCAGAAGTGCCTGAACGGCCTATGCATCTTCCCGAACAGCAACTGCAAGCAGGACATCGATTGCCCGAAGGGCCAGCTCTGCAAGGGCGGCCAGTGCGTCCCGGCTGTGGGCGGCTGCACCAAGGACTCGGAGTGCCCGAACGGCACGCACTGCAACCTCTTCAATGGGATGTGCGAGGCGATCATGGGCTGCCAGGCCGACCAGGATTGCCCGGGCGGCGCCTGCATCAATCATCAGTGCACGATGATCGTCGGCTGCGGCGGCGGGAAGGCCTGCCCGCCCAACACCGTCTGCGTCAACAACTCGATCTGCGTCCCGCAGCCGAACTGCATGGTCGACAAGGACTGCCCGATCGGCGACCGCTGCGACGGTGGATACTGCCAGCCGTTCGTGTGCAACTCGAACGCGGACTGCGACTTCAACTGGACCTGCACCGCCGGCCGCTGCTGGCCGCCGCTCTACTGCGGCACCGACATGGACTGCCCGATGCTGCTCAAGTGCATCACCCACCAGTGCAGCAACCCGGGCGGGTGCAAGGCCAACAACCAGTGCCCGAACGGCGAGGTCTGCCTCTACGGCCTGTGCATCATCCCGCCGCAGAACATGTGCAAGAGCGACGCGGACTGCCCGGTGACGGCGATGTGCAACGTCGGGATCTGCATGCCCACCAAGCCCTGCAAGCTGAACATCGACTGCCCGATGGGGCAGCTCTGCGTGAACAACTTCTGTCACTCGGGGGTCCAGTGCAACGTCGACGCCGACTGCGCCAAGGGCCTCAAGTGCGTCCAGAAGCAGTGTCAGTAGTTCCTCAACCTCGACGGACAGGATAGCGAGCCCAGGCATATGGACCTACACGACCGCCGCATTCGCAGCATGTTCCTCGTTCCCTCGCTGGCGCTGCTCCTCGCGCACCTTCCCTCGGGGGCTGCGTTCGCGCAAAACGACGATCCCGGGATGGAGGCGGCGCCCCCGCCACGCCAGGCGCCGCCGCGCCAGACGCCACCGCCCACGCCGACGTCGGTGATGCCGCCGGCGACGCCGCAGGAACTCCCGCCGATGCAGCAGGCCAACCGGGAGACCCCGGTGAAGGAGGAGGTCAAGGAGGAGGTGTCGACCTCGCCGACCGCGAGCTGGACCGATGACGAGTGGGAGGCGCGGCTCGCCGCACCGTCGCTGCTCGGCGGCGTCGGGCTGTTCCGCATGCACACCGCGGAGGTGGGCGCGCCGCTCAACTTCCGGGTCGGCCTCCACATCCAGGCGTTCACCGCCGACTCGTTCCTCGTCGCTGGCTCGGGCGCGGTGCAGGGCGACACGAACTCGCGCTTCCTCGGCGACCTGACGATCGGGCTGACCGGCCCGGACGTGGTCTTCCTCCGCAACCTCGAGGCCTACCTCGCGGTGTTCAACAGCTCGAACCAGAACAAGCGCGTCGACATCGGGCGCACGGACCCGACGGTGATCCTCTCGCTCGGCGACGTCGGCTTCGGCCTGCGCGGCGCCGGCGAGGTGACCCGCGGGCTCTCCCTCGGCGGCCACGTCGGGGTGCGCTTCTTCAACTCGATCAGCGCGGTGGCGGCCAACTTCGATGCCACCAACGTCAGCATCGACCTGCTCGGCATGTTCGATGTGCGGCGGGTCGCCCCGTCGGTGCCGCTGCGCTTCCACCTCAACCTCGGCTACCTGGTCGACAACTCGCTGAGCCTGCTGCCGGCCGGCCAGTGCGCGCGCTCGGTGGGCAACGATCCCTGCATCCGCTCGCGGGTGGTGGAGACCTTCGCCTACGGACTCGGCACCTCCCGGATCCGCTTCGCCCTCGGCCTCGAGCTGCCCACCCGGCCGCACGTCTCGTGGGGCATCTTCGGCGTCGCGCCGTTCGTCGAGTACCACCTCGATCACGCGGTCGGCGACGGCGACAAGACCGTCGACATGGCGCTCTCCGCCGATGGCCGCGTCGCGGGCGATCGCATCCACAACCAGAACATCCAGTACCTCACAGTGGGCCTCCGCCTGCGTCCGGTGGCGCGCCTGGTGATCGACCTCGGCGCCGATATCGGGCTGCAGAGCCCGGGCTTCCAGTTCGGCCCGCCGGTCCCGGCGTGGAACGTCATCGCCGGCCTCGCCTACACCTACGATCCGAGCGGATCGAGCACCAAGGTGATCAAGAAGACCATCACCCGCACCTACGAGATCGATCGCGCTCCGCCCGACGGGAAGCTCCGCGGCATCGTGCGCGACGCCAAGACCAAGAAGCCGCTCTCCGGGGCGATCGTGAAGTACCCCGGCCGCACCCCGCAGGCCACCGGCGACGACGGCACCTTCCTCTCCTACGGGCTACCGGCCGGCCCGATCACCCTCGAGATCTCGCGCGGCGAGGAGTACGTCCCCACCACCGCCGCGACCACGGTGGAGCTGAACACCGAGATCCCGATCGAGGTCGCGCTCACCGCGCGCATCCGCGAGAGCCGGGTCCGCCTCCGCGTCACCGACGAGAAGGGCCAGAGCGTCGTCGGCGGCACCGCGCGCTTCGCTGGCGTGGTCTCGAAGGACGGCAACCCCGAGGGCGACGGCTTCGTCGCGCAGCTCCCGGCGGGCGACTACTCGGTCTCGATCGACGCCCCCGGCTTCCTCGCCAAGGAGAAGCAGATCTCCGTCTCGGCGGGGCAGGATCAGACGGTGGATCTGAAGGTCCGTCGCCGTCCGGCCGCGTCGCACGTCTCGATCACCAAGGACGCGATCGTGATCAAGGGCGTGATCCACTTCGGCACCAACAACGCCACCATCCTCCCCGACGGGCAGCAGCTCCTCGACGAGGTGGCCGACGTGCTCGCCAAGAACCGCCAGCTTCGCCGCGTCTCCGTCGAGGGCCACACCGATAACCGCGGCCCGGCCGATCGCAATCTCAAGCTCTCGAAGGACCGCACGGCGGCGGCGGTCGAGTACCTCGTCAAGCAGGGCATCGGCAGCGACCGCCTCACCTCCGATGGCTTCGGCGCCGGCAAGCCGCTGGTCCCGAACCTGACCCCGGCCAACCGCGCGAGGAACCGCCGCGTGGAGTTCCGCATCGTCGAGCAGGGTCAGGCCTTCCCGCAGTGAGGCGGACCGCCAGCATCGCCGCGGGACTCTTCCTCGCGGCCGCCGTCTCGGGGTGCGCCACGCGCCTCACCGGCGGCGTCTACGGGGAGGAGGACGGCGGGTTCAGCAACCCGTTCGGCGATGACATGGCGAAGCCGCCGCCCCCCGACCTGGCGCGGCCGATCGACCTCGCGCAGAGCCCCGACCTCGCCAAGCCGGGCAAGAACTGCGGCCAGATCATGCAGTGCATGATCGGCTGCGGAGCGATGCTCGGGGCCTGCCAGGCGGCCTGCTTCCAGGGCGCCTCCCCGAAGGGATTGCAGCAGGCGGGCGCCCTCGTCGCCTGCGCGGCACAGAAGTGCTTCCTCGCCCAGGGCGACATGGGAGGGACCAACCCTATTCTCTGCCTGATCAGCAAGTGCGGAAACGAGGTCGCGATGTGCGAGGGCTTCGGCTTCGGCGGAGGAGGCGGAGGAGGCGGCGGCGGGGCGCGCGACCCGGGCACCAGCAGCGGCAACTAGTTCGAGCTCAGTGAACCCTGAGAGCGTCGCGAGCGTGGATCCGATCTGCGGCATGTCCGTGACTCCCGAGCGGGCGGCCGCCACCGTCGAGAGCGGCGGCGAGCGGATCCTGTTCTGCGCGCTCAAGTGCAGGGACAAGTTCGTGACCGATCCGGCGTCGTGGCGCGAGGCGGTCGACCCGGTGTGCGGGATGACCGTGTCGCGGCTCCATCCGGCGGCGGTGATCCGCCATCTCGGGACGCCCTACTTCTTCTGCTCCGATCGCTGTCGTGCCGATTTCGCCGCGTCGCCCAAGCGCCACGCCAGACCGGTCGCAGCGACGGCGATTCCTGCTCCGGCGGTCCCCGCCGCGCCGCCCGGGACGGTTCAGTTCGATATCGCGGGGATGACCTGCGCGTCCTGCGCCATCGCGGTCGAGAAGGCGATCGCGGGCGCGCCCGGGGTGAAGCGCGCCGCGGTCAATCTGGCGAACGAGGTGGCCACCGTCGTTCCCTCGGAGGGCTTCGATCCGGGAGCGGTGCTGCGCGCGGTGGCTGCTTCGGGCTACTCGGCGGCGCCGCGTGCCTCGGCCGCGTCCGTCGCGGGGCGGAAGCGCGAGGAGGCCGTCCACCAGCGACGGTTGCTGCTGGTCGCCGTCTCCGGCTCGGGGCCGGTCTTCGTGATCTCGATGCTCGGCCTGCACTTTCCAGGGAGCGGCCTCATCCAGCTCGCGCTCACGTCGCTGGTGGTGTTCGGCGCAGGGGCGCAGTTCTTCGTGGTCGCAGCACGCAAGCTCCGCCACGGCGGGGCCAACATGGACACGCTGATCGCGCTCGGATCCGGGGCGGCCTGGAGCTACAGCCTCTGGCAACTCCTTGGCGCCCCGATCGGAGGGGGCGGCCACCCGCACCTCTACTTCGAGACCGCGGCGATCATCGTCACCTTGATCCTGGTCGGGCGCTTCCTCGAGGCGCGGGCCAAGGCGCGCGCCGGATCGGCGATCCGTGCGCTGATGGACCTTCGCCCGAAGAGCGCCCGCGTGGCCCGCGACGGACAGGAGATGGACCTCCCGCTGGATGACGTGCGGATCGGTGACCGCGTGGTGGTGCGGCCCGGCGAGAAGGTCCCCGTCGACGGCGTGGTGCGCACCGGCGAGTCGTCGGTCGACGAGTCGCTGCTCACCGGGGAGAGTCTCCCGGTGATGCGCCGCCCGGGCGACGAGGTCACCGGCGGAACGCTCAACCAGCGCGGCGCCCTGATCGTCGAGGCGACCCGCGTCGGGGCGGCGAGCCGGCTCGGGCAGATCATCCGTCTGGTCGAGCAGGCGCAGGGATCGAAGGCGTCGATCCAGCGCCTCGCCGATCGCGTCGCCGGGGTGTTCGTCCCGGTGGTGATCGCCATCGCCGCGGTGACCTTCGTCGCGTGGTGGGTGGCCACCGGCGACGCGACGGCTGCGCTCCTTCCATCGGTGGCGGTGCTGGTGATCGCCTGCCCCTGCGCGCTCGGGCTGGCCACGCCGACGGCGATCCTGGTCGGCACTGGCCGCGCCGCCGAGCTCGGCGTGCTGATCAAGGACGCCGAGAGCCTCGAGCGCGCGGAGTCGATCGCCGTGGTGGTGGTGGACAAGACCGGCACGCTCACCGTCGGAAAGCCCGACCTGGTGGCGGTGCGCGTGCTCGAGGGCCACGCGGAGGGGGCGCTGTGCGCGCTCGCCGCGGCGCTGGAGCGGCGCTCGGAGCACCCGCTGGCCGACGCGGTGGTGCGGGCGGCGATCGCGCGGGGGGAGGCGATCCCCGAGGCGACGCGCTTCGAGGCGCTCGCCGGCGCGGGCGTGCGCGGGGAGGCGGCGGGGCATCGTCTGTTCATCGGGACGATCCGCGGCCTGGTCGCCGAGGGAATCGACCCCGGGCCGGCGCGCGCCGAGATGGCGACCCTCGAGAACGAGGGGATGACCGCCGTTGTGGTGGCTGTTGATGGTGCGGTGGCGGGCGTGCTGGGGATCGCCGACGCGGTGCGCGCGACATCGGCCGCCGCGCTCCGCGCGCTCCGCGCGATGGACATCGAGGTGTACATGATCACCGGCGACAACCGCGCCACCGCGATCGCGGTCGGCCGTCAGGTGGGGATCGACGAGGACCACGTTCGCGCCGCGGTGCTCCCCGAGGGGAAGGCCGCCGAGGTGACCATGCTTCGCGCGGGCGGGGCGGTGGTGGCGATGGTGGGCGACGGGGTGAACGACGCGCCGGCCCTCGCGGCGGCGGACATCGGGATCGCGATCGGCGGCGGCACCGACGCGGCGATGGAGACGGCGGCGATGACCCTGATGCAGGCGGACCTGCACGGGGTGGTCACGGCGATCCGGCTCTCGCGCGCCACGATGCGGATCATCCGCCAGAACCTGGGCTGGGCGTTCGCCTACAATCTGCTCGGTATCCCCGTCGCCGCGCTCGGCCTCCTGGCGGCGTTCGGGGGGCCGATGCTGGCCGCGGGGGCGATGGCGCTGTCGTCGGTGTCGGTGGTGACGAACTCGCTCCGCCTGAAGCGCTTCCGGTAGGCGAACGATCAGAACAGCTTCAGCGGGCGCTCGATGGCGAGCTCGACCACCGCCGGCGTCGAGAGCTGCGCCCCGACGGAGCGCGACCACACCGGCAGGCGCGCGCTGAGCGCGACCGACCACTCGCCCGAGAAGCGCCAGGTGATCGCGCTCTCGACCATCACGTCGGTGCGCCCGAGGTTGCCCTCGGTTTCGACCACTCCGTCCCAGCGCTCGGCCTCTTCGTGGTAGGCCACTCCACCGACGAGGAAGCGGACGCGCTTCAGCCAGAGATCGCTGCTCGCGCGCAGTCCGCCGAGGAGCAGATCGCCGGCCTGGTAGCCGTGGCGGTTGGAGTAGAGCGCCAGCTTCCCGATCGCCCAGCCCGACAGGACGAAGCGGCCCACTTCCCGCCGCACCTCGATCTCCGCGAGGGGATTGACCGTGCCGGTGCCGAACTGGATGTGCTGGTGCACCTCGCCTTGTCGGCCGAGGCGGAAGGGGTTCGGGGTGGTCCCGCCGATCGGCAGCGTCGCACCCAGCCGCACCGACGAGGTCCACGCCTCATGCCGCCTTGTGGCGCGCAGCGACAGCCAGGGATCGGAGGGACCGATCAGCGTCTCCGATCGGTGGTGAATGTCCTCATGCGGCGTCTCCACCGCGAGCCGCTGCTGGTCCTGGAACTGGAAGCCCACCACCACCATCCTCAGGCCCATGACCAGGTCCGCCGCCAGCCAGTCGGTGAGGCCCAGCTCGGCGCGCAGCCGCAGCTCACCGAAGAAGAGCCGGAGATCGTGCCAGCCCGGTGCCTCGCCCGCCCCCGCCGCCGGCTCCTCGTGACCGCTGCGCGAGTAGCTGCCGCCGAGCGACAGGCCGAGGAGCAGCCTCCCCCGCGTCGACGACATCGTCTCCGACCTTCCGACCGGAAGGTTGGGGTTGCTTCACGCGGGTCAGGCGAAGGCGCGCGAAGGCGCCAGCGCGAGCAGGGCGAGAGCGAGGATCAGGCGCCTCATCAGGACGCCGGTTGTAGCATCACGAGGCGGCGCGGGCGACGGCAGCCGGATCGAGAGCGCGCTCGGCGGCGAGCCGCCCTTCGGGATCGAGGGGCGCGCGCGGCACCACCAGACCGGCCTCGCGGGAGGCGATCGGCGCGCCGTCGCGGAGCAGGATCGCGTTGCCGCTCACCGACGGGACGCGCGGTCCGGGAGTGATCACGCCGACCAGGTTGAGGGGGTCGGTCGCGGCGATCACCACGTGCTCTCCAGTCGCGGGCGCGCGACGGAGCGCCCGCAGCGACTCGAGCGCCTCGGGCAGTGCGAACTGCTCGCCGACGAAGCCTGCGACGAAGCGCCCGCCACGCAGCTCACCCCGCGCCTCCATCGGGCGGTAGACCTGCGCCAGCTCGCGCCACACGAGCCGCGGCTCGCGGGCCAGGAGGTCGCGGAACACCACGCCGTAGCGACGGAGGAGCTGGTGCGCCATCGCCTCGCGCACGCGCTCCACCGACGGTGGATCGGCGCCCGATTCGAGCAGCGACCAGCGGCCGCTCGAGCGCGAGACGTGATGCGCGGCCACCTCGCCGCGGCGGAGTCGAAGACGGGACGGGGCGCGTCGCTCCCTCCCCGCGTGTCGGTCGGGATCGGTCAGCAGCGAGCGCAGGGACTGAAATCCGTCGCCGGTGACCAGCCCGGCGGCCACCAGCTCGCCGAGCGCGTCCTCGATCTCCGACGGGAGACGCCCCGATCCGCGGGCAATGTCGCCGTAGAAGCTCGCCCCGCGCGCGGCGAGGTGATCGTAGACCGCCGCAGCGGCGTGGCCGAGCAGCTCGCGGGCGCGCCGCCTCTGCGGGTCGTCCCCGTCGAGGAGCCAGGGGAGATCTTCGCGCCGCACCAGCGCGATCGGCGCCGAGCGGGTCGGCTGGGCGCGCCGTCCTGCCCGGTCGTCGCCGCCGTCGCGGAGGACGAGACGTCCCCAGGCGACCTCGCCACGGAAGGCCAGCTCGTCGAGCCACGCGGGATCGTAGCCCTCGACGCGCGCGGCCAGCACGTCGCGCTCCCACGCCCCGGCGGCGATCTCCATCCCCTGGAGCTGCCCGATCACCTCGCCGAGACCGACGACGCCGCGAAGCTGCGTCCCGGGCGCCACGCGCTGCCAGCGAAGGAGGAAGCGCATCAACTCGGCCTGCGAGACCGGCTCGATCTCGCGGCGTAGCCGGCCCAGGGTGAGCTGATGGATCCTTGCAAGCAGGCGGCGCTCGCACCATTCGAGGGTGTTCGGCTCAGCGTCCGTTTTCGCTCCCGTTCCCGTTCCCGTTCCCGTTCCCGTTCCCGTTCCCGCTTCCGTTTCCGTGGGCTTTCGTCGCGGGGTGAAGCGGCCGCGCAGGATCTGACCCTCGGATTCGAGCTGTGCGAGCGCGATCTCCACGTCGTGGAGCGGGAGATCGAGAAGCGCCGCCAGGGCCGCCGCGGTGACCGGACCCGCCACCTCCATCCGCGCCCGCACGAGCGCCAGGCGTGCGCCGTCCTGGCCGCCCTCCGGCAGCGTCACCGACGGAGGTGAGGTCAGAATCGGCGAAAAACGGGCATCGCGGAAGGCCATCCGCGCGTGCCCGATCCGCTCCGCCGCCACCCACGCCGCCTCCGCTCCGTCGCGCAGCATGCGGGTCGCGCGGCCCCCGGAGAGCAGCTCCGCGAAGCAGGCGCGCCAGGTGGCCTGGTCAGGCGCGTTAGCCAGGGCGTCGGGCTCGGGGAGCATGACCAGCGAGAGCAGCGCGTCGTGCAGCTCGTCGCGGTCGCGCACATCGGGCCACGCATCCGCCACGACCTGGGCGATCGCCGCCGGGTCGAGGGCGCCGAGATCGCTGGCGTCGTCCGGCAGTGTGCGGCGCAGCATCACGGCGCGCGTCCGCCGCTCCTCCAGCGGAGCATCATCGAGGAAGGCGTAGGGATTGGCGTTCAGGAGCGCGTGCGAGAGCGGCGACGGCTCGGTGGTGTCGACCGCGTGCAACGCCACCTCGCCACGCTCGATCCGCCCGAGCAGCGCCCGCGCCCCGGCGAGATCCATCGGCTCGCTCAGGCAGTCGCGCACCGTCTCCTCGACCAGCGGGTGATCGGGCAGCACGATGTCGCCGACCACGTTCTCCAGGCACGCCGCCGCCTGCGGGAACACCGCGGCCAAGAGGTCGTTGGCGCGCATCCGCAGCAGGGGCGGAGGCACGCGGCGCCCGCCGGTGAAGCGGAGCAAGGTCAGCGAGCGGGTCGCATTCCAGCGCCAGCGGGTCGGGAACATCGGGGCAGCCAGCAGCGCCTGGACCAGCACCTCCTCGAGCTCGTCGGCGGCGACGAAGCGGAACACCTCGGGCAGCGGAAAGCTGTGCTGTGGACCGAGAGAGATCACGATGCCGTCGTCGGTGGCGGCGGCCTGGAGCTCGAAGTTGAAGCTGCGGCAGAAGCGCTTGCGGAGAGCGAGGCCCCAGGCGCGGTTCACGCGCGCACCGAACGGCGCGTGGATCACGAGCTGCATTCCGCCCGCCTCGTCGAAGAAGCGCTCCGCGCACAGTGCCCGCTGCGACGGGATCATCCCGAGGGTGGCCCGCACCGCCGTGAGGTAGGCCACCGCCTGCTCCGCCCCCGCGCCGTCGAGGCAGCAGGCCTCCACCAGCCACGCCCGCGCCGCCGGTGGGTCGTCGAGCCGGGCCGCCAGATCCTCGCGCAGCGACGACAGCGCCTGCGAGGCTGCCTCGCTCCGCCCCGGCGCCTCGCCGTTCCAGAATGGCACCGTCGGTGGCGCGCCCCGGGCATCCTCGACCCGCACCGTACCGGCCTCGACGCGCCGGATCTTCCAGGAGGTGTTTCCGAGCAGGAAGATGTCGCCGACCATGCTCTCGATCGCGAAATCCTCGTCGAGGGTGCCGACCCGGAGACCCTCCGGCTCGGCCACCACCGCGTAGTCGGCGTTGTCGGGGATCGCGCCGCCCGAGGTGATCGCCGCCAGCCGTGCGCCGCGCCGGCCCTTCAGGATCCCGTTCACCCGGTCGTGATGGAGATGCGCCCCCGCGCGGCCCCGCCGCGTCGCCACACCCTCGGACAGCACATCGATCACCTGGTCGAACGAGGCGCGACTCAGCGCCTGGTAGGGCCAGCCCCGGCGGACCAGCGCGAACAGCCGCTCGACCTCCCATGGCGCGGCGGCGCACTCCGCCACGATCTGCTGCGCCAGCACATCCAGCGGGTGCTCGCGCACCGCCACCCGATCGAGGCCGCCCGCGCGCACCCCCCGCACCAGCGCCGCGCACTCCAGCAGCTCGTCGCGGGTGGTGGCGAACAGGCGCCCCTTGGGCCGCCCCCCTACCTGGTGGCCCGAGCGCCCGACGCGCTGCACCAGCACCGACAGCGAGCGCGGCGATCCGAGCTGCACCACCAGCTCCACCGCGCCGACATCGATCCCGAGCTCGAGCGATCCGGTCGCCACCACCACCTTCAGCTGGTTGTGCTTGAGCCGTTGCTCGGCGGCGTGCCTTGTCTTGCGCGAGAGGCTGCCGTGATGCGCGGCCACCGCCTCCTCGCCCAGACGCTCGCCGAGCGCGTGCGCCGCCCGCTCCACCGCCCGCCGCGTGTTGGCGAAGACCAGCGTCGCGCGGTGCGCCTGCACCAGCTCCGCGACGCGGTCGTAGATGTCCCCCCACTGCTCGTGGGTCGCGACCGTGCCGAGATCCTCCTTCGGCACCTCGACGGCGAGATCGAGCGAGCGCGCGCGCACCGTGTCGACGATCGTGCAGCGCGGAACACCGTCGTCGATCCGGGCCGTACCGACGAGGAAGCGCCCCACCTCCTCGATCGGGGACTGCGTCGCGGAGAGCCCGATCCGCGTCGGGCGGGCCCGCGCATTCGCCTCCAGCCGCTCCAGCGAAAGCGCGAGATGGGCCCCCCGCTTGTTGCCCACCACGGCGTGGATCTCGTCGACGATCACGGTGCGCACGGCCTGCAGCGCGGCGCGCGATCGCTCCGCGGTGAGGAGGATGTAGAGCGACTCTGGCGTGGTGATGAGAACGTGCGGCGGCCTCTTCGCCATGCGCTGGCGCTCGGCGGCGGGTGTGTCGCCGGTGCGCACCGCGACGCGGATCTCCGGCCACGGGTAGCCGAGCGCGGCAGCGGTACGCGCCAGTTCCGCCAGCGGCTCCACGAGGTTCCGCTCGACGTCGTTCGAGAGCGCCTTCAGCGGCGAGACGTAGACCACCTCCGTGGCGTCAGGCAGCGCCCCTGCGAGCCCGGCCCGGATCAAGCGATCGAGGCACCACAGGAAGGCGGTCAGTGTCTTCCCCGAACCGGTCGGCGCGGCGATCAGCGCATCCTCGCCCCGCGCGATGGCGGGCCATCCGAGCGCCTGGGCCTCGGTGGGGCACGGGAAGCGCTCACGGAACCAGGTGGCGACGATCGGATGGAACGGCGTGAGCGGCACGGATGTTCAGTGTGCCGATGGCGCTGCGCCGGGTCAACGGGAACGTCGACACGGGGTGCTCAGGGCAACCCGCCTGCGACCCCGACGCCGAGTCAAGACGCTGTATCATGGCGCGGTGACCGCTCATTCTCCCCACCTCCCGCGGACCGCGCTGGTGCTCTCCGGGGGGGGTGCGCGCGGCGCCTACGAGGTCGGCGTGCTGCGGTACCTGCGCGAGGAGCTGCCGCGCCGCCTCGGGTATGCGCCGCGCCTCGACATCGTTTGCGGCACCTCGGTCGGCGCGATCAACGCGGCCTATATCGCCGCCACCGCGGACGATCCGCAGGCGCAGGCGGCGCGGCTGGCGGCGCACTGGCGATCGCTCTCGCTGCCCAGCGTGCTCCAGTTCGGGGCCGGCGATCTCCTGCGCGCCGGACAGCTCCTGATCGGCCGGGCCGCGGCGCCGGCTCCGGGGCAGATCGGCGACGGCGGGCTGCTCAACACCGCCGGCCTGCAGCGCTTCGTGGTGCGCCGCGTGCCCTGGCGCGCGATTGCCGGCAACCTCGCCGCGGGCCACCTGGAGGCGCTCTCGGTCTCCTGCACCCACGTCACCTCGGGGCGCACGGTGGTGTTCGTGGAGCGCCGCGGGGGCGGGCTGCCGCCGTGGAGCCGCGACCCGTTCGTGCGCGCGCAGGCGGCCACCATCGGCCCCCACCACGTCCTCGCCTCGGCCGCGATCCCGGTGCTCTTTCCGGCCGTCCCCGTCGATGGCGCGTTCCACTGCGACGGTGGGCTGCGCCAGAACACCCCGCTCTCGCCGGCGCTGCGCCTCGGCGCCGACCGGGTGCTGGTGATCTCGCTGCGCCACTTGCCGACCGAGCGCGAGGAGGCCGCCGCGTCGGTCGAGCACGAGCGCTCTTACCCGAATCCCTGGTTCCTGTTCGGCAAGGCACTCAACGCGCTGCTGCTCGATCACACCGACTACGACCTGGATCGCCTGCACCGGATGAACGCGATGGTCGACGGCGGAATCCGTGCGTTCGGCGAGCGCTTCCTCGACGAACTGAACCGCGTGCTGGTGCCTCTGCGCGGGCAGGGGGTGCGCCTGATCCGCGACCTGCGCATCCGCCCCTCGCAGGACATCGGGGTGATCGCCGCCACGCACGCCCACGGCAGGCGGCTGCAGTCGACCGGCGGGCTCACCGGCCGCGCGCTCCGCTACCTCGCCGGCGAGTCGCGCGAGGCCGACCTCCTCTCCTACCTGCTCTTCGACGGCGCCTACGCAGCCGACTTGATCGACCTCGGGCTCGCCGACGCCCGCGCGCGCGAGGAGGAGCTGATGGAGTTCTTCCAGCCCACGACGGAGCTGGAGGCGGTGTCCTGACCGGGACCTAACCCTCCTCCTCCTCCTCCTCCTCCTCCTCCTCCTCCTCCTCCTCGCGCCCCTCGCGGCCTTCGCGTTCCAGTGTCCGGTAGAGCGTCCGTCGGTCGATCCCGAGGATCTCCGCCGCCCGCTTCTTGTTGCCCCCGGTCTCCTTCAAGATCAGGTCGATATAGCGCCGCTCGAGCTCTTTTATCGTCGGTCGGTCATCGTGGAGCCCCATCGGTGGCAAGGCCACCGAGGCGCCGATCTCGGGCGGCAGGTCGGAGAGCAGGATGAAGCCGTTCTTCGAAAGAGCGAGCGACCGCTCGATCACGTTTTCGAGCTCGCGCACGTTGCCCGGCCAGGCGTGTCGAGAGAGCGCCGCCTCCGCCGCCGGGGCGATCCCCGCGTCGGTGCGCCCCTCCCGCTTGGCATATTTTGCCAGGAAGTGGTCCACCAGGAGCGGGATGTCGGAGGGTCGCTCGCGCAGGGGCGGCAGCCGGATCGTGACCACGTTGATCCGGAAGTAGAGGTCGTCGCGGAAACGCCCCGCCTTCACGTCGTGCTCGAGGTCGCGGTTGGTCGCCGCCACGACGCGCACGTCGATCTTGACCGCCTCGGAGCCCCCGACCCGCCGGATCTCCCCCTCCTGGAGCACGCGCAGGAGCTGCGCCTGCATCTTGGTCCCGACGTCGCCGATCTCGTCGAGGAACAGGGTGCCGCCGGAGGCCTCCTCGAACAGCCCGCGACGGGCCGACAGCGCGCCGGTGAAGGCCCCCTTGGCATGCCCGAACAGCTCGCTCTCGAGCAGCGACTCGCTGAGCGCGGTGCAATTCACCGCCACGAACGGCGCTTGCGCGCGCGGCGAGTGGCTGTGGATCGCCCGCGCCACCAGCTCCTTGCCGGTCCCCGACTCGCCGACCACCAGCACCGTCGACTGCGAGGCTGCCACGCGCGCCACCAGCTTGTAGACGTCGAGCATCAGCGGCGACTTGCCGACGATGTCCTCGAGCCGCCCGCGCGGGACCGCGCCGCCGGGCGAGCTCCGGAGCGCGCGATTCTCTTCGAGCAGCCGGCGCCGTTCGAGGGCGCGCCGCACCGTCAGGACCAGCTCCTCGACGTTGAACGGCTTCGAGATGTAGTCGTGCGCGCCGCGCTGGATCGCCTCCATCGCGCCGGTGACGTCGCCGAATGCGGTGATGACGATCACCGGGGTAAGCACGGCCTGGACCTGGAACGCCGCCAGCACCTCCATCCCCGATGGGCCATCACCGAGGCGGACATCGGTGATCACCAGGTCGTGCCCGTCCCCGGCACGGCGGATCGCCTCGTCGCCCAGCGCCGCCGCGTCGACCTCCAGGCCCGCGCTGCGGAGGATCTCCTCGAGCAGCTCGCGCGCCACGCGGTCGTCCTCGACCACCAGCACTCGGCCCCGACCCGGAAGTTCGCTCATCTCATGCCCTGGCCCCTGCGCGCTGACGCTCCTCACCGCCCGGAAGGGTCGGTGTCTCGCGCGGCAGGCGCACGGTGAAGGTCGATCCCGCGCCCGGCGCGCTCTCGACGGTGATCCGCCCGCCCAGGGCGGTGGTGAGCTCGCGACAGATCGCCAGGCCGAGCCCGGTTCCCTTGCCGCGCCCCTTGGTCGTATAGAACGGCTCGAAGATCCGCGCCGCGTCCTCGGCGCCGATGCCCACCCCGTCGTCGCGCACCGTGATCTCCACCGCCCCCGGCGTCGCCGCGGCCCCCACCTGGACCCGCCCGCGCCCCGCGACCGCGTCGATCGCGTTGGCGATCAGGTTGACCAGGATCTGCCGCACCAGCCCGGCGTCGGTGTCGACCTGCGCAGCCTCCGCAGCGACGGTACGCTCGATCGCCAGGTCGGGCCTCTCGACGGCTCCGTTGGCGATCCCGACCGCCTCCTCGATCAGTCGCGCGAGGTCGCACGCCACGCGGGCCGCCTTCACCGGGCGCGTCGAGTCGAGGTAGTCCCGGACGATCTTGGAGACCCGCTCCAGCTCCTTGGTGGCTACCAGCAGGCGGTCCTTCAGCGCCCCCGGGAGGTCGCGCGCGGAGATCGCCAGCTGGAGGTGGCCCGACACCGACGCAAGCGGCGTCCCGATCTCGTGCGCCAGCTGCGCCGCGAGCTGTCCGAGCGCCGCCAGCCGCTCCTTGTCGCCCAGATCGTGCTGGGTCTCGAGGAGCAGCCGGTTGAGCTGGTTCAGCGCGTCGTTTTTGCGCGCGAGATCGAGGGTGGCGGCGCGCACCTCGTCGGCCAGGCGGCGGTTGAAGGCGCGGATCTCCTCGTCCGCCATCGCCAGGCGCCCGATCATCGCGTTGAAGCCACGCGAGAGGGCGCCCACCTCGTCGGAGCGACGTTCGGTCACCCGCGGCGCCTGGATCGACAGCGCCCCGCCCTCGACGGCCTGCATCGCCCGCGTCAGCTCCGCCACCGGCCGCCCGACCACCCGCTCGGTGATCAAGGTCGCGAGCAGCATCAGCAGCACCAGCGCCACGCCGGTCACCGCGGCCGAGAGGGTCTCCTCGGTGCGGATCAGCGAGTCGATCTCCTCGAGCGAGACGCGGGCCGAGAGGCGCCCCTTGCGCGGCCCCTCGGGATCGACCGCCGCGCCCACCTCGATGTAGCGCCCGCCCTGCCGTTCGGCCTCGGTGCGGAGGTCCACCAGGAACGCCTTCGGCGGGTGGTGCGCAGGGCGCGCCGCCAGGTCCGCCCACCGCGACGAGTCGCTGCGCTCGGGCGTGCGCCACATCGGCTCGACCGACCGCTCGCCGGGGCGGCGCAACGAGTCCCCGTGATCGTAGAGCGAACGCCGCACATCCTGGCGCACCACGGCCCCGGTGCGCTGCTTCCGCTGCGGCCTGGGCGTGTGGCTGACCCGGGCCTCCTCCTCCGCGATCGCCAGCCCGACCACGGTGGTCTCCTCCTCGCTCTCGATCCGGAACTCGATGTTGGCGACGGTGGGATGGCGGCGCAGCGCGAACTTCAGCCGCTCGGAGATGTCGTCATCATCCGATTCCTCCTTGATGTGCTGCTCGAGGTCGGAGGCGATGTCGGCGGCGGTCTCGGTGGCCTGGTCCCGTGCGCGCCGCTCCAGGCGATCGCGCGTCAGGCGGATGCGCAGCCAGGTCGAGGCCACCATCGTGACCACCAGGGCGGCGGACAACAACAGCACCAGCTTGCTGCGGATCTTCACCGCCCCGAACTATAACCGCGAGGAGCCTGTTGGGGTAATGCGCCGTAGCGAGGCAGCCGAAACCGAGGCCAGGGGAGGAGCGACGACGACGGACTGCTTTCTGCAGTTCGAGGAGGAGCGACGAAGCATGGCCGAAGGGATCGGCTGCCGCAGTAGGCGCCTTACCCCAACAGGCTCCTGGGATAAGGCAACCAGGACGACTACTTCCACGTCGATCTCCCCGTTGGGCTGCCG